>JAHLLJ010000118.1 GCA_020444205.1 Deltaproteobacteria bacterium | reverse complement strand
GCCCCGCTACATGATGAAGTGCTTCTCCAAGCTCACCTACGCCATGGCCGCCTATGTAGACAACTTGGACTTCGGCTTCCAGATCGCCCAAAAAGCCAGCGAGTACGGGGTGGACGGCTTCTCCATGCCCCAGATCCTGGCCTTTGGCGTGGAGCTCAAAGAGGCGGGCGTCCTCACCGACGAGGACTTCGAGGGCTGCCCCGAGGACAATGAAGGCCGCTTCTTCTGGATGCTGGACAAGGTGGTCCACCGCGAGGGCAAGGTGGGCAACCTATTGGCCGACGGCACCTACTGGGCGGCCAAGGCCCTGGGCCCTGAGGCCGAAAAATTCGCCCACAACAACATCAAAAAGCACGAGCAGCTACCCATCAAGCTGGGCATGCTCGACCCGTTGTACTTCCTCATGTACTCCACCAACGAAAAGATCAGCATCACCCAGATCGAGGGCAACTGGCCCCAGGCGGCCTTCCCCAAGATGGAGCAGCGCGAACGATTCGTGGAGGACTGGCCCCAGCTGCCAGACGACCGCTACAAGGAGTGGTTGAAGGAATGGGAGACCCGGGGGGAAAAGGCCATCCCCTACTACCCCACCCCGGAGATCGCCTCGGAGATCGTGGACTGGATGGAGATGCTGCACAACATTGACGATGCCCTGTGCCTGTGCGCGGGCATGGGCTCGTTCTGCTTAAAGCCCCCCTACCACATCCACAACTACCCCAGGCTGGTCACGGCCCTGACCGGTATGGAGGTGGACGAGGAAGGCCTCCAAAAGATCGTGAACCGCAGCCGCAACCTGCACCGGGCCTTCAACAACCTGCGAGGCATGTCCCGCAAGGATGAGAAGCCGCCTGAGGATCACTGGAAAAAGCGCTTCCCCGAGTTGGAAGAGGAACTTCTGACCACCTATTACAAATTCAAGGGCTGGAATTACGACGGCATCCCCACCAAGGAGCGGCTGCACGAGCTGGACCTGGATTACGTCGCCGACGAACTGATCAAGAGAGGCATTTTAAAAGATGGCGAAGATTAAGAAGACGATCAAAACCATCAAGGTCGACGCCGATCGCTGCAACGGCTGCCGCGGGTGCGAGATTATATGCTCCGCCTACCATGCCGAGCCCAAGTACAGCAGCATCAACCCGGCCAAATCGCGTATCCAGGTGATCACCCACCGCTTGAAGGACATCTGGCTCCCGGTGTTCGCCGGCGAGTACACCCCCGCCGAATGCATGGGCCGTGACAAGTACATCATAGACGGCAAGGAATACGACGAGTGTACCTTCTGCCGGGCCACCTGCCCTTCTCGTGATCTGTTCAAGGACCCCGACTCTGGCCTACCGCTCAAGTGCGACATGTGCGAGGGCGAGGACGAGCCCATGTGCGTCAAATGGTGCCTCAACGACGTACTCACCTACGAGGAACGCGAGATCGAGGTCGATGAGGAGGAGGAAGCCTCCTTGGAGGACATGGAGATCGGGCTGGAATCCCTGGCCGACAAGTTCGGCCTGGACAAGGTGCAGGACGCCGTGGCCCGGTTGTCCCAACAGAAGAAATCCTAACTCCCGGCGGAAGGACAGGCACGGACAGTGGAGAACGTAGCCGACTACAAGGAAATTGTAGAGGTAATCCAAGACAGCGGCGGCGATGCCTTTAAACGGTGCTTCCAGTGCGGCCTGTGCGACGCGGTCTGCCCCTGGAACCGGGTGCGCGATTTTTCCATGCGCAAGATCGTGCGTCAAGCCACCTTCGGCATGACCGACATCGAGAGCGAGGACATCTGGCTCTGCACCACCTGCGGGCGCTGTCCCCAGCAGTGTCCCCGCGACGTCAAGCAGATCGACTCGGGCGTGGCCCTCAGGCGCATCGCCACCGAGTATGGCGTGTTCCCCACCTCGGTCAAGCCCATCCGCACCATCAGCGGCAGTTTGATCGGCGAGGGCAACCCCCTGAGCGAGGAGCGCAAAAACCGGGGAGCCTGGGCCCAGGGCCTGGGGGTCAACGCCTATAGCGAAGGCACGGAGTACCTGTACTTCCCTGGCTGCTACCTTGCCTATGACCCCCGCCTGAAAAAGGTGGCCGAGGCCACGGCCAAGATTCTCAACGCCGCGGGAGTGGACTACGGCATCCTGGGCGACAAAGAAAATTGCTGCGGCGAAAGCATCCGCAAGACCGGCGACGAGGAGCTGTTCAAGCGCCTGGCCCGGGAAAACATCAAGGCCTTCATCGACAACGGGGTGAAGAAGATATTGGTGTCCTCGCCCCATTGCTATCACACCTTTAAAAACGAATACCCTGATTTCGCCGTCAACTTCGAAGTGGTGCACATCAGCCAGCTCATCAGTGAGTTCATCGCCGAGGGCCGTCTGAGCTTCAGCGGCGATTTCGCCAAAAAGGTGGCGTACCACGATCCCTGTTATCTGGGCCGCCACAACGGAGTGTACGACGAACCCCGCTCGGTGCTGGACAGCGTGCCGGGCCTGAGCCGCCAGGAATTGCCCGACTCGCGCAAGGCCAGCCTATGCTGCGGCGGAGGCGGGGGCCGCATCTGGATGGAAACCCCCAAGGGAGAGCGCTTTAGCGACCTACGCCTGCAACAGGCCCTGGACCTGGATGCGGATGTGCTGGCCACTGCCTGCCCCTATTGCATCGCCAACTTCCAAGACAGCAAGATCACCTTGGAGGCTGAGGAGGCCATCGAGATCAAGGACATCACCGAGATCGTGGCCGAGGCGCTGTAGGGCCACCGGGGATGACCATAGGCGGCAAGAGAGCATAAGCGGCCGACAAGGCTGATATGGTCCCGGCGCAAAATCACCGGGAATATGGAAAGGGGAACATTTGCCCATGTCGGAAGAACAGATTCAGCAACCGGGCGAGAATCCGGGAATCGGTGAATACGGCGATGTGATGGTCGTGGGCGGCGGCATCAGCGGCATCCAGGCATCCCTGGATTTGGCCACGGCCGGCTACAGGGTATATCTGGTGGAAAAATCTCCAGCCATTGGTGGGCACATGGCGCAGCTAGACAAGACGTACCCCACCAATGACTGCTCGATGTGAATACTCTCGCCTAAACTGGTCGAGGTCGGCCGGCATCCAAACATAGAGGTTCTCTCCTACACCGAGATAGACAAGGTGGAGGGAGGCGTAGGCGATTTCACAGTCAGCCTTATCAAGAAGCCACGCTACGTGGACGAGGAGGCTTGCACGGGCTGCACCACCTGCGTGGAGTACTGCCCGGTGGAGTACCCGGACAAGTTCAACCAGGGCATCTCCGACAACAAAGCGGTGCACATCTACTTTGCCCAGGCGATTCCTCTGATCGCCTATATCGACGAGAGCTGCATCTACCTTAAAGAAAAGAAATGCCGCATCTGCGAAAACGTCTGCCAGGCAGGCGCCATCAACTTCCACCACAAGCCCGAAAAGCTCGAGATCAAGGTGGGAGCCGTGGTGCTGGCCCCGGGCTACGACGTATACGACCCAGCGGTAAAGGAAGAGTACGGCTATGGCCGCATCCCCAACGTGGTCACCAGTATGGACTACGAGCGGCTCATGTGCGCCACCGGCCCCTATGAGGGCGAGATCCTCAGGGCCAGCGACAAGAAACACCCCAGCAACGTGGCCTGGATACAGTGCATAGGCTCGCGCCGGATTACCGAGGGCGACAACAGCTACTGCTCCAGCGTGTGCTGCACCTACACCCAAAAGCAGGTGATGCTCACCAAGGATCACAATGCCGACGCCCAATGCACCGTGTTCCACAACGACGTGCGCTCCTATGGCAAGGACTTTGAGCGCTACTATCAAAACACCTCGCAGCTAACCGACACTCGCTTCATCCGCAGCTACGTCAGCATCGTGGGCGAAAACCCCGACAACCACAACGTGATCGTGCGCTACGCCACCCCCGACGAGGGGGTCAAGCAAGAAGAGTTCGACATGGTGGTGCTCTCGGTGGGGCTGAACCCGCCAGAGGACAACCAGCGCCTGGCCGAGATGTTCGGCCTGGAACTCAATGAACACGGCTTCTGCAAAGGCACTCCCTTCAATCCCATGAACACCGGCGCCCCCGGTGTGTACGTGAGCGGCGCCTTCCAGGGGCCAATGGACATTCCGGAGTCGGTGTTCACCGCCAGCGGCGCGGGCAGCCAGACCGGCGAGCTGCTGGACTACCGCCGGGACAAGCTGACCCGGGAGCGCGAGTATCCCGAGGAAAAGGACGTTACCGGCGAGGAGACGCGCATCGGGGTGTTCGTGTGCCACTGCGGGGCCAACATCGGCCGGGTGGTGGACGTGCCGGCCACGGTGGAGTTCGCTAAAACCCTGCCGGGCGTGGTGCACGCCCAAGAGCAACTTTTCTCCTGCGCCACCAACAGTGCCAAGGAGATCACCGACACCATCAAGGAAAAGGGGCTCAACCGGGTGGTGGTGGCGGCCTGCTCGCCGCGTACCCTGGAGCCGCTTTTCCGCGACACCCTGCGCGAGGCGGGCCTGAATCAATACTACTACGACATGGCCAACATCCGCGAGCACTGCTCCTGGTGCCACTCTCGCGAAAAGGAGATATCCACCAAAAAGGCCCAGGACATCACCCGCATGTCCGTGGCCCGGGTCAGCCTGCTGGAGCCTTTGCAGGAGATCGACCTGCCGGTGAACAAGACCGCCTTGGTGGTGGGCGGCGGCATCGCGGGCATGACCGCGGCCCTGTCCATTGCCGAGCAGGGGCACGAGGTCTACCTGGTGGAAAAATCCGCCGAGCTGGGCGGCCTGGCCCGCAAGATTCATCACACCCTGGACGGCCTGGACGTACCGGCCTTTGTGAGCGAGCTGGCCACCAAGGTCTACAAGAACCCGGCCGTGCGCGTGTACTCCGGGGCCACCATAACCGAGGCCACCGGTTACGTAGGCAACTTCGTAACTAAGCTGGACACCACCCGGGGCCCGGTGGAGATAAAGCACGGGGTCACCGTGGTGGCCACCGGCGCGGGGGTGTACCAGCCCAGCGAATATCTTTACGGCGAGGACGAGCGGGTGCTCACCCACTTGGAGCTGGAAGAGCGCATTGCCGAAGAAGATGAAAAGCTGGCCAAAGCCGACTCCGTGGTGATGATCCAATGCGTGGGCTGCCGCAATGAAGAGCGTAACTACTGCAGCCGCATCTGCTGCGGCGAGTCGGTGAAAAACGCCCTCAAGCTCAAGGAGCTCAAGCCCGAGCGGGACGTGTACATCCTGTACCGGGACATGCGCACCTACGGCCTCATGGAAGACTACTACCGCGAGGCCAGCGAAAAGGGCGTGCGTTTCGTGCGCTACGAGCCGGAAAATCCCCCCCAGGTGGAAGCAACCGATAACGATGAAGGCAAGCCGGTGCTCAGGGTTTCGCTGCCGGATTATATCCTGGGCGACGATATCGCCCTAGACGCCGACTACCTGGCCCTGGCCGCGGCGGTGGTGCCCGGCGAGGACAACGAGGAAATATCTGGTTTCTTCGGGGCGGCAGTGGGCGAAGACGGCTTTTTCAAGGAAGCCCACGTCAAGCTCAGGCCGGTGGAGTTCGCCACCCAGGGCGTGTACCTGTGCGGCATCGCCCACTACCCCAAGCACATCCCCGAAACCATCAACCAGGCCTACGGCGCCGCCGGGCGTGCCCTGACCATGCTCTCCCACGACATCGTGACCGTCTCCGGATCGGTCTGCGAGGTAAACCAAAGCGCCTGCATGGGCTGCGGCGCTTGCGTGGAGGCTTGCACTTACGAGGCCATTGAAATGCGCAAGACCAAGGCCGGACCCAAGGCGGTGGTCAACCCGGTCCTGTGCAAGGGCGACGGACTTTGCAACTCATGCTGCCCCACCGGGGCGGTGTACCTCAAACACTTTACCGACGAAGAGATGTTCAGCCAGATCGATGCCTATGCTGCCGAGGAAGAGGACATCCTTGAGCAGATCGACGCGGCGGTGAACCAATGATGTCCACACCAACCGGGAAAGGAGGTGGGGAACTATGAGCTCGAGCAGCAAGTTCAAGCCGATGATTCTGGGGTTCCTCTGCCACTGGTGAGCATACGGCGCAGCAGATATGGCTGGAGTTTCCAGACTACAATATTCGGCTGACATGAGGATCATCCGCGTCATGTGTTCCGGGAGGGTGGACCTGGAGTTCATACTTCGGGCCTTTTCCAAGGGAATGGACGGGGTGTTCATAGGCGGGTGCCGCCTGGGCGAGTGCAATTACATCACCCACGGTAACTATCACGCCCTTAACACGGTTTTGCTTTGCAAGAGAATTCTGGAGCACATTGGGCTTAACCCGGAAAGGCTCAACGTGGCCTTTATGTCCTCGGGCGAGGGCCTGCTCTTCTCCAGGGAGGTGGATAAGTTCAACCGCACGGTGCGCGATCTGGGGCCGCTGGCCGTGGGCGAGGGCCTGGACCCCATAGAGGTCAAGGCCAAGCTGGAGGCGGTGCGCAAGCTAATCCCTTACATCAAAATCACCGAACGGGAAAAGCTAGGCACCCCGCTCAAGAGCGAGGATCAGTATGATGGCTTGTTCACCCTGGAGGAGATCGAGCATCTGATCAGCGAGCCTTTGTCCTACTACATCGACCCGGATAAATGCCAGGCCTGCATGATCTGCGCGCGGCGCTGCCCGGTGCAGGCCATCGAGGGAGCCAAGGGCCAGGTCCATGTGATAGACCAGGACAAATGCATACGCTGCGGCACCTGCTACCAAGCCTGCCCTTCACGCTTCTCGGCCGTTCAGGAGCTTTCCGGCGGCGAAGCGGTTCCCCCTCCCCTGCCTCCGCAAGAGCGTGCTCTGCCCGCCAAAGGCAAAGCCAGCTGAGCCAAATGGCGGCGTAAAACCAAATGATCATGTTTGCCGGGCCACAGCGCCCGGCAAACTTCTCTAGGGATCGAGCGGGGCCGCATCCCGCCCTTTGGAACGCCGCAGTTAGTCCCAATCCCTATTGGTATGGCGGGCGGCGCGTGAAGTATACTTACCCCTCTGGTTGGCAGGCATTAGCATCATGACGTTTCCTAATCGACCACAAGGATTCAGGCCCGCATGATTCATACCCCCAAAACGGTCTCCCTGGCAGAGGCTCAAAGAATCATCCTGACATCCGTCACCCCTCTGGGCCCGGAAAGCATCCACATCTTCAAGGCGGTCAAGCGCTTCCTCTACGAGGACATCGTAGCCGACAACATGATTCCGCCGATGGACTCTTCAGCCAGGGACGGTTATGCCGTGATCGCCGAGGACACCTACAGCGCTAGCCAAGATACGCCGGTCCAATTGAAGGTCGTGGGGGAGATACAGGCCGGAGCTTTGGCGGAGGGCAAACAGGTCTCCACGGGGACGGCCATCAGGATAATGACCGGAGCCCCTATTCCACCAGGAGCGGACGCGGTGGTTCAGTTCGAGGACACCTTAGAGCAGGACGGCTACGTCAACATATTCCGGCGGGTTGATAGGTACGAAAACTACCGGTGCAGCGGAGAAAACATTAAAAAGGGCGAAAAGGTTCTGCTAAAGGGCGACCGCCTTAACGCAGCGGACGTGGGCATCCTGGCCTCTGTCAATCGCGACGCCGTCGAAGTTTATCGTAGGCCCACGGTGGCCGTAATCTCCACCGGCGACGAGTTGGCCCCTATCGGCCAAAAGCTGGAACCGGGTAAAGTGAGGGATGTCAATGCCTATGCCCTGTGCGCCGAGGTGGCCAAGTGCAACGCCTTGCCCAAGCCTCTGGGCATAGCCAAGGACTCGTTGCAAGAGGTTCGGCAGCTGCTGGACCAGGCTTTGGACGCCGATGTGATTCTGTCCACCGGCGGTGGCTCCATGGGCAAGTACGATTTTGTCAAGGACGCCTATGCGGACCTTAGGGTGCAAATGAAGTTTTATCGGGTCAATGTCAAGCCCGGCAAACCGTGTTCTTTTGGCGTATTGGGCAACAAGCTGTTTTTCAGCCTCCCGGGAAACCCGGTTTCAGCCATGACCTCTTTTATTCAGTTTGTGCGGCCCGCGCTTTTAAGTTTGATGGGCGCCCAAAAACTGTTCAAGCCAGTGGCCCAAGCCATACTCGACGAGCCCATCAATAAGAAGCCCACCAAAAACCTGCGCCTTCTAAGAGGATGCTTCTCCCTGCAAGGCGGAGAGTTTCACGTATCCACCACGGGCGATCAAAAATCATCGGTGTTCAAATCCATGCGTGACGCAAACTGCCTGATCATTGTCCCGGAAAACTCAGGCCCGTTAAAGGCAGGGGAAAAAGTCCGCATTCAACTTATTTACCACGAAGAGATCGCTGTCTCGGCCTGGGACCCGGCTTAAGCAAGGAGCCCTTTGCTGCCGTGCTCCGCCTTATTTACGGTGGGGGCAATGCCTGGCCGTCAGCGGTGATGCGCCTGGGGTGGGTATAGATTTTCAATTCTTCCGGGCCGGAGCAGTTGACCAGGGTGAGGCCCAAACGCTCAGCCGCTTCCACGGCCGGAACCGTGGGAGCTGAGACACTGGCAACCACGCCCACTCCCGCCCGCACTGATTTTAAAACCATCTCCAGGCTGCAGCGCCCGGAGAGAGCAAGGGCCGCGGCTTTGGAAAGCGTGCCTTTCAGCCAAGCCAAGCCCACGGCCTTGTCCAATCCGTTGTGACGGCCTACGTCCTCGGCATGGGCCAGCATTTTGCCCTGCGCGTTAAAAAGGGCAGCCGCGTGGGTTCCCCGGGTCAGCGGGTATATCACCTGGGCTTTGCCGAGCTCGCTGGTGAGGTTTCGCAAAACAGCCAGCTCGATCTCACCGGCGGCAGCAAGGGGATCGGCCTCGGTTGGACCCAACAAGCCGCCGCCCGCCGCGCGCACCACGCCCAGTTGGGCTGGCGAAACATCCAGATCCAATTCCACTTGGCCTTGGCCTGGATGAAAATTTACCCGTGGCGGGCTGTCGCTGGGCCGCGACCAGCCCATGGTGAGGGCGTAGCCGGCGGCCAGTTCGCGCTCAAGGCCAGGGGTGGCCATGAGCACCGTGAGCACTTGGCCGCCCACACAAAGGCTCAAGGCCCGCTCATCGGCAAATTGCACGGTTTCCTGGCTGATGCGGCTGCCCCGCACATGTACAATACATAGCGGCTTGAGGGGATATTGCATGGGGCGGATTCTAGCCCGTTGCAAAGGCCTTGTAAAGCCCATTACTTGATGATTAAATACCGAGGAACTTTGACATTATTACCGGTATGCGGGGCTGATGGGGTTCGCGATATGAACGGCCTTCGGCCAAGTTGAAAAGCCTGCGCACCGGCTGTTTAACCGACCGCCCCCGTGCCGAGACAGCATATAAGAAGGATGCCATGGCGAGCCTGTCACTAGGTTTGAAAGATGCCCTGCGCTTGACCCTGGAAACCGTGCGCCCCCTGCCGCAGGAAACAATCCCCTTGCTGGAAAGCTTGGGCCGGGTGGCGGCCCAGGACTTGTTGGCCACGGTGGACTCTCCCAGCCAGTCCACCTCGCGCAAGGACGGATATGCGGTGCTGAGCCATGAGGTTGCCCATGCCACGGCGCAAAGCCCGGTTCGCCTGAAGCTGGCGGGAAGCATGGCCGCCGGCGACCAAGAGGTGCTTACGGTAAAACCTGGCACCACGGTCAGGGTGCTGACCGGTGCGCGTATTCCCAGCGGCGCGGACGCGGTGGTCTCCGAGGAGTTCACCCGGCGCGACGAGGGTGAAGTGGTGATTGAGACCTTCGCGGACACGGCCAAGAACATACTGCGGGCGGGCGGCGACGTAGCCCGCGGGAAGTTGATCCTGGAGGCTGGACAAAGCATTTCGCCAGTCATGGCCGGGCTCCTGGCAGCAGCCGGCCATGACCGCATCCCGGTGTATGCCTTGCCCCGGGTGGGTATTTTGGGCACGGGTAACGAGATCGTACTGCCCGGCAACCCGCTCAAGCAAGGCGAGCTCTACGCCAGCAACATAGTGACCTTGGCCGGATTCTGCCGGCAGTATGGCATGCAAACCAGCCTGAGCATCGTGGGCGACACGCATGATGCCATGCTGGAGGCCATGCGCAAAATGCACCAGGAAACCGAGGTCATGATAACCAGCGGAGGCGCTTGGCGGGGCGACCACGACATAGTGGCCCAGGTGCTGGGCGAGCTCGGCTGGAAAAAGGTGTTTCACCGTATACGCATAGGTCCGGGCAAGGCGGTGGGATTTGGCTTGCTGGAGCAAAAGCCGGTGTTCATCCTGCCCGGCGGGCCGCCCTCCAACCTCATGGGCTTTTTGCAGATAGCCCTGCCGGGCATTCTGGCCCTCTCCGGCCATGCCAACCCCGGCCTTCCCAGAGTCAATGCCCAGCTTGCGCAAGACATCGTCGACGGCGACAAAGAATGGACGGATTTTTTTCAGGGCACCTTGAGCCTGGCCGATGACCTGCCCTTATTTCACCCCCTGCCCAAACGCAGCCGCCTGAAAGCCCTGGCCCGGGCAACCGCGGTGGCTGCCATTCCCGAAGGCAGGGACTCGCTGGAGCAGGGAGAGGTGGTCAGTGTGCAACTGTTGAGTGGCGGCCTTGGCGCCTGACCCGTAAAGGGCACGCACGCCAATCATCCTTGGCGCTAAAAAAGAGAGTCAGCCACATGGCTGGCTCTCCTTTTAGTCGCCACCGGTTTTAGGGCTTGGCCTGTACCACTTCCGACAGCGCCTTGGTCAGGGATTCCACCCTGTGGCCTATATAATCAGCCACCTTTGGCAGGGCCGACTTTCCTGTCCCCTCCCCCAAGCTCACCTCAAGCACCTTGCCGTCCAGACTGGTGAAGCGCGCTTCCACCATCCCCTGGGGCGCCTCCTGTTGCCAATGATGCAGATACAGCCCCGCCCGCACCTTGACCTTGCGGTGGGGCCTGGGCTTGCGGGAATGGTAAGTCCATTCCGGAGAGAGCATGCGCTTCCCTAGGCGCTCCATGGACTGGCGCAGCTCATCATCAATGCCGCGAGGCTCCAGGCCGCCCATGACCGAAGCGAACTCGCTGGCCAGCAGGTCATAGAGCTGCTCATCGCTAAGCGCGGCTTCCCGCTGTTGACCAAGCTCCTGGCGCAGAGTGGTCAGTTCATTTTCCATGTATTTTTGGTAGCTCCGGCGGAACTCAGGGTCCGGCGCGCGCAAAGCCCGAGCCATGGCTGCACAGTCGAAGCGGCGCATGAGGTTACCCACGAACACCACGCAATCGCCGATCTCCCCTGCCCCAGTGCCCGCGATGCGCCGCCGCTCCACGGCCACGTCGTTGATCGGGGCCACCCCCGCCCCGACTCCCAGGGCGCGGTACACTCCCACCACTGGAGCCAAAAAGCGACGGTAAAAAACCTCGCGGTTCAGGCTGACCAAGGGATGGTCGCGCCTGAGCACCACCTGCCAGAAAACCTGGTTTTGGTCCAGATACACCGCGCCGCCACCCACCTCCCGGCGAAAAATCGGCAGGCCTTGGCGGCGGCAGTGCTCCAAGTCCAGCTCCTGGGCAGGGTCCTGGAAATAGCCAACGGAGACATAGGGCTCTGCGGGTGAGCATAGGATAAGGCCCTCACGGCCCAGATAGGCCAGGGCATGGTAGGCCAGCTGGGAGTCTTGCCAGGTAACCTTTCCCAGCCGGTAAAGTTGCATTAGTCGTCCAGGGAGGCTCGCACCAGTTGGGCCACGTCCATCACCTTGAGCGGCAGCTTGTTGCGCCGCGCGT
>JAHLLJ010000117.1 GCA_020444205.1 Deltaproteobacteria bacterium | reverse complement strand
ATCAGCGTATGCCGTTTCCGTGCAGGTTCAGCGCTCAACGTGATTCCCGAAACCGCCGAACTGGCCGGCACCATGCGGGCCATGAATGCGACTGTGCAAAAAGAACTGAGCGAGCAACTGCGGCGCATGGTGCGCGGCCTGTCCGAAACCTTTGACGTGGAGTGCGAGCTTGAGGTGGAAGAGGTGTTTCCGCCCTGCCTGAACGACCCCCAGGTGGTCGAGTTCATGGAGCAGTGTGCCGGCAGGGTGGTTGGGCTGGACAAGGTTCACCACTCACCACCGGTGACCGGCTCCGAGGACTTCGCCTTTTTCACTCAAAATGTTCCCGGAGCCATAGTGCGCCTGGGTTGCGGCGACGGCCATGGCGAGCCGGCTCTGCATTCGCCCCACTTTGACGTGGATGACGAGGTGCTGTTCACCGGAGTGCGGGTTTTCTATGAGGCGATCAGCAGCTACCTAAGCTGAAACGCGACACCGAAAAAGGCAAAGGCGGCCCCATGCTGGGCCGCCTCTTTTTTATGCAATGGTTGAGATGATGCAGTGTGGCCTCGTTAGAAACTGTCGGGACCTTCGGGCGGTAGAATAAGTTCGGTGCCGGTGCGCTGGCGCACCTCTTCCAGGTCCACCTCCTCGGCGATCTCCTGCAAAAGCAGGCCGCGCCGAGTGGGCCGCATCACCGCTATCTCGGTGATTACGAGGTCCACGCAGGCCTTGCCGGTCAGCGGCAGGGTGCATTCCTCCACGATCTTGGGATTGCCCGCACGGTCGTTGTGGTTGGTCACCACCACCAAGCGCCGCGCCTTTTGAGCCACCTCCATGGCTCCGCCAATGCCCGGCGCATACTTGCCGGGAATGATCCAATTGGCCAGATCTCCCTTGCCGCTGACCTCCAGGGCGCCCAAAAAGGCCACGTCCAGGCGGCCGCCGCGGATCATGGCAAAGGAAAGCGCACTATCGGAAAACGAGGCACCCGGCACCAGCTCCACATAGGCCCCGCCCGCGTCGATGAGATTGCGGTCTTCTTCGCCTCTGGGGCAGCGGCCGCCCATGCCCAAAACACCGTTTTCCGCGTGCACAAAAAACTGGACCTCCGGCGGCAGAAACTTGGCAATCAGGGTAGGAATGCCAATGCCGAAGTTGACCACCTTGCCTTCGCTGATCTCCTGGGCCGCGCGGGCGGCGATTTTCTCTTTATATGATGTGGTGCTCAAGGATGCCATACTCCTCGCTGAGCTCTTCCAGGAGAACTACGTGGTCTACAAAGGCGCCGGGCGTATGCACGTGCTCAGGGTCAAGGTCACCTATCTCCACCAGCTCCTCCACCTCGGCGATTACCGTGGTGGCGGCGGTGGCCATGACCGGGTTGAAGTTCATGGCGCTCTTGGCATAGATCAGGTTGCCGAAGCGGTCGGCCTTGGCGGCATGCAGCAGGGCCACGTCGGCCTTTATGGCCGACTCCACGATCAGCTCCCGGCCCTCGAACCACATGGTTTGCTTGGTGGCCGAAAGTAGCTCGGTGTCCATGCCTATGTCGGTAAGCAGGCCGAACAGCCCGGCACCACCGGCCCTTATTTTCTCGGCCAAGATTCCCTGGGGGTAGAACTCTACCTCCACTTCGCCCCGGTTCATCATGCCGATGACCGTCTTGTTGAGGCCCAAGTGGGTGGTGATCATTTTGCGCACCAAGCCGGCTTCTATCAGCTTGGAGATTCCCATGTGGTCTTCGTTGGCCTCGTTCTTGACCACGGTGAGTTCGTTGACACCGCCTTTGCGCAGGCCGTCCAACAGGGTGAAAGGCGTGCCCGGCACTCCAAAGCCGCCCACCATCACCGTGTCGCCGGGCTTCACCCGGCTCAGGGCCTGTTCAAGGCTGCAAACTTTATTCATAACCTACGACATCTCCCGGCGCGCCGAATCTAGCCAAGGCGCTCGATAAGGGTGGCCACTCCCTGGCCGCCACCCACGCAGGCGTTGGCCACACCCCAACGCGCTTGTTTCTCCTCCAAGATGCGGGCCAGGGTGCCTACCAGGCGAACGCCGGTGGCTCCCAGGGGATGGCCCAGGGCGGTGCCTCCGCCCTTTATGTTGACCCGTTCAGGGTCAAGGCCCAGCTGCTTGATGCAGTTGAGGGCCACGATGCAAAAAGCCTCGTTGATTTCCCAAAAGTCGATATCTTCCACCTTGAGGCCCGCCTTGTCCAGAGCCATGCGCGAGGCGGGCACCGGCCCCTCGCCCATGAGAGTGGGGTCCACGCCCACAAAGCCCACCGAGCGCACCGATGCCATGGGCCTCACTCCCTTGGCCTCGGCCGCCTGGCGGGACATCAGCACCATGGCCGAGGCCCCGGCGTTGAGCGGGCTGGAGTTGCCCGCGGTGATCACGCCGTCTTCATTGAACACCGGCTTGAGCTTGCTCAGATCCTCCAGGGTGGTCTGGGGGCGCACCGCCTGGTCACGGTCTACCATGAAAGGGTTGCCTTCCGGGTCCGTGGCCGGCAGGGGCAAAATCTCGCCCGCGAAAAAGCCCTCTTCCTGGGCCTTGGCCGCGTACTGGTGGGAGCGCACCGCCCAGCGGTCCAGGTCTTCACGGGTGAAGCCGGTCTGGTGTTGCAGCTTCTCCGCAGTGAGCCCCATGAACATGGTGGTGTCCATGTCCCAGTGGGCAAAGCCCTCTTCTTCGTAAAGGCGGGGGTTGACGCTGATGGTGCCGTTACTGAAAAGGGTCGGCCCCATAGGCACCCGGGTCATGTGCTCCATGCCACCCACCACCACCACGTCGGCGAATCCGGTGGCTATCTCCATGAAGCCGATTTGCAGCCCGGCCATGGAAGAGCCGCACTGCTGGTCCAGGAATTTGGCTGGAGTGCGCTCGGACATGTTAGCCAAAAACAAGGGCAAGCGGCCGCCGTAGGTCCAGTTTTCGCTGACCCCAAAGGAACAACCCACCATAAAGTCCTGCACCTCGTCGGGCTTCACCTTGGCCTGCTCCAGCACCGGCGGCAGCACCGCGGCCAGAAGATCGTCGGCGCGGTAGCTCGAGAGCCAGTCGCGGGAGGGGTCCTTGGGCCGGGCGCGGGATTGGGCGGTGCGCAGATAACCGGCTATGACAACTTCTTGCATGACGCTTACTCCACTAATTTGGGCCCGTTCCCAGGAGGGCCCGTCGGTGCCCAGGGGCGCGACGGGTCCGCCCGGGGTCGTGTCCTGACAAGGCGGCGGCGGAGGCGAACCCCCGCCACCGTCTTGGGAGGGGATTTATTTCACGTTCCACCATGCGGGGAGGATAAACTTGGCGGTAGCGTATTTCTCGGGGTAGACCGGAAGGCGCTGGCCCTTGCCCTGCCACTGGTGCCAGATCATCATGGGACGGCCGTCGGTGCCGCAGATGGTGTTGTGGTTCTTCTTGAACTGGATGTGGCCGCTGACGCCGACGTAGTCGGTCTTCTCGATGGCCGATACCAGGGCGTCGGGCTCGGTGCTGCCCGCGGCCTTGACCGCGTCGGCCACGATATACACTGCGTCATAGGTAAAGCCCGAGGCGTACTTGGGCTCCTTGCCGTACATCTTGATGTAGTCAGCCCAGAAAGGCTTGGTCTTAGGAGTCAAGGGCACGTCATAGGCGCCGTACATGAACACGGTCTCGCTCTTGCACTTGCCGTTGGTTTTGTCCCAGAAGTCCTCGGATCCGGCGCTGGTGTCGCAGCCGCCAATGGGCGGGCCCTGCATGTCGTGCCACTGGTTGATGTACACCGCGCCGTCGGCGATGGCGCTGATCTCCAGCAGGAAGTCCACCTTTGAGTTCTTCACCCGGCTCAGGATGGGGGCGAAGTCGGTTTCCTTGAAGGGGAAGCGGATGTAGTCGGTAACCTCGATGCCCTTGGTCTTGATCTGCTCCACGAACTGGGCGCCCATGAGCTTGGTCCACTTGGCATCCTCGGCCATGACTGCGACCTTTTTGATGTTGAGCTTGGGCTTGAGGTAGGAGTTTACGAACTCCACCATGCCGTTGACCTGGTCGGTCTCATTGAGCATGAGGCGGAAGAAGTATTTATAACGGTCGTAGTTCTTGGCCACCTTCTCGCCGAAGGTGTTGGAGGAGGAAGCCGTGGAGATGAACGGCACCTTGTAGCGGGCCACGTGGTCCATTAGCGAGAGCACCACGCCAGAAGAGAAGGCGCCCATTACCGCCTTGACCTTGTCCACCATGACCAGCTTCTTGTAGCCGTTGATGGCCTTTTCCGGCTTGATCTCGGTGTCCTCGATAAACAGCTCCAACTTCTTACCGTCGATGCCGCCGGCGTCGTTGATGCGCTTAACCGCCATCTTGGCGGCGTTTACCTCGCCCTCGCCAACCTGGTGGCTCAACGGGGCCAACAAGCCGATACGGATGGTGTCGGCAGCCGAAGCCGGACCCGCGGCCATTACGGCCAGGCCCAGGATCAGCATGACTGCTAGCAATTTTTTCATGTAACCTCTCCCTGCTAATAAGTTGAAAGTCCCCCGGGGCCTACAGCCCCAGATATGAACTCCTGATGCTTGGGTCTTCGCTAAGCTCTTTGCTGGTGCCGGTCATGGTGATGTGGCCTTCTTCCAGGACATAGACCCGCTGGGCCAGCTCAAAGGCCATGTGGGCGTCCTGCTCCACTAAAAGAATGGTGGTGCCCTTGCCCATGATTTGGCGCACCGCGGTAGCGATGGCCTCCTTGATCAAGGGGGCCAGGCCGAAAGAGGGCTCGTCCAGCAGCAGGATGCGCGGGCTGGCCATCAAAGCGCGCCCCACGCAAAGCATCTGCTGCTCGCCGCCGGACAGAGTGCCGGCCATCTGGCGCAGCCGCTCGCCCAACCGGGGAAACAGCTCCAGCACGTATTCGTAGTTGGTGTCTTTTTCGGCCTTGTCCTTGGCCAGAAAAGCTCCCAGCTCCAGGTTTTCGCGCACCGAGAGCTGGGGGAAAAGGTGGCGCCCTTCGGGAGCCTGCACGATGCCCAGGGCCACGGTATGGCTGGAGGTGACCCCGCCCAGATCGTGCCCCTGAAAGCTCATCTTGCCTTCCCAATCCTTGAGGGCGCTGATGGAGCGCAACAGGGTGGTCTTGCCCGCGCCGTTGGGGCCGATCACCGCCACGCACTCGCCGTTGTCAATGGCCAGGCTCACCCGGTCCAGCACCAAGGCGCTGCCGTAGCGGACTACCAGGTTTTCTATCTCAAGCAGAGCCATAACTATCCTTGGTCCCCAGATAGGCCTCCACCACCGCGGGGTGGTTGACCACCTCCTGGGGCGTGCCGGCGGCCAGCTTTTCTCCGAAGTCGATGGCCACGATGCGATCAGCCACCTTCATGAGTTCCTTGAGCTTGTGCTCTATGATCAGCAGAGTTATGCCCTCCTCATTCAGAGAGCGAATCAGCTCCACAATGGCTTGGGTCTCAATGGAGGACAGTCCCGACAGGGGCTCGTCCAACAAGAGCAGCTCCGGCTGCACCATGAGCGCCCTGGCGATATCCAGCAGGCGCAGGTCGCCGTGGCCCAGGGCCGAGGCGGGCTGGTCCAAATCCGCCGGCAGGCCCACCTGCTCGGCCACCTCCAAGATGCGATGGCGGGCCGCTTGTTCGTCCAGGCCCTGGCCCATGAAACGCGGGCCGTAGCAGGCCACCCGGATGTTGTCGAACAGCGAAAGCTCGGGAAAGGGCTTGACCAGCTGGAAGGTGCGGGCCAGGCCCTGGTTGACGATCTGATGGGGCTTTCTGCCCAGCAGGCTTTCGCCCCGAAAACTCACCCGGCCCGAGGTGGCGGGCAAAAAGCCGGTTATCAGGTTGAACACCGTGGTCTTGCCCGCGCCGTTGGGGCCGATCAGGCCCAGGATTTGGCCCCGATCCAAGGAGAAGCTCAGCTTCTCCACCGCGGCCAGGCCCCCGAAGTGCTTGGTGAGCTCTTCCACCACCAAATAATCACGCGCTTGTGTCATGGGCCTAACCTCGCTTATTGCCCAGCTTGAAGGCCCGGGCTATGGGCTGCCCCCAGCTGATGATGCCCTTGGGGGCGAAGAAGATGATCACCACCACCATCACGGTGTAGATGAGCAGGCGATACTCCTCCATGTCGCGGGAAAGCTCGTTGAACAGCACCAGGATCAGGGCCCCGATAAAGGGGCCGGTGATAGTACCCATGCCGCCCACCATGGCCATGATCAAGATGGTGGTGGAGAGCACCTGCTCCATGCTGGTGGGGCCCACGTGGGTGAGCGAATAGGCGTAGACGCTGCCGCCGATGCCGCACAAGGCCCCGCTGATGGAGTAGGCGCGGATTTTCACCCAGGCGGTGTTGATGCCGCTGGCCAGCACCGAGTCCTCGTTCTGGCTGATGGCCTTGAGCACAAGCCCCCAACGGCCCCGGGTGAACCACAGCAGGAACAAAAAGATCAGCGACATGACCACCAGCACGAAATAGTAGTCGCCGATGAGGGAGTCGGTGAGCGGGTTGATGCCCGGGATGCCCTCCTCGCCGCCGGTGTACTCGCTGAACATGATGGAGGACTCGTAGGCCACCGCCGCAAAGGCCATGGTGATGATGGCGAAGTAGGGGCCCTGCATGCGCAGGGTGAGGTAGCCGATGAACATGCCCATCAGGCCGCAGAGCACGGCGCACATGGGCAGCACCAGCAGGGGCGGCAGGCCAAGGTTCAGGTCCACGAAGGCAGTGAGATATCCCGCCAAGCCGATGAACAGGGCGTGGCCAAAGTTCATCAAATGGGAGTAGCCGGCGAACACATCCCAACTAGTGGCGAAGATGATGTAGAAGTAGGCCGTGGTGAACACCGAGAGCAGGTAGAAGTTGTCGGAGAACAGCGGCACGAAATAGAACCCGACCATGATAAGGCCGTAGAAGATAGCGGTGCGCCGCTGGGCCGGGGTTTTCAGATAGGACAGCATCAGTGCAACCTCCTACCCAAGATGCCTGAGGGCCGGAAAACCAGGAACACTGTCAGCAGGACCAGGGAAACCACCTCGGTGAGTTTGGGGGATACGACGAACCCGGTGAAGGTCTCCAGCCAGCCCAGGAAGAAGGCGGCCATGATGCTGCCGGTAAGGCTGCCGATGCCGCCCACCACCACCACCACGAAAGCCTTCATCAAAGGCATGTTCCACATCTCCGGGGTCATGGACATGACCGGCGAGATCAGCGCTCCGGCCACGGCCGCCAAAAAGGCCGAGGCGAACATGGACAGGTTGAACACCTTTTCGGTTTCGATGCCCACCAGGCGCGCCCCATCCTCGTCCATGGACACCGCCAGGGTGGCCACGCCGTAACGGGTGCGGGTGAGCACCAGCCACAGACAGATGAGCACCGCCGCGGTTATGGCCACGACCAGAAGCTGGTGCCAACTCACCACCACGCCCATGAGATCCACGCTGCCGCTCACCAGGTTGGGTATGTTCATGCCCTGGGAGCCGTAGGTGAGCAGGATGACTTCCTGGGAGGCAAAGGCGATGGCCACGGTGAGCACCAGCACGTAGGTGTGCGAGGAGCGCATGGGTTTGAGAAACACCCGGTCCAGAAGCATGCCCAAGGCCCCCACCAATACCGCGGCCAGCAGGATGGCCGGCGGCAAGGGGATACCCAGACTGTAGAACAGGGTGTAGGTGAAATAGGCGCCCAGCATGTAGAAGGTGCCGTGGGCCAGATTGAGGATGCCGGCCACCGCGAAGATGAGAGTGAAGCCGGTGGCAATCAGGGCGTAAACACAACCCTTGATGGTTCCAAAAATGATGATCTCTTGAATGAGCTCCACGTCGCTTTCCTTACTGCCGCCGCATGGGAGGCCGGCCCAGGTCGCCAAGACATCGGACGGGGAGGCTCATTCCTTCACAGGCCGGGGCGTGGGCGCAACGGCGTGATGAAGGGGTTTGCTTTGACGCCAGCGCGGCAATGCCCTTGCGGCGAACCGCCTGCCACTGATCAATGGTCTTCTTTGCCAAGGCCTTCTCCCATGTGCGTTTCAACGCTGGGCCCCAAGGGCTCCGGCGCGCCGGCCGGTCACCGGCGTTACCACGGCTTACAAACCATGGATGGCTGTTAGCCGCACGAAGCGAAAACCGCTTGCGCGATATTGAGAGGCTGAAACAAGCAAGAGGCGAGCCAAGACAGGCAAGGGGCTGAAATTACGGCACAAAGTATTTTTTTACGAAGGGGAAACTGATGCGCTAACGCATCATAATGCCCTACAAAAAGAGGTAAAATTTGTTTTTAAGTGTAATTATGGGCCGATATATCTATCGATGCTTTTTAGCATCACGATGCCTTAAAGCATCATTAGATTCCGTAACGCTTGGCCTTGCGGGCCAGAGTGGATTGATTAACCCCCAAACGGCTGGCCGCTTTGCGCTGGCTACCGAATTTTTCCAGGGCCTGGGCGATGAGGCGGCGCTCCACCTCGGCCACTGCCTGGGACAAGCGCCAGCCCTCCTCACCTTGGGGGCGGCTTTCGGGCGGGGCCTGCACCTGGGCGGGCAGGTCGGGCACATCGATGCGCTCACCTGGGGTGAGCACCACCAGGCGCTCCAGGATGTTGGACAGCTCGCGCACGTTGCCCGGGAAATCGTAGCTGCACAACGCGTCCACCGCCGCCGGGGTAAGCACCTTGTTGGTGCGGCACTTGCGGTTGAACTCGCCCAAGAAAAAGCGGATCAAGGGCGGGATGTCCTCCACCCGCTTGCGCAATGGAGGGATGGTGAGGGGCACCACGTTGAGCCTGAAGAACAGGTCGCCCCGGAAGGTGCCCTGCTCCACCATGGCCTCCAGGTCGCGGTGGGTGGCAGCCACCACCTGGGTGTCTATGCGGCGGGCCTGGGTGCCGCCCACCCGTATCATTTCGCCCTCTTCCAAAAAACGCAGCACCTTGACCTGCACGTTAAGGGGAAGCTCACCCACTTCGTCCAAAAGAAGAGTGCCGCCTTCGGCCAGCTCGAACAGGCCGGGCTTGCCCTTTGCCCTGGCTCCGGTGAAGGCTCCCTTTTCGTGGCCAAACAGCTCACTTTCAATTAGAGCCTCGGGAATGGCCCCGCAGTCCACCCGGATAAAGTCGCCCTCCTTGGTACGCGAGGCCTTGTGGATCAGGCGGGCGAACATGCCCTTGCCCACCCCGGACTCGCCCCGGATGAGCACCGTGGAGTCCACCTCAGCCACCTTTACCGCGGTGGAGAGCACCCGCTGCATGGCCTCGGAGCGGATCACCACTTGGCGCAGGATGTCTCGCTCGTGGTACAGGGACTCGATCTGGGAACGGTAGGCGGAGTTCAGCTCCCGGGTCTCCTCCAGCTCGCGCTGCAAACGGTTGAGTTCGGTGATGTCGCGCTCGTTGACCACCACCATGGACACCTGGCCGTTCTGCTCCAGCACCGGGTTGCCCGTGACCAGAATCTCCTTGCCATGAGGCAACTGCTGCTTCATGGTCACCGGTTCGCGGCGCTTGAGAACCTCCAAGCTCACCGAGCGGTCGATCACCCCCTCGTCCACCACCGTTTCCATGGACTTGCCCACCACGTCCTCGGACTTGATGCGATTGATGCGTTGCGAGGCCTTGTTGACCCGCACCACCTTGCCTTGGTCGTCACAGATCCAAAGGCCGTCAAAAGAAGATTCGATAATGGCGTTGGGCAGGCGAACCAGTTGCTTGTAGGAATCCAGCTCGGTGAGCAGCTTTTCGTATTCGCTGATGTCCTGGAGGGTGCTGATGACTCCCACCACCTCATCGTCGTGCATGATGGGGCGGCGGTTGGCCACAATGGTATTTCCCGCGGTGCTGAACTTGCGTCCGGTCTGAGGTTTCCCGGTTTCCAGAACCCGGCGCAGCGCTGGCCAGTTGTCGGGAAGCACCTCTGAAGCGCGGCGCTCCAGCATTTCACCGGGATCGCGCCCCAACAGCTCGGCCGCGGCCTGGTTATAGAATTTGACCACCCCCTCGGCGTCAAAAACCACCAAACCGCTGGCCGCGGCATCCAGAACACGATCCAAGCCCATTTCCCTTGGATTCTCCGGCATCAACAGCGCTCCCGATCAGACCAGCCGAAACTAGCAGGCAAGCTTTCAGTGTATCTGTACACCATCCTGATTAAATACCCTACAACACTCTGGCTTTATTTCCAGTCACCGAAAGCCTAACCACAAGCGAAACCATCTGCCAAAAGCTGCGCAAACCTTAACCATGGGGTGATATGGAATCCTAAAAAAATCAGCCGGGTGGAAGAATTTCTTCCAATCCCGGCTGATGAGATGGATGGCGGTTTAAGAAGACGTTTAGGCCCAAGGATCCTTCAGGGCTATGGTCTCCTCGCGGCCCGGGCCCACTGAAACGATGGCCAAGGGCGCGCCCACGAACTCGGATAAACGCTTCAAGTAGGAGCGGCAGTTGGCCGGAAGCTCGTCCCAGGTGCGGCAACCGGTAATGTCCTCGCTCCAGCCGGGCAGCTCCTCATACACCGGGGTGCAGGCGCCGAGCTGCTTCAGGCTGGCGGGCACCCGCTGTATCTCCTCGCCTTCGGCGGTGCGGTAGCCCACGCAGAACTTGATGGTGTCCAGACCGGTAAGCACGTCAAGCTTGGTGACGCACAGGCCGTTTATACCCGACAGGCGCACCGAGTGGCGCACCACCACCCCGTCCATCCATCCGCAACGGCGGGGACGGCCGGTGGTGGCGCCGTACTCGTCGCCCTTTTTCTGTAGCCACTCGCCGGTTTCGTCGGTGAGCTCGGTGAGGAACGGGCCGCCTCCCACCCGGGTGGTGTAGGCCTTGACCACTCCCCACACCTGGTTCATGCGGGTGACTCCCACCCCGGCCCCGGTGCAGGCCGATCCGGCCACCGGGTTTGACGAAGTGACATAGGGATAGGTGCCGTGGTCAATGTCCAGGTGGGTTCCCTGGGCTCCTTCCATGAGCACGTTGCCCCCGGCAGTCAGCACGTCGTCCAGTTCCACGGCCACGTCGCAAACAAAGGGGGCCAAACGCTTGCCGAACTCCAGATACTGCTCAATGATGGGCTCAGCGGGCAGGCCCGCGCTGTTCAGGTAGCCGGTGAGCAGATAGTTCTTGGCCGCGCAGTTTTCCTCCACCTTGGCCCTGAGTGTGTCGGGCTCCAGCAAGTCAACGATGCGCAGGCCAACCCGGGCGACCTTGTCCTCATAACAAGGGCCAATGCCCCGCCCGGTGGTGCCTATGGCCTCCTTGCCCTTGGCCTTTTCCCGCGCCAGGTCCAAGGCCTGGTGATAGGGCATAATCACCTGGGCGCGCTCGCTTATGCGCAGCTTGTCAGGGCCCACCTTTACGCCACGGGCCTCCAGGCGCTCTATCTCGCTGAGCAACACCTCCGGGTCAACCACCACGCCGTTGCCGATGTAGCAGGTTTTATCCTCATGCAGAACCCCAGAGGGGACCAGATGAAAAATGAACTTGTCGCCGTCCACCACCAGGGTGTGACCGGCGTTGTTGCCGCCTTGGAACCGGGCGATGGCCTGGGCGCCTTCCGCCAGAAGGTCCACCACCTTACCCTTGCCTTCATCACCCCATTGGGTGCCTATGACCACCAGACAGGCCACTTTAAGCCTCCGGAAAGATTTTACATAACTGGGAATAAGCCCTCGAGTAAAGTACTAGAGGGCAGGCGACCTGTCAACGCGCCATCGTCTAAATTGCCGCGCCGGCAATCCCATGCTATAATCGCCGTCCTAACGCGGGAGTAGCTCAGCCCGGCTAGAGCG
>JAHLLJ010000116.1 GCA_020444205.1 Deltaproteobacteria bacterium | reverse complement strand
GCCTTTTTGCTGCTGGCCCTTTACATCTGGCGGCTCATCGATAAAAGCCGCATGCGCATCGCCCTGACCGCCATCGAGGAGTCGGAGCTGGCCGCCTCTTCCATGGGGGTGAGCATCATCCGCTACAAGATGGCCATCACTTTGCTCAGCGCGGGGCTCACCGCCCTGGGCGGGGTGCTCTATGCCCAGTACGTGACCTACATTAACCCCGGCACCATCAGCGGGGTGGGGGTTTCGCTGTCCACCTGCTTCAAGGCCATCCTGGGGGGCATGTTTAATATCTTTGGCCCGCTGGCCGGAAGCGCCATAATGGTTTCATTGGAGGAATACTTCCGAATCAGCTTTGACACCGGCTTCTTGGGGGTGTCGGAGATCATATTCGGGGTGGTTCTATTGCTGATGATTATTTTCCTGCCCAAGGGGATCGTGGGGAGCGTCTCCGAGTGGCTCAACAAGAGATTCGGCGTAGCAAGGAGCTGAACGTGAAAACGACCTTTTATGAACCTGACAAGCTGAGCACCTTTTTAGCGAGCAAGAAGACCCTGCTGGCCCGGGGAGCCATCTCCCAGGTCGGCCTGGAGGCCAAGAAGCTGGGAGCCACCCGGGCCTTGGTGGTGACCGACGCCGGCCTGACCAAGGCGGGACTGGCGGCGGAGGTGGAGCGCATCCTGGGCGAGGCGGGCCTGGAAGTGGGCATGTTCGACGGCATCCTGCCCGAGCCGCCCTCCGGGGTCATCGACCAGTGCGCCGGGGTTTTCCGCCAAGGTAACTACGACCTGTGCCTGGGCCTGGGCGGGGGCAGCTCCCTGGACTCGGCCAAGATAGTCTCGGTGCTGGCCAACAACCCGGGCTCGGTGGTGGACTACGTGGGCCTGGACTTGGTGCCCAACAAGGGCGCGCCCCTGATCTTGGTGCCCACCACGGCGGGCACCGGCAGCGAGGCCACCCGGGTGATGGTGTTCACCGACGATAGCGACAACACCAAAAAGGTGGTCTTGAGCGACTTCCTGCTGCCCGACCTGGCCGTGCTGGACCCGGAGCTTACCCTGTCGGTGCCTCCGGCGGTGACCGCGGACACCGGCATGGACGCCCTGGTGCACGCCATCGAGACCTACGTCTCGGTGAACACCACCCCCTATGCGGAGATACTTTCCCTGCAGGCCATCGCCATGATCGCCAAGCACCTGCCCCAGGCCTATGCCAAGGGCAGCAACTTGTTGGCCCGCTACAACATGCTGCTGGCGGCCAACCTCTCGGGCTCGGCCTTTGCCAGCGGCGGCTTGGGCGCGGTGCACGGCCTGGCCTATATCCTGGGTACCGAGTACCACATGTCCCACGGCCGCTCCAACGCCATCATGCTGCCCCATGTGATGAGCTACAACCTGACCGGCAACCTGGAAAAGTACGCCAACATCGCCGAGGCCATGGGCGAGGAAACCATGGGGCTGTCGCCTTATGAGGCCGCCGCCTTGTCGGTGGATGCGGTGTATTCGCTCATGGATGCGGTGAACCTTTCCGCCAAGCTTGGCGATTACGGCATCAGCAGCGAGGATCTGCCCAAGCTGGTGGCCGGCGGCATGGCCCAGGCCCGGTTGTTCGTGCCCAACCCCAGGGACCTCACCGAGGCCGACGTGGAGCAAATCTACGCCAGCGCCTTCTAAGACCGAGGGCAACACAAACGGCGCGCCACCTCTCATGAGTGGCGCGCCGCTTTTATTGATCCTTCCCTCTAAAAGGGGCTGCGCAGCATGCCCTGGTCAAACTCCAGGGACAGGCCCTTGGACGCAATCTTCACCTTGGGATCAGCCTCCAAGGCGGCGTAAAAGGCTTGCGAGGCGTATAGCTCTTCCAGCTCCATGGTGTTTTTGATGTACACGATGCCCAGGTCATCCAGGGTGTAGGGCCGGATGGTCATCAGGGCAGCGGCCACCGCATCCAGGTCGGTGTCATAGGTGGGGGGAATCATGCCCGCTTCGGGGGCGCAGGCGGTCAGGCAGTTGATGATGGTCACCTGCTGGTCGATCTCATCCACCAAGCCGCGCAGGGTGGAGTCGGCCTGGCCGATGCCCACCGCGCTGCCCGCGGTGTGCTCGCTCAAACGGCGCACGTGGATGCGGGCGATCTTGGGGCTCTCGCGCCTGGCTCCGTAGGCGGCCACGTCTCGCCCAACCACGTTGGGGTCGATGCCCATGCCCGATATCTCCTTGCCCATCTCCTCCACGATTAGCAAATCCACCCGCTCCATGGGCAGGCGGGGCAGGATGGCCCGGGCCAGACCCATCAGCTCGGTCTCCACCTGCTCCATGTGCTCCGGCCCGGCCAGGCGCAGGTTGCAAAGCTCGTGGTTTTGGTTTTCCACCAAGGCCACGCCGAACAAAAAATTGCTTCGGCCCATGGCTTCGCGCCCGGCTGTGGAGAGGATCTCATACTGGGGGCGCACCAGGCTGAGGCGGTGGTAATATTCGGCTCCGGCTTGATTGCCCAAACCGATGCTCATCATCTTGAGAATGCCCGACTCGGTGGGGCCGATGAAGTTGGTGTGCGGCTTTACCCGGTTGATGAGTACCAAGCCATCGGCCTCCTGGGCCAGGCGGTTGACGAACAAGGGGATACCGCAGGAGGTCTCGCCCAGGGAGATCACCTCCATAGTGGCCCGGATGGGCGCGCCGCAGGTCTCTTCGGTCACGCCCCGGTGGGCCAGCACCTCTATCTGCCCTTGAGCCGTGGCCCCGCCGTGGGAGCCCATGGCTGGTATGATAAAAGGCTCCGCTCCCAGCGAGCGCAGGCAGCGCACCACTCCGGCGACCACAGTGGCCAGGCCGCTGATCCCCCGGCTTCCCACGCCCACCGCCACCTTGGCTCCCGGCCTCAGGCTAAGACCGTGCTTGATGGCCGCAAACTCTCCCTCCAACGCGGTGGCCGGATCGATGGCCGGGGGGATGTCGAAGATCTGGCGTATCTTGAGCATGGGTGGTAGCTGCAAGTCAGCCGGGTTGTCGCAGAGCATGACCGCCTCCTTAACCTCTACTAATGGGTGGTGTGCTCAAGTGTGGTCCTAGTATACCGTCCCCCGCGGTAAGGGTGCAGCCTCGCTGCCCAGCACTTCATAAAAGTGAATATATACGTCGTGCCTGCATATTTTTTTTCTGCTTAAGCCGGAGCGGCTTCCTGGTTACAAAAATAATTTGACAGGAACCAGGCGCTGGGCTATCTGTTCACCTAAGAGGGTGCTGTTACGAGGATTTTGTAGATCCTAAGGCAGAAGCCTTTTCCCACGTACACGGCATTCCTAAAAAGGATAGGGTAATGAAGACCCGGCGGCTTGTGCATGCAAGGTGGCCGGGTTTTATCTTTTTAGCCACGTTGATGCAAGGGCCGATTTTCAAGAAAGGGAGGAATGGTGTTTGGGCGAATTGTGATGGCGGTTTTTGCGCTTTGCCTGCTTCTGGCCACACCCGCGCTGGCCCACTTCGGCATGGTTATCCCTGTCGACAACCTCATGGAGCGCCCCGGTGTGATGAACCTGGACTTTCGCTTTTGGCACCCCATGGAGGGTCAGGGCATGAACCTGGTCAAGCCCAAGGCGGCTGGGGTTTTCGCCAAGGGCAAGAAAATCAGCCTGCTGCCCGCGCTCAAGGAAAAAAAGGTGGACGGCTACACCACCTGGCAGGCCCAGTACCGGGTCAAGTCGCCGGGCGACTACATTTTCTACATGACCCCCCAGCCCTATTGGGAGCCCAGCGAGGACTGCTTTATCATCCACTACACCAAAACCATCGTGGATGCCCTGGGGGCCGAGGAGGGCTGGGACGGGCCGGTGGGCCTGCCCATGGAGATCGTGCCCCTCACCAAGCCATTCGGCCTCTACGCGGGCAACAACTTCAGCGGGTTGGTGCTCTACAAGGGCAAGCCCCTGCCGGGCGGCGAAGTGGAGGTGGAGTTCTACAATGTGGACGGTAAACTTAAGGCGCCGTCCGGGGCTTATGTAACCCAGCTGGTCAAGACCGATGCCAACGGGGTGTTCAACTGGAGCATACCCTGGCCGGGGTGGTGGGGCTTTGCGGCTCTGCACACTGCGGAAGGCTACAAGATCAAACACCAGGGCAAGGACAAGGACGTGGAGCTTGGGGGCGTGATCTGGATTTACGCCCATCCTGCCTTGTCCTCGGAAAAGGGCAACTAAGCGGTGCACATCTCCGAAGGAGTGCTCTCCGGGCCGGTGCTGGCAGGTGGCGCGGTGATCAGCGCCGCCGGCCTGGCCCTGGGCCTCAAGAACATTGATTATGACAAGCTGCCCCGGGTGGCTCTTTTATCGGCGGTGTTTTTCGTGGCCAGCCTTATCCACCTGCCGGTGGGGCCGTCCTCCATCCACCTGGTGCTCAACGGCCTGGTGGGCGTGTTGCTGGGATGGGCGGCTTTTCCGGCCCTGTTTGTGGGCCTGGTGTTGCAGGCGGTGCTTTTCCAGTTTGGCGGCCTCACCGTGCTGGGGGTGAACACCGCCACCATGGCCCTTCCCGCGGTATTGGGCTATTACCTCTTTGCTCCTTTTATGCGCCGGGGCGGCAAGATCGCTCCGGCCCTGGCCGCTTTTGCGGCGGGCTTTTGCGCTATATTTTTTTCGGCCGCGCTTACCGGGCTAAGCCTCTATCTCAGTGGCGAGGCCTTCATAAGCGCGGCCTGGGCCATCGTGGCCGCCAATCTGCCGGGCATGGTTTTGGAAGGGGTGATCACCGCCGTGGCGGTGACGTTCCTCAAAAAGGTCAAGCCCGAGCTGTTGGGCATGGGGCCCACCGGGGAGTGAGGCGAATATGCGTTTGAGTATATCGGTGGTTGCCTTGGGGTTGATCCTGGCCCTGGCGGGCCTGGCCCAGGCCCACCGCATCAACGTTTTTGCCTATGTGGAAGACGGTCGGATCAAGGGTGAGGGCTACATGCCCGGCGGTGGCAAGGTGAGCAACCAAGTGGTGCAGATTCTGGACGCTGGCGGCAAGGTGCTGGCCGAGGCCAAGACCAATCAGGACGGCGCCTTTTCCTTGCCTCTACCTCAGGCCAAACCGCCTTTGACCGTGGTGCTGAGCGCCGGAGCCGGTCATCAGGCCACCTTTGAGCTGCGTGCGGCAGATCTGGGTGCGCCAGCGCCCGCCACACCCGCAGCGCCGGCCACCATGAATGCCAAGCCAGCCACACCGGCCGGGCCGGTCAACCAGGATTTAACTCCCCAAATCAAAAAGGCCGTGGAACAGGCTGTGGCTCCGCTACGGGCCCAGTTGGCGGAGATGGCCCTTCGCTCCAACGAGGTGAGCCTCAGGGACATAATCGGCGGCTTGGGGTGGATCGTGGGCCTGCTGGGCCTGGCCGCTTATTTCAAGGCCCGCAAGATGGCGGGAGCATCTAAATGAGTGAAGCCGCCACCCAGACCCAGGCCGCGGCGCGGGTAGCCCCTGCCTCCAGCCTGGACAACGCCCTGGCCCTGGGGCCGGTGGGCCGCCTGGACCCCCGGGCCAAGTTGGTGGTGGCGTTCGTATATAGCCTGCTCATGGCCTTGGCCTACTCTCCGCTCATGGCCGCTCTGGGGGTGCTCTTGGGCCTGGGTTTGGTGGCCTGGGCCCGTTTGGGATGGAAGGTGTTTTTCAGCCGCTTGGTGGCGGTCAACCTGTTCACCGCCTTTTTGTGGCTGTTCCTGCCCTGGCGTCTGTCCCTGGGGCAAAGCGCCTGGGACCTGAGCCTGGCCTACAACCCCGACGGCCTGGCCCTGGCCCTGCTGGTGACCCTCAAGGCCAACGCCATATTCCTGGCCCTATTGGCCCTGCTGGGCAGCAGTCCGGTCAACGACATTTTTCACGCCCTGGCCCACCTCAAGGTGCCTTCCAAGCTGGTCACCATGTTTTTGCTCTTCTACCGCTATCTGCACGTGATGCGCCAGGAGTACCAGCGCCTGCGCCAGGCCATGAAGGTACGCGCCTTTCAGCCTGGCAGCAATTTGCACACCTACAAAGCATACGCCCAGCTCGTGGGCATTCTCCTGGTGCGCAGCCTGGACCGCTCGGAGCGGGTTTACCAGGCCATGCTTTGCCGGGGCTTTGGGGGAACCTTCTGGCTGCTGGACCACTTTTCCTGGCGGCGGGCGGACACCGGCTTTTGCCTCATATCGGGCCTGGTGCTGCTTATCATGGCCCTGCTGCAATGGAGCGGAATCTCATGGAACTGATTCGCCTGGAAGGAGTCAGCTTCGCCTATTCGGGCAGGCCGCCGGTTTTTCAGGACCTGGATTTCATCCTATCCCAAGGCCAGCGCCTGGGCATCCTGGGCCCCAACGGGGCGGGCAAATCCACCTTGTTCCAGATCTGCCTGGGACTGCTGCACCCTCAAAAAGGCAAGGTCTATACCGGAGGCAGCCAGTGCCGGGAGGAAAAAGACTTCCGCGCGCTGCGCCGGCAAGTGGGCTATCTGTTCCAGGACCCTGATGACCAGCTCTTCTGCCTTACCGTGGCCGAAGACGTGGCCTTTGGCCCCTTGAACCTGGGCAAAAGCCACCATGAGGTGCATCGTCTTGTGGCGGACACCTTGGACAGCCTGGGCCTGGGAGACTACGGCCAGCGGCTCACCTATCAGCTTTCCGGCGGGGAGAAGCGCCTCATCTCCCTGGCCACGGTCTTAGCCATGCAGCCCAAGGCCCTGCTCCTGGACGAGCCCAGTAACGGCTTGGACTCCGAGCGGGCGGCGGTCATGGAAAAAGTGTTGGATGAATCCGACCTGTCCTGGGCTATGGTTTCCCACGACCAGGCGCTTTTGGAACGCACCTGCCACAATATCGTTCGCTTGGAGGGGGGACTCCTGAAGGGCCTATCCTAAGGCTTGCCACCCCGGCCATTTAATTTAAGGCAAAACAAGCATTGGGTCTTGTAAATGGGGGGCGGTTCGGGGATTATTAAATTAGCCTGCCATAACATAATTTGGAAAATATAAAAAATGACGCGCAGCTTATGGTTTACGGTTATTTCAGTGGTGGCCCTGGTGGCTATGGCCGCCTGCAGCAACCCCACGGCCCAGAAAATTTTCAGCACCGAGGTGACCAAGCCCGCCACCCTGGTGGATGCCATGGCGGTGACTGGTTGCCGGTTCATGGGTGAGGTTGTCGGTTATGGCGAGCCCTCCAAGAGCGGCAACGCCCCCCTGGCCCGCATGACCGCCAGGGACGACATGCTTCAGCGGGCGGGCAACATGGGGGCTGATTACGTGGTGCTCAAGGAATATCAAGGCAACCGTAGGGCGGTGGCTATTGGTAAGGCCTACAAGTGCGCTAAGCCCTAGCCCGGCGCAGCCAGGCGCCGCATGGCTGCGTTGTCGGCGTCACTCGGTCCTCGGCGTATATAAGAATACGCCTGCGTCCCTTGTTCGCCTGCCGCCTTGCCCTGCGGCGTCTGGCTGTGCCGGGTGATTTTGCCGGGCACTGCAGGGCCGCGTTTTCGGCATCGTTTAGATCTCGGCGAATAAAAGAATACGCCTGGGTCCCTTGTTCGCCATCGTGCCGCTGGCAGCGGATCGAGCCGGGTAGCCAAGGTGCTCCCACATACGGTAAATGCTCCTGTTGAAACACCCTTGGCAGCCCAAGCCTTGGGTCGCCTTGCCCTGCGGCGTCTGGCTGCGCCGGGTGATTTTGCCGGGCACCGCAGGGCCGCTTTTTAGGCATCGCTTAGACCTCGGCGTATAAAAGAATACGCCTGCGGTCTGCGCTTGCGGCCGCCTTGCCTGGCACTCCCTGGCTGTGCCGGAAATTTACAGCAAGAAGCGCCATGCCAGGTTGGCGGCGTCACTCGGCCCTCGGGGCAGGTCTACCTAGGAATGCTCGGCTATGAAGCTTTGTACCTCTCGTTTGATTTGATCCCTGATGTGGCGGGCGGCGGCCATTTTTTGCTCATGGTCGCCTTCCAATTCCGACGGGTCGCTAAAAGGCCAATGCAAACGTTTGGTGATGCCCGGAAACATGGGGCAGCGGTCTTCCGATTCGGTGCATAGGGTAATCACGTAAGTGTAGAGGTGGCCTTCCCGGTACAGATCAAATACGTTTTGCGCTTTATTGCGGCTTAGGTCCAAGCCTTGTTCAGCCATCACCGCCACGGCCAGGGGGTTGACCGGGGCTGGGTCCAGACCGGCGCTTTGCACCTCAAAGCGGTCTCCGGCCATCTTTCTTAAATACGCTTGGGCCATTTGGCCGCGCGCACTGTCATGAACGCACACGAAAAGGACTCGGTCTTTCACCATTGGCAGTGCTTCCTTTGCTGCCGAAACGCAAAAAAATAACAATTCCGTTAATTATGACGGATTGGGTCAAACGAATTTTTGACATTTTGGTTGCAAATTTCCGGGCCGGGCCGGCCCGGGATCAGGAGATACAGCCGCTGTAAAAGAACCAGCCCAGTCCCAGGGTGTAGAGCAGGTTGCCCCACAGGCCGTGCTCCATGCCCACGGCCACCAGGGATTTGGAGCGCAAATAGCGGTAGCCAAAGAGCAAGCCCCCCAGGCCCGCGATGACCGGAGCCACCCAGTTTCCGTAAAACACATGGGCCAGCCCAAAGCTCACCCCGCTGGCCAAGACCATGACCCTGGGGTCTGGGAAAAGGGGGCGATAGCGCTGGAAGAAAAAGCCCCTAAACACCACCTCCTGGGGATAGGCGGCCAAGATGGGGTAGAGCAAAAGCAGCATCAGCCAGCCGTGGGGATGACTGGCGGGCATGGCCAGGAACTTGTCTTGCGCGAAAAAATAGCTAACCAGGGCCAGGGGCAGCAAAGGTAGGGCCAGGCCCAAGAGTATCTCCTTGAGGTGGGGACGCAGGCCCCGCACCCGCCACATGGCCTCCCGGTCGAAGTCACGCTCTTTGAACAGATACCAGGCGCAAAATCCTGCAGCCACGATGACCAGGGGGATGACCCGGTGGGCAAGCTGGTGCCGCAGGAAGTACAGCCCCACCGGCGCCGCGAAAAACAAACCTAGGCACTCGGCCCAAAGAAGGGCGCGGCTGGGTTGGTTGGCAACGGTTGGACGGGACATGCAGGCACCATTTTTTAACGCATTTGTAACTTAAGTTGATTTTACCAAATGCCCTGGAAGTAAAAAGGCGTTTCAGCCCGTTGGGGCCAAACGTAACAAAAGGCGGCTCTAGCCCGAGGCACTCAACGGATCTTGCTCTCCACCTGAATGTCATAGGCCTTCATTTTTTTCCATAAGGTCACCCGGCTGATGCCCAGCAAAGAGGCGGCTTCCTCTCTGCGGCCTCCTGCTTGTTGCAGGGCCTGGATGATGCGCTCCCGCTCGTCCCGCTTTGCATCGCCGGGCGGGGGCGCGGCTTGGCCTTGGGCCTGCGCGCTACGGCCTTTGTCGCCTCGCAGGCTCTCGGGCAGATGCCCAGGCTCGATCAACCCACCGGGGCAAAGCACCACTGCGTACTCTAGGGCGTTGATCAACTCTCGCACATTGCCCGGCCAGTCGTAGCCCAGCATCAAATCCATGGCCCCCCGGTCCACGCCGGTTATGCCCTTGCCGCTGCGTTCCAGGATGCGTTTGAGAAAGGCATCCACCAGTAGGGGCACATCCTGCATGCGCTCGCGCAGGGCAGGGGTGCGGATGGGCACCACGGCCACGCGGTAGTAGAGGTCTTCGCGGAAGCGGCCCTGGGCCACCAGCTCTTTCAGGTCACGGTGGGTGGCTGCGATGATACGCACATCCACGGGAATGGGCTTTATGTCGCCCACCCGCTCGATCACCTTTTCCTGCAAAACCCTGAGGAGCTTCACCTGGGTGGCGGGGGGCAGGTCGCCCACCTCGTCCAGCAGGAAGTCGCCCCCCTTGGCTGCCTCGAAGCGGCCCATGCGGTTGGCGTCCGCTCCGGTGAAGGCCCCCTTCACATGGCCGAACAGCTCGCTTTCCAACACGTTCTCATTGAGAGAGGCGCAGTTTACCTTGATCAGCGGTCCCTGATTGCGCCGCCCCAAACTATGCAGGGCCTCGGCCACCATCTCCTTGCCGGTGCCGCTTTCGCCGGTGATAAGCACCGGTGCGTCGGAGTCGGCCGCGCTCTCGATGAGGTTGAACAGGCGCAGCATGGCCGGCGAGCGCCCCACCATGCCCTGGAACACCTCGTCCATGCCCATCTGACGGCGCAGGCTTACCAGCTCCCGCTCACGGGCCACTGCTTCGCTGAGATCGGTGAGGGTTTCCACTCCGCCCATGGTCGCGCCCTTTTGCCCCTGTATCACCGCCGCGTTTTTGAGCACGTACAGGGGCGAGCCGTCCTTTTTGCGCAGGGTGCAGCGGCAGCGTTGGATGGCCCCTTTCTTGAATAGGTCACACTCCAGCATCCCCTGGGAGTCGTGGGGATAGCTGCAGGTGTCGCACTCGAGCATGGTGCAAGGGCTGCCCACCAGCTCGGAGGCGTTGTAGCCGGTGAGCTGTTCAAAGGCCGGGTTCACGCTGACGATGAGCCCGCTGGGGTCCACCACCATGAGCCCGTCCTGCATGGTGTTGATTACCGTACGCCAATACTGGTTGTACTCGTCTTGGCCGTTTTGCTGCGCCATGGTTTTCCTCGTTCAGGATGGCAACGTTTGTTAAGCAGAATCTTAACATTCGTTTCGTCTGGGGTAAACGAAGATAAACGCCACTTGTCAGAGTGTAGAGGTAACCACCTGTAATCAAAAGTTAAAAATTCCTAAGCCGTTTTTGGCACCGCTCTTGCTTTATCAAGGGTCAACCCAAGGAGGTTCGGCCCATGCCCAAGCCGCAAGACACTCTGCCCATAGCCGCCCGCATAGATACCAGGGGCCAAAGCGCTGCCTGGTCCATCCTCTGCGCCGAGCGGGCGGTGGAGGAGCTTGAGCCGGGGCAAGTGCTGGAGGTGAGCATCAACGACCCCCAACTGGCCATAGACCTCCCGCGCATCCTGCACCAGCGGGGCAACGCCCTGATGGCCACCCGGCAAAACGGTCAAGGCCTGCGCATATACGTGCAGCGAGGCACCGGGGGCCACAACCCCAAACCAATACCTAAGCTTTAGGAGGAAGATCATGTCTCAGTTGCTCAGCGAAATTCCCAGCACCGCTTCCAGCGTGGACGCCCGCGGCAGCGCCTGCCCCGGTCCCTTGCTCGAGGCCAAAAAGGCCATCGGCAGCGTGATGGTGGGCGAAGTCTTGGAGGTGCTTTCCAACGATCCGGGCACCAAGGACGACATCCCCATCTGGGCCACCAAGGTAGGCCACGAGTACCTGGGCCACGCCGAGGCTGACGGTTACGAGCGTATCTTCGTTCGCCGCCAGAAGTGATGTCATGGACGGGTGCGCCAGCAAATATCCTATCCTGATCCTGGCCACCGAGGACTGCTCCTATCCCGGAGCCAACTCGGTGGGCCAGGCCCATCAGAACTACCCGGACAACACCTATATCATCCGCACCCCCACCCCGGCCCTGTTCCCGGAGAAATTTTATCTGGACTGCTTTGCCAAGGGCATCGGCGGCATCATCATCATGTCTTGTGGGGTGGAGTGTCCCTACGAGGGGGCCTACCCGGCCCTGGCCAAGCGGGTGGATCGCATCTACGCCCTGATGAAGGAGCAAGGCCTGGACATCAGGCGTTTGCGCCTCACCGCCATTTGCACGGTGTGCAACCGCGCCTTTATCAAAGAGGTGAACCAGATGAATGAGGTAGTGGCCGAGCTGGGAGCCCCGGGCAGCGAGGCGCGGGCGGCCTGATCCGCCGGAAAGGTAAGTTGAGATGCCA
>JAHLLJ010000115.1 GCA_020444205.1 Deltaproteobacteria bacterium | reverse complement strand
CATGATGTAGGCCACCCGGGCCATGTAGCCCGAGTCCTCCATGATGGCGATGGCAAAGAACATGAAGGCGATAAGCGGGGTGAAGCCCAACACTCCGCCCACACCGCCGATGACTCCGCTGACGATAAGCGAGCGCAGCACTCCTGGAGGCATTGCCCCTCCCACCGCACCACCCAGCCAGGCGAAGAAGTCCTCGAACCACACCACCGGTACCTCGCTGGCCCAGAACACGAAGTTGTAGATACCGTAGAGCACCAGGAAAAGCAGCAAGGGGCCCATGAGGCGGTGGGTGAGCACCTGGTCCAGCTTGTCGCTGAGGTCCATGCGCACTTCGCGTTCGCTGGAAACCACCTGGCGGGTTATGCCGGTGATGTAGCCATAGCGGTAGTCGGCGATGATGCTGTCGGGGTCATCGTCCATGGTGCTCTTGATGTGTCCGGCCACCCGGTCGCACACCGGCAGCAGCTTGGCGGCCAGCTCCGGGGTCTCGCGAACTCGCTCTATGACCTCTTCGTCGCCTTCCAGACACTTCACGGCCAGCCAGCGGGCGCTCAGCAGGCCCCGGCGCTCTTGGGCGCCTTGCAGGATGTCGGCCAGCTCTTCCACGCCCTGGTCCACGTCGCTGCCATAGGAGATGTTGAGCGGATGCCACTCGGGATTGCTCTCGGCCAGACCCACCGCGGCGTCCAGCAGCTCGCCCATACCCTGGCCCTGGCGGGCCACGGTAGGCACCACCGGCGCACCCAGCAGGCGGCTCAGCTTGTCCGCGTCTATCCTTAGGCCCCGGGATTTGGCTACGTCCACCATGTTCAGGCAGATGACCAGGGGCACCCCCAGCTCCATTAGCTGTACCGCTAAATAGAGGTTGCGCTCCAGGTTGGAGGCATCCACCACGTCTATCACCACGTCGGGGCGTTGGCCGATGAGGTAATTGCGCGACACCAGCTCCTCGGGGGAGTAGGCGGTGAGGCTGTAGGTGCCGGGAAGGTCCACCACCTGCACCGCGCGCCCCTGGTGCTGGGTTATGCCTTCCTTGTATTCCACGGTGACGCCGGGGTAGTTGCCCACGTGTTGGCGGGCCCCGGTAAGTGCGTTGAACACGCTGGTCTTGCCGGCATTGGGATTGCCGGCCAAGGCGATGGTGAGCTGGCGGCTCATGCGGTTTCGCCGATCTCCACCAAAATATAATCGGCCTCGTTGTTGCGCAGGGTGAGGTTGTAGCCCCTGAGCTTGATCTCCACCGGGTCCTTGAGGGGTGCCCGGCCGATAACCTGTATCACGGTGCCGGGCAACAGGCCCATCTCGCGCATGCGCCGCCCCAGCTCGCCGCCGGTGTCCACCTTTTTGACCATTGCCCGCTGTCCGGGCTTGAGCTGACGTAGGGTTACTTGAGGGGTCATGGGGCGGGCTCCAAGCTTAGCGGCCGTTGCGCTCCAAAAGGCTTACCTGCACCTTGCCGGCCACGCCTTGGCCCAGGGCCAGGCGGGTGCCGCCGCAAGCCACCACCATGGGGCCCGCTCCGCTGGTGATGACTTCCAACTCGCTGCCCACGGTGATGCCCATGTCTTCCAAATGGCGCTGGGCCTTTTCCCCGCCGGACAGACGTTCCACCCGCACTTTTTCCCCGGCCGAGGCCAGGTTGAGCGGCAGGGTGGGTGTGCGGCGCTCACGGCACTTGTCGCACAGGCCGTAGATTTGCAAGCGATGGCTCAAGTGATGAAAGCCATGCTCCTTGGCCACGCCGTGCTTGAGTTCTTCCAACTCGGGATGATGAAACTCGGTGATGGAGCCGCAACGGGTGCAGATGAGGTGGTCGTGGTGCTCGCCCAGGTGCCGGTGCTCATACAGGTCCGGCTGATTGTCAAAGCGGCGGCAAGAGGCCAGGCCAAAGCGGGTTAGCATCTCCAGGGTGGAGGTCACGAACTCCAGCTCCAGGTGACGGCCCTGGTCGGCCAGGTTCTTTTGCAGCCCTTCGGCGCTCAGGTGGTCCTCGCAGTCCAGAAAGGCCTCCAGCACGGCCAAGCGGTCGCCAAGGCGGTTCATCCCCTGCTGGCGCAGGAGGCGCTCGAACTGGCGACGTTCCTCATTGTGTAGGTTGCTGCTCAATATATTCTCCGTGTGCAACTAATTTAACAACGCCTAATAAGTTCCGCAACTCCCACTAGATTAATTTGGGGTTTTTCTGACCTAAAAGTAATCTCTCCGGCCTCCGGGGGCAAGCGCACAAATGCCGCTTGAACACGATTAACCAAAACCTCATCAGGGGCTGTGGGTTGCATTGGAGGATTAGGAGTATTAACGTTAACGTTAATACCCTGCAAACGTAGGAGATTAATGTGGCAGACATAACCCCCGAAGACGTTGCCCGCTATTGGAACTCAGTGGTGGACACCATGGCCGAGGGACTTTTCATCGTGGACACCAAGGGCAAGGTGGTGTTCGTGAATCCAGCCGCCGAGCGCCTAACCGGCTACCGCAAGCAAGAGGTGATGGGACGTTCCTGCACTGTATTCGAATCCGAGACCTGCCTGGCCTGCCAAGACCAGGAGGGCCAGATGGCTTGCGGCCTGTTTGAAAAGGGCCGGGTGGTGAACCGCCGCTGCACCATCGTGAAAAAGGACGGCTCCCAGGTGCACATGCTTAAAAACGCGCGGGTTTTGCACGATGAGCTGGGCCAGGTCATCGGCGGGGTGGAGACCCTGACCGACATCACCCCTCTGGTGGAGAGCGAGCGCCGGGTCACCGGGCTCAAACGCCATTTGACCCGCTCCTATGGCTATGAAGGCCTCATTGGCCAGTCTCCTGCCATGATGCAGGTCTACCAACTCCTGGAGGCGGCGGCCGCCTCCACCGCGCCGGTGGTGATCCTGGGAGCCAGCGGCACGGGCAAGGAACTGGCCGCCGCGGCCATTCACCGCCGCTCGCCCCGGGCCGAAGGGCCTTTCATCAAGGTCAACTGCGCGGCCCTAAACCCATCTTTGCTGGAAAGCGAGCTTTTCGGCCATGAAAAGGGCGCCTTCACCGGGGCGGAGAAGAGCCGCACCGGGCGCTTCGAGGCGGCTGATGGGGGCAGCCTGTTCTTGGATGAGATAGGTGACCTGCCCGGTGAGGTGCAGGTGAAGCTGCTTAGGGTGTTGCAGGAAGGCGAGGTGGAGCGGGTGGGCTCCAACCGGTCCATAAAGGTGGACGTGCGCATCATCACCGCCACCAACCGCGACCTGGCCAAGCTCATGGAAGAGGGCCGTTTCCGCCAGGACCTGTTTTACCGCATCAACGTGGTGCCCATTTCCCTGCCGCCCCTGGCCAAGCGCAAGGAGGACATTCCCCTGCTCACCCGCACCTTTGTGGAACGCACCGCCCTGGGCAGCGACCGGGGCGTCACCGGCATAAGCCCGGCGGCCTTGGACCGGCTGTTGGAGCACTCCTGGCCGGGCAACGTGCGCGAGCTGATCAATGCCATTGAGTATGCCTTTGTCACCTGTCCCGGCGGGGAGATTTTGCCCCAGCACCTGCCGCCCAACATCGTGGGAGAGCACTACACCTGCCTGCCCCAGCCGCCATCCCCGGGGGTCCAGGCCGAGGACGAGGCCATGCGCCGGGACATCGCCGAAGCCTTGGAGGCCACCGGCGGGCACAAGGCCCAGGCTGCCGCCCGCTTGGGGATAAGCAGGGTAACTCTTTGGAAACGCATGAAAAAATTAGGTATGGTTACGGAAGGTTAATATGATGTTAACGGCATGTTAATGTAAATTAACGTACGCTTAGTTTGGCTGTTTAGTGTAACTCACTGTTATCAATACATAAAACACTTTTAGTGCATCATGGGGCTTTTCGGCACGGCAATTGCTCTCTTTAGGGGCAAGCTTTGAGCGGGCCCCGAGCCCAGGAACGAAAGCGAAAAGGATAGATCATGGCCAACGCCATTAGCCGAAGAAATTTCTTAAGAGGGGGACTGGCCACGGCTGCCACAGTGGCGGCCAGCGGCGTGGTGCTGCCCCAGGCGGTGCAGGCCGCCCAGGGAGATGAGTTGTGCACCGTGCTGGACTTGTCCAAGTGTATCGGTTGCGAGGCCTGTGTGGACTCCTGCCGCGAAACTTGGCAGGACACGGTGCCCGATCCGGTAAGCCCCATGCCCAAGCCCTTTCCGCCCCGGGTGCCCACCCAGGATTGGAGCAAGCGCAAGGACGTCTCCGACCGCCTGACTCCCTACAACTTCCTTTATGTGGAGCACCTGGATTTTGAGCATAAGGGGCAAGACGTGGAGCTGCACGTGCCCCGGCGCTGCATGCATTGCGTGAATCCACCCTGCACCAACCTGTGCCCCTTTGGCGCGGGAAGGGTGGAAAAGAACGGCATCGTGCACATTGACGAGGACGTCTGCCTGGGTGGGGCCAAGTGCAAGCAGGCCTGCCCCTGGCACATTCCCCAGCGCCAGAGCGGGGTGGGCGTCTACCTGGACATCATGCCCAGCTACGCGGGCAACGGAGTAATGTTCAAGTGCCACCGCTGCTTGCCTCTGGTCAAGGAGGGCAAGCAGCCCCAGTGCGTGCAGGTGTGCCCCGAGCAGGTGCAGAGCATCGGCCTAAGGCCCCAGATGCTGGCCCAGGCCGAGGCCCTGGCCCGCCAAAAGGCCACCGAAGACGGAGCTGATCCCGAGCGGTGGCGCGATTACGTGTACGGTTTGGTAGAGAACGGCGGCACCAATACCATCTATGTTTCGCCGGTTCCCTTCTCTGTAGTGAGCGCGGCCATCGACCAGGCCCATGCCGAGCTGGCCCCCGGCCGAGGCAAGGGGCAAAGCGAGGCGGGCAAGCAGGGCGGCAAGCGCCGCAAGAAGGGCTTTGCCGGTCGTCCGCCCATGCACCCGGTGGCCAACAGCATGGAAAGCGCCGAGAACTTAACCACCGCCCTGGTGCTGGCACCCCTGGCCGGGCTGGCTGCGGGCTTTACCAAGATTTTCGGCAAGAAGCCTCCTGAGCAACAACCGCCCAGCGAGCAAGGAGGCCAGTCATGAGCAATATGAGCTACTCGCCAGGCGGCCGCGTGGCCCGGTGGTTCTACGGTATCGCCATTGGCTTCGCCCTGTTCAGCGGCTTTGGTCAGATGCCTATATTCAAGCGCTACTACCTGGCCGACATACCCGGCCTGTCCTGGACCGCCGACTACTACATCACCAGTGACATTCACTATCTGGCCGCGGCTCTGCTTTTGGGCATGCTGGCCTGGCGCCTGGCCCTGGACACCCGCACTTCCGGCGTGTCCTGGTCCTGGGGCCCGCGCTCCTGGTGGGGTTGGACCCTGCTGGGCCTGCTGGTGGTCTCCGGCGCGGCCAAGGTGCTGCGCAACGTCGGCGTATTTTTGCCGCCGCCCTTGATCATGGTGTTGGACTTCACCCATCTGGGCAGCGCCATGGCCTTCATGTTCACCGGCCTGGTGGTGCTGCTGCGCCCCAAGCCCCGCCTCAAGGCGGCATGAGGGATTAAAACGAACCTCCGTGGGCTTGTTGGCTGAGAGCAAGCCCCACCTCCCAGCAGCCGCCCCGCTCATCTGCCAGAGCGGGGCGGCTCTTTTCTTTTTTGTCCGGGTTTTTAGGGGTGGTCCAAAAGGCGAAGGTTAAGATGATAATTTCCTTCGTTTCCAGGCAAGATCAGTTTTAGTTTCTGAAGGTTAGCGATATCCCGTCTGGCGGTGCGCTCAGTGACGCGATGATATAGGGCTGCGAACATTGAGTCATTACGAAGTTCTTGCAGAGAAAAGGACCTCGGATGCTCGATGAGCAGATTGAGGAGGTCGGCCTGACGCAGAGTGATTTTCTTATTATTCCGCAAAAACAAAATATAATCCCGCATTACCAATTGACGGACTACGGTAGTCAACTTTCCCTGTATTTCTCGTAAGGAGGCAATGAAAGCCTTTAGCACAAACTCGATAAAGGGGGTGCGGTCGTCTTTTTTATTTCTCTCTGACCGTGAGAAAGCCCAGTAGTAGGTATCTACGTGATTGTAATAGTAGTTTGAAAGCATGGTTGGTACGTAGCGCATGCCGTCGGCCCGTAAAATGACCGATTCGAGCAAGCGGGCGGTCCTTCCGTTGCCATCGGCAAAGGGATGGATGGCCGCGAAGTGGAAGTGGGCCAGAGCGGCCCGGACCAGAGGCTCCTCATTCAGTAAGTCTTCGCTGTTGATCCAGCTTATGAACTCCCCCATCAGCTTTTCGATGTCCGGCCGAATCTTGGGCGGAGTGTAGACTCCACCATGCTCCCGGTTGCCCACCTTGACCGAATGTTCTCGATAAACGCCTGGAGTATTGGTTGGATGCTCAATCCCCTCTGTGATGGTCTTGTGTAAGCTCTTAATTAACTTCTCTGACACGCGGAAATCATCTTTAGGGACCTTTAAACTACGACAGGCGTCATAGGCAACCTTCAGGTTCTCAATCTCCTTCTCCGCCTGTTTTTGCTGGGCATATTCGTGCTTTCTTTCCAGAACCTCGGCAACTTGTTCTTCGTTGAGGGGATTGCCCTCCAAAGCGGCTGTACTGTAAATGGAGCGCCTGATGGTCTCCTCTTCAAAACTGGAGGCAAAGGCAGGGAGGGCGGGCAAATCTTCCACCGCCTCACGGAGAGTTTTAGCCTCGATCAATAGCTTGTCAATGGCGACCCGGTCGTAGCTCGCGCTGAAGGCGAACTTGCCCGACTTGAAGGTCATGACTTTTTTGACTGTATTTTTGTCCATAAAAATGTCACAGTATTTTTGAATTAATCACAGTATTTATATTAAATAGCAAAACAATTTTGTCAATAAAAATGTCAAAATAATTGGCCACCTTGACACCCTCGCCCTAGGCCCATAACCTGGATATGTGCCGAAACAAACCAACGCGGGCAAAGGAGCCTAGCCATGCCGAGCACGGTGTACTTCATCGACCTTAGGGCCACTATCAAACGATCCTTGGTGCGCAAGCTGGACGAGCTGATTCATGCGGTGGACCTGGCCGCCACGGTCAAACCCGGCGGACTCACCGCCATCAAGCTGCACTTCGGCGAAAAGGGCAACACCGCCTTTATCCGCCCGGTGTTTGCGCGCCGCTTCGTGGAGGCGGTCAAGGCCGCGGGCGGGCATCCCTTCCTCACCGATGCCAACACCCTGTACGTGGGCACCCGCTCCGACGCGCCGGGCCACCTGGTCACAGCCATGGAGAACGGCTTTGCCTACAGCGTGGTTGGCGCGCCCCTGGTCATCGCCGACGGCCTCCGCGGCCACAGCACCGTGGCCGTGCCGGTGGATCTACCCGAGTGCGAAGAGGCTTGGATCGGGGCCGAGGTGGTGGAGGCGGACAGCCTGGTGAGCCTGAGTCACTTCAAGGGGCACGAGCTCTCCGGCTTTGGCGGGGCCATCAAAAACCTGGGCATGGGCGCGGCCAGCCGCCGGGGCAAGCTGTTCATGCACAGCAACATCACCCCCGCCATTGATCCCAAGCGCTGCATTTCCTGTGGTCGCTGTATCGAGCGCTGTCCGGTGGCGGCCATCAAGTTCGTGCGCCGGGGAGCCGACGAGCCTGCCCCCAAGGGCACCAAGAATCACGAGGTCAAGGCCCAGAAGAACCCGGACCGCTGCATCGGCTGCGGCGACTGCATCCTTGCCTGTCCCCAGGAGGCCATCCAGATCGGCTGGGACGCTGAGATACCCGACTTTTTGCGGCGCATGGTGGCCTACACCAAGGGAGTCATGGCGGGCAAGGAAGAGAAATCGGTGCACTTCTCCTTCCTCACCCAGATCAGCCCGGCCTGCGACTGTTATCCCTTCAACGATGCGCCCATGGTGGCTGACATCGGCATCCTGGCCTCCCGCGACCTGGTGGCTCTGGACCAGGCATCGGTGGATCTGGTGAACCAGGCCCCCGGTCTGCCCGGCACCGAGCTCAAGCACGCCCATGCGGCGGGCGAGGACAAGTTCCTTGACCTCTACCCCAAGGTGGACTGGCAGATACAGTTGCAGTACGCCGAGGAGATCGGCCTGGGCCGGCGCCAATACGACCTGGTCAAGATATAGGCCATGAACGAACCCCTGCCCTGGAAGGCCCCGGCGGCCACGGCGATGTTGCGCCTGGAAAACGTGTCCTGGGAGGCCCCGGATGGCCGTCTGGTACTGGACGGCGTGTCCTTCAGCCTGGCTCCGGGCGAGCTGGCCTGGCTGCGCGGCACCTCGGGCGGGGGCAAATCTTCTCTTTTGCGCCTGATCAACCGCCTGGCCGAGCCCAGCGCCGGGCTCATAACCCTGTTGGACAAGCCCCTGGCCGCCTGGGAGCCGCCTCAGCTTCGGCGGAGGGTGGGGCTTTTGGCCCAAAGCCCGGTGATGTTGCCGGGAAGCGTGGAGAACAACCTGAGCCTGGCTTTTGGCTTCAAGGCGGCCCACGGCCAGACCGCTCCTGATCAGAGCGTCCTGCGCCAGGCCTTGGACCGCCTGGGTCTGCAAGGGGTGGAGTTGGGCGCTGATGCCCAGGGCCTCTCCCTGGGGCAACGCCAGCGTATTGCCCTGGTCCGCTTGCTGCTCCTGGAGCCCCAGGTGCTGCTCTTGGACGAGCCGGTAAGCGCCCTGGACCCTGAATCCAAGGAGCTGGTGGAGGCCACTGCCGTGGCCCAAGCCGGGGAGGGCAGGGCGGTGCTCATGGTGAGCCACCAGCCCCCGCCCCGGGCTGGGGACATGCGCCGCCTGATCCTGGAGCAGGGACGCCTCAGGGAGGAGCTCTCATGAGCGGCGCGGTGGACATAGGCTACGGCCAACTGGCCCTGGCCCTGGGCTTTGTGCTGTTGGCGGGCGGGGCCTCCCTGTGGCTCAAGCTGGGCCTGGGCCGCGACCTCTTGGTGGGCACCCTGCGCACCGTAGCCCAATTAGCCCTCATGGGCTATGTGCTGGTGTACATCTTTGCCATCAACCAGGCCTGGCTGGTGCTTCTGCTGTTCGCGGGCATGATCTTTTTCGCGGCGCGCATCGTGGCCGGGCGGGTCAAGGGCAAGGGCGTTCCGGTGTTCTGGCCGGTGTTCATCTCCATGCTCCTATCCTATATGGTGGTCAGCTTCCTGGTGACCGGGGTGGTGGTGCAGGCCGAGCCTTGGTGGGACGCCCGCTACTTTCTGCCCCTGGGGGGCATGGTGGTGGGCAACTCCATGAACGCCATGGCCCTGTCCCTGGAGCGGCTGTTCGGCGAGATGACCAACCGCCGCGATCAGGTGGAGCTGTTGCTCTCGTTGGGGGCGGAACCCCACGAGGCCGCGGTGGGCATAAACGCCGACGCCATCCGCGCGGGCATGATCCCTTCCATCAACTCCATGATGGGGGTGGGCCTGGTGTTCATTCCCGGCATGATGACCGGCCAGATTCTGGCCGGGGCCGATCCCCTGCTGGCCATCAAATACCAGATCGTGGTGATGCTCATGCTGGTGGGCTCCACCACCCTGGGCAGCGTGTTGGCCGTGGGCCTGGCCAGGCGCCGTCTTTTCACTACGGCCCAGCAGTTGCGCCCAGGGTCCCCCGGCGGCCCCTAGCGTTCATTATAATGAACGCTAAACTAGTAAAAGAGTTTGCTTGACCCAGGCCCTTTGTGATGATATTTTTCTGTCATGCGGCTTAGGTCCGCATATTTGTGCACAAATTAAAGAATATTGGCCCCAAACTCCGGGCAGGGAGGTCGACAATGGCCAAACAGAACATAGAGCTTATAGTGAACGGCGACCGCTACGAGGTAGCCGTGGAACCAAACCGAATGCTGGTGGACGTGCTCCGGGAAGACCTGGGTCTCACCGGCACCAAGATCGGTTGCGCCCAGGGCGATTGCGGGGCCTGCACGGTGATTATGGACGGTGTGAGCATCAGCTCCTGCCTCACCCTGGCGGTGGAGGCCCACCAGCGCGACATCACCACCATCGAGGGCCTGGCCACCTCGCCCCAGGAGCTACACCCGCTGCAAGAGTCTTTTGTGCAGCACGGGGCGGTGCAGTGCGGCTACTGCACCCCGGGCATGATCATGTCGGCCAAGCACCTGCTCGATGAGAACCCGCACCCCAGCGAAAGCGAGATTCGTCAGGGGCTCAGCGGCAACCTGTGCCGCTGCACTGGCTACAACAAGATCGTCGAAGCCATCGACTCGGCGGCCGACAAGATGGCCTCCTCGGCAAAGGAGGGCTAGCCATGGCCATGCCTCACTTTCAAGTGCACCAGCCCAAGACCGTGGAAGACGTGCTGGACCTGCTGGGGCGCCATCGTTCCAGCGTGAAGCTTTTGTGCGGCGGCACCGACCTCATGATCAAGATGCGCGCCGGGGCCCAGGCCCCCGAGCACCTGGTCAGCCTGAACCGGGTGGGCGGGCTCAAGACCATCTCCTATGCCGGCGGCGACGGCCTGGTCATCGGCGGGGCGGCTCGCATCAGCGCGGTGGGCAAAAACCCCGAGGTGCGCCGCTTGTACCCCGGCTTGGCCCATGCCTGCTCGGTGATGGCCACCGTGCAGATCCGCAACATGGGCACCGTGGCCGGCAACCTGGTCAACGCCGCGCCTTCGGCCGACACCGCTGCACCGCTTTTGGCCTATGGCGCGTCCCTGGTGGCCGTGGAGCGGGGAGGGCGGCGCCAGATTAAACTGCGCGACTTTTTTACCGGCCCGGGGCTGACCGTGCTGGAGCCCGGCGAGATGGTCGAGGCCATCCGGGTGCCCGACGTGTCTCCGCGCTCCGGCTCCTGCTATCTGCGCCTGAGCGCCCGCAGCAAGGTGGATATCGCCGCGGTGGGCGTGGCCGGTTTCCTCAACCTGGACCTGGACGGCAAGGTGATCCGCTGCCGCCTGGCCCTTGGCTCGGTGGCCCCCACTCCGCTTCGCTGCCCCGAGGCTGAGGAGATGTTGGAGGGCCAGGTTCCCGATGAAAAGCTGATCAATCAAGCGGCCGCGGCCTGCGTGCGCACCAGCCGCCCCATAGACGACCTCAGGGCCACTGCCGCCTACCGCCGGGCCATGGTGCAGGTGTTGGCCCAGCGGGTGCTGACCCAGAGCCTGGACATGGCCAAAGGAGGGACGTCGTGAACAATCCCGCCATCATCGGCAAAAGTATCCCCCGCATGGACGCCCCGGCCAAGGTGACCGGCAAGGCCATCTACGCCGATGACCTGAAGATGCCGGCCATGCTGCACGGCAAGCTGCTGCGCAGCCCCCTGGCTCACGCCCGCATCAAACACATTGACGTGAGCAAGGCCAAGGCCCTGCCCGGGGTCAAGGACGTGATCACCGGGGCGGACATCCCCCAGGTGAAATACGGCAACTGGCGCCTGGTGCCCCAAAGCCAGGACGAACTGGCCCTGGCCGCGGACAAGGTGCGCTTTGTGGGCGACGAAGTAGCCGCGGTTTGCGCCATCGACGCGGACACCGCCCAACAGGCCATTGACCTCATCGAGGTGGAGTACGAGGAGCTGCCGGTGATCCTCAGCGTGGAGGAGGCCACCGCCGAGGGCGCCCCGCTGATCCACGACGAGTCCAAGGGCAACGTCAGCCTGGTGCGCAAGATCGACTACGGCGACCTGGAGGCCATGTTCGCCAAGGCCGACTACATCCGCGAGGACACCTTCAAGGTGCACCCGGTGCAGCACGCCTACATGGAGCCCTGCTCCTGCGTGGCCCACAGCGAGGAGGCCAACCGGGTCACCCTGTGGACCTCCACCCAAACCCCCTACATCGTGCAGTGCCTGCTGGCCTCCACCCTGGGCCTGCCCGAGAACAACGTGCGGGTGATGAAGGTGATGGTGGGTGGCGGCTTCGGCGGCAAGATGGAGCTGAGGCCCTGGGAGTTCTGCGCCTCCTTCATGGCCATGCGCACCGGCCGCCCGGTTAAGTTCACCCTGACCCGCGCCGACGAGCTGGCCTTTGGCCGCCGCCGCCACGCCATGAGCATCTACTCCAAGGTGGGTTTCAGCAAGGACGGTATGCTCTTGGCCAAGGACTTCCAGGTGATGCTGGACGGCGGGGGGTACAACGCCATGGGCCCCACGGCCACCTTCCTGTGCGGCACCTTTGGCAACATGCTCTACAACTACCCGGCCTACCGCTACTTTGGCCGCCACGTGTACACCAACAAGCCCCCGGCCAGCGCCATGCGCGGCTTTGGCGCGCCCCAGGCC
>JAHLLJ010000114.1 GCA_020444205.1 Deltaproteobacteria bacterium | reverse complement strand
GTTCACGAACACCACGGTGATGTTCTCGCCGCGGTTGGCCGCGTGCACGATCTCCGCGGTGCCGATGGCCGCCAAGTCGCCGTCACCCTGATAGGTGAACACGAAGCTGTCGGGCACGGCACGCTTGAGGCCGGTGGCCACAGCGGCGGCGCGGCCGTGGGGGGCTTCCACCACGTCCACGTCAAAGTAGTCGTAGAGCAGGACCGAACAGCCCACGCTGGCCGCGGCCAGGGTCTTGTCCTTGAGGCCGAAGTTGTCGATCTGCTCGGCCACCAGGCGGTGGATAACCCCATGGTGACAGCCGGGGCAGTAGTGGAAGGGAACGTCCTTGAGTGATTTTGGCCGGTCAAAGACCTTTTTCATCTTGGGCTTTGCGCTCATTTCAGGCCTCTCTTCCGCCAAACCTTCATGGCTTCCTTGGCCAACTCGTCCGGTGTGGGTATGGACCCCGGCGGACGCCCGTAAAAATCAACCGGGCAGGCGCATTCGGCCGCCAGCTTGACGTCTTCGACCATCTGGCCGGTGCTCATTTCCATGACCATAAGCACCTCGGCGGAGTCCGCCGCCTGGCGCACCGCCTTGTTGGGGAAGGGATAAACCGTGATGGGCCTAAGCAGGCCAACCGCCTTGCCCTTGTCGCGCAGGATGTCCACGCTGGTCTTAAGGATGCGCCCCACCGAGCCAAAGGCCACCAACATCAGCTTGGCGTCCTCGGCGCGATAGGTTTCAAAGCGCACCTCTTTTTGCATGCTCTTGTACTTTTTGGCCAGCAGCCAGTTGTGCTCGGTCAGCTCGCCGTCGGCCAAGAACAGGGACTTGAGGATCTGCCCGTGGCGTCCCTTGGCCCCGGTGAGGGCCCAGGGCTTTTCCTTGGGCTTTTTGCGGTAGGTCTTGAGCTCCACCGGCTCCTTGATCTGGCCGATCAGGGCATCACCCAGGACCATGACCGGGTTGCGGTACTTGTCGGCCAGGTCAAAGGCCAACATGGTCAGGTCGTAATTTTCCTGGGCCGTGGAGGGAGCCAGCACCAAGGTGCGGTAGTCGCCGTGCCCTCCGCCCCGGGTGGCCTGGAAGTAGTCGCCCTGGGAGGGGTGGATGCCGCCCAGGCCCGGGCCGGAACGGCTCATGTTCACGATGACCCCGGGTATCTGGGAACCCGCCAGGTAGCTGATGCCCTCTTGCTTCAGGCTGATGCCCGGGCTGGAGCTGGAGGTCATTACCCTGGCCCCGGTGGCGGCCGCGCCCAGGAGCATGTTGATGGAGGCCACTTCGCTCTCGGCTTGCAGGAAAACCCCGCCCACCTTGGGCATGGCCGCGCTCATGTACTCGGGGATATCGTTCTGAGGGGTGATGGGGTAGCCGAAGTAAAAACGGCAGCCCGCCTCGATGGCCCCCATGGCGATGGCCTCGTTGCCTTTGATCATTACCCGCCTGGCCATCACGCTTTCTCCTCTTTGTAGACCCTGAGGGCCATGTCCGGACACAGCTCGGCGCAAAAGGTGCAGCCGGTGCATTTGCCGTCGGAGTTGAAGGTGACATAGGCATAGCCTTGGGCGTTGTAGTCCTTGCCCAGGGCCAGGTTATGCTTGGGGCACGCGAGCACGCAAAGGCCGCAGCCTTTGCAGCGCTCGCTGATTACCTTGACTTGTGGCATCTGGTTGCATCCCCTCCTAAGATGAAACTGACTTACAAGACCGCGGCGACCTTCTCCAAATCCGGGGGTTCTTGTACCCCCAGCACAGTGGTCCCCGGCGGTGCGGTCTTTTTTATCAGCCCGGCCAAGACGTTCTTGGGCCCGGCTTCTATGAATACATCCACGCCTTGCCCCAGCAAGGCCTGGATGGTCTGAACCCAGCGCACCGGCGCGGTGAGCTGTTTCATAAGTTCGTTTTTGATTACCCCAGGATCGTCGGTGGGCTCCCCGGTGGTGTTGGGCACATGCAGGCAAGAGGGAGCGGCAAAGGTGAGGGGCTCCAGGGCGGCGGCCATGTCCTTGCCCGCCTCGGCAATGAGCGGGCTGTGCCAGGCGCCGGAGACCTTTAGCGGGATGGCCTTGAGGCCTTTTTCCTTGGCCAGGGCCCCGGCAGCGGCCACGGCGTTTTTCTCGCCGGTGATAACCGTCTGGGCCGGGGTGTTGTAGTTGGCGGGCTGCACCTCGCCGTCCACCGCCTCGCACAAGGCGGCCACCTCGTCCGGGCCCGCGCCCATGATGGCGGTCATGGCTCCGGGGTTGGCCGTGGCGTCGCGGTCCATCAGCTTGCCCCGCAGGGTGATAAGCTCCAGGCACTGGGCCGGGGTTAGGGCCTCGGCGGCGGCCAGGGCGGCGTATTCGCCCACGCTGTGCCCGGCCACGGCATAGGGCTTGACCCCCGCGGCGGCCAGGCCTTGCCAGCAGCACAGGTCCACCGCGATGATGGCGGGCTGCAGGTTGACCGTGCGGGTCAGCTCTTCCATGGGGCCTTGCTGGCACAGCTTGGTCAGGGGCAAGCCGCTGGCCTTTTCGGCCAGGGCGAAGATGTCACGGCCGTGGGGAGTCTGATCCATCCAGGCCTGGCCCATTCCCAGATACTGCGATCCCTGACCGGGAAACACAACGGCGACTTTGGCCATTAATTCCTCCACAATGGCACGGAAAAACCGCCGGAATCGGCGGTAAAAACCGAATAATTACTCTATCTAAACACTGGTGGGATGTCAACGTTTGCAGCTGAGCCCTTGGGACGGCTCACGCGCCTTGGAAGAAGCTCCGCGCCCGCTGGGCCAGGGCCTCGCTCTCCAGGTTTATATTTACTCTGAGGGCCCTGAGGCCGTGCACTCCGGGCAGGTCTTCCAACTCGTGCCTTTGCATTTTGGGCTCCAGAAAACCCTGCTCCTGCAAATGCTCTATGTGGCGGCGCATCTCGCGAGCCTCTTCCAGAGAAGAGTACACCACCGCGATTTGGCCCGGCTGAGTCAGGCGCTCGCCGCCGCTGATCACCGCCTTGTCCAGGCGGGAGCGGATTATCTCGTGGCGCACGTCATAGGCCCCGTCCACGTCGAATCGTTTTTCATCGTAACGGAAACGGATATTCAGCGGAGTCTCCTGGGCCAGAATGAGATGGGCGGTGTCCAGGGTTACCGGCATTTGCTTTTTTAGCTGCTCCGAATGCCAGGCCAGCCCGCAGGTGACCATGAGCTGCCACAGTCTGAAATTGCGCAAGTGCAATCGGGAGAACTCGCCATCATGGCTCAGGGAGGCTCCCAGGTAAATAAGGTGGTCCACCCCGTCGGTGCGGTGGCGCTCAAAGTAATGGGGTAGGACCTGTTGCATGGCTGCCTCTTCCCGGTCCAGGTAGGCAGCCAGGCGCTCATTGAGCAGGGACACGCTTTTTTCAAAAAGCCGCCGCTGTTGATACACCGTACCCAGATGTGGGTCCACTTCCGCGCGGTAGGCGGCGATGGCTTCGGCCACCTGAGGGCCCTGCTTGGCCAAATCCTCGAATACCACCTCCACCTCGTGGCGCATAAAATCGGCCAAGCCGGTCTCATCGCCGCTTTTAAGGCCGCCTTCCATGCGCCGCATCCGCCGCTCGATGCGCCCGGCCAATTCACCCAAAATGGGCAGAGGCTTGGTCTCATTAGCCCGCCGCACCACCTCCAGGCCGAGCTCCAAATGGCGGGTCAAGTCCTGGGCAATGGCCTGGTTACGCTGACCGGAAGAGCCCCTGATGTCACTGCTGGCGAACAAGGGGTAAACCTCATTGAAGACGATGTCTTCCATGGGCTGAACATGGCCTTGCCTGCGGCCGGCCAAATGGCGCATAGCTGCCTGTTCAAAGCGCCACTCCACCGCGGGGTGCACCGCAGTGCATTGCTCCTTGATAACCGCCTGGATCTGTTTTTCCAGGTCGTCGAGGGAGTTTTTTACCGCCACGGTGAACAATGGCTGAAGCTGAGTCATCAGGGCCATGTCCGTGGGGCCGAACTGGTCCACACCCGGCAGACCCACTTCCAGGGAACCGATGAATTTTCCCTGGTAGAGCAGGGGAGCGATCAAAAGGGAACGGATGTTGCTTTTGGTGTACTCGTCACTGAACTCGGCCAGGTCGGGCTCAGCCTGTACGTCGGGCACCATCACCATCTCGCCGTGTTGGGACAGCTTGTCAAACAGCGAGCCCTTCAACTTCTCCTGGGGCACCTGGTTGGTCTGGCCGAAAACGCAGTTGTCATCGATCCGGCAGCCGACGTTGAGCAGTATTACCTGGTCCTGGTGCTGGGCCGCCACTCCGGCCACCAGGTCTCCCCGGCCAAAATAGGTGCGCAGCCGCTCCTGCAGGCGCAGGAACCCCGCCCTACTCATAACCGTCTCCTGGTCGATGAGGTCGCGGCTCAGGGCGGAAAGGGTCTCAAAGGCGGTGACCTCAACGGCGCGCAGGGTGCTGAAACCGGCCAGACGGAAGCGATCCGGCGGCAAGAGCTCCCGCAGGGCCTCGGGCTGAGTGATGTTCTCCCGTACGAACTCCAACTCGGCCTCGCTGAGCTTGATGGGATCGCCTACCGGCTCGGGCCGCACGAAACGAAAGTCCAGCTGAATGGCGAAGTGGCGCTCCAGGCCGGTTTGTGCGTCGCGCACCACCATGGCCAGGGGGTAGTGCATGCGTTGGTCGATCCCATAGATGCCTTCCAGGACGAACATGTAGGCCCTGATGGTGCGGCCGTAGAGAAAAGTCGCGTCGTCGATGTTGCGGCGCACGGTCTGCTTGGCGGAAGGATGCAGGAACAGACTGTCGAACAGGGGCGAGGCCACCACCGGAGTGAGGGCGAAAGGCACCACCGCGGCAAAGGCATCATTGTCCCAGCCGGTGGCGGGGAACACCAGGCTCATCAAGCGCAGAAGCAGGCCATGATGCTTTTTGAGCACCGTCAGGTCCGGGATGGCCCCCCTAAGCTCGGGCGTGTCTTCCAAGCGGCCGAGCAGGTCGCCGCCCACCGAGTTTGCCGGCCAGTAGCCGCTAGCCAGTTTTTCCCGCACGAACTCGATCAAAGGCTCCAGGCTGAACACGCAGTCAAAGGGAAAGGGAGGGGTCTGGCTGGGGGGCGCTATCAGTAAGCTCGGGGGCATGGCTATTGGAAATATCCCCGGGGCACCACCGCGATTCCCCTGGGGGTCAGGGTGAAGCGCTCGGCGTCCTCTTTGGGGTTAAGGCCTATTTCGGTGCCTTCGGGCAGGTGGTTGTTCTTGTCGATTATGGCCTTTTTGATCTTGCAGTGGCGACCGATGATCACGTTGTCGAGGATGACGCTTTCGTCCACTTGGCTCCAGGACTGCACCACCACGTTGGGGCTGAGCACCGAGTTGCGCACCACCGAGCCGCTGATAATGCAACCCTGGCCCACCAGGGAGTCCAAAGCCTTGCCCACCCGGCCGTTGCCTCCGCGCTCGGCGGCGAAGACGAACTTGGCCGGGGGAAGCTGATGGCGGAAGGTGCGCAAGGGCCATTGGCGGCCGTAAAGGTTGAAATAGGGATCAACCCCACATAGGTCCATGTTGGCGTTCCAATAGGCGTCCAGGCTGCCCACGTCTCGCCAGTAGCCGCTGTCCTCGGCGCACTCCTGGAACTCCAGACTGCGATTGCCATTTTTATCGGTGAGCCACACATAGTCGCGGATGTGGTTGTTGGCCTTGTAGGCATAGGCCATCACCTTGTAGCTCCCCAGCAGGGAGGGGATGATGTCGTGGCCGAAATCCTTGCCTTCGACCCCGCTGAGCACCTCCAACATGGCCCGGCGGCTGAACAGGTAGATGCCCATGGACACCAGGGAGTGCTTCTCATCGCCGGGGATGCACACCGGGTCGTCGGGTTTTTCGTGGAAGCCCTGTATGGCGTAATCTCCGTCAACCTCCACCACCCCGTAGGAGCAGGCGGTTTCCCGGTCCACCTCGATTACCGCGATGGACACGTCGGCACCGTTTTTTTCGTGAGCCGCGCGGAACTGGGAATAGTCCATCTTGTATACATGGTCGCCGGACAGGATCAGCACATGGCTCAGGCTGCGGTCGCGCTCCAGCAAATAGGCATTTTGCCGCACGCTGTCCGCGGTGCCCTCGTACCAGCGCTCGCCGGTGCGCATCTGAGGGCTGACAATGCGCAGGTAGTGGCCCAGGTCAAAGGAGAAGATGTTCCATCCCGCCTCAAGATGGTCCACCAAGGACTGGCTTTTGTACTGGGGCAGCACCATGATTTTGTAGATGCCGCTGTTGACCACGTTGCTCAGGGTAATGTCTATGAGACGATATGCCCCGCCAAAGGGCACCGACGGCTTGGAGCGGTCGCGGGTGAGGGGGAAGAGCCTCTCTCCCTTGCCGCCCGCCATGATGATGGCCAGGGTGTCATTCATGGCTCAACTCTCCTGATGGGGATTGGCCGTTTCGGTTTCCGGCTCCGCTGGGGGAGCCGCGCATTGGGTGGAATCGATTTCCTCGGGCACGAAATGCAGGCGGTAGACCTCCAGCAAGGAGAGCATCAGGGCCAAAATCATGGGCCCCAGCACCAGACCCACCACGCCGAAAAGCAGCAGGCCGCCCAGCACCGCGAAGAAAACCATGAGGGGGTGCAGATGGGTGACATTGCCCAAAAGCTTGGGCCGGATCAGGTTGTCGCATACCAGGGCCGAGATCAGGCACCAGACCATGACTCCCACCCCGGCCCCGGTCATGCCGGTAAGCAGCAGGAAGATGCCCCCGGGCAACCACACCACGGCGGTGCCGAAGATGGGCACCACCGAGGCGAAGACCATCACCGTGCCCCAGAAGGGGCTGTTGGGCACGCCGAAGATCCAAAAGCCCAGGCCGCCCAAAATACCTTGCAGCAAGGACATCACCACCGTTCCGGTGAGGGTGGCCCGCATGGTGTTTAGCACTTCGTCCTTGATCTGGTTGTTCAGGCTGGAGGGCATGGGGCTGAGTGAAAGCAGGCGGTCCGCCGCCCGGCGGCCGTCGATGAGCAGGTAGAAGGCCACGATCAGCATGAGGAAGAAGTCGATCACCAGGTTGGTGATCCCCCTGAGCAGTCCCGCCAGGTTGGAGTAGAGCAGGTTGCTCACCCGGCGCACCATCTCGCCCACCTGGGTGAATACATCGTTTTTACTAATGCCCAGGGCCTCATTGACCTTGTCGAAAAAGGGGTTTAACAGGTCCAGGCCGTGCTTGAGGGAGTCATGCAATCCCCCGCTCCTGACCATTTGGCTGACTGTGTTGTACAGATCAAAGGCCTGGTCGGTGATGATACCCACCATGAAGTACAAAGGCAGCACGATTATCAGGCAAAACAGCAGCACGGTGATGGCCGAGGCCAGGTATTGGCGTTGGGGGCCCACCAGCCACAAGATGCCCAGGTACAGGGGCCAGCCCACCACCACCAGCACCACGGCCAGGAAGATGGGCATTAAAAACGGCTGGATAAGCAAGTAGGCCAGGTAGAGCATCAACAGAGTGCTGATGCCGAAAAACCACCGGCTTATGGCTGTGGCGAAAAACATTTTTTCCGGTTCAAGGGCCATATCAACCGTCTTTGCGCCATGCGCGGGGCAGCAGCCGAGCGTGTTCGGTGGAATCCAGCTTGCGCCGGGAGCGGGCCACGCCTTTGGGGTTAATCTCGGCCAGGGCCACTCCCGGTCCGTCGCCGCACTGGGCCAGCACCTCTCCCCAGGGGCCCACGATCATGGCCTGGCCCCAAGAACGCCGCCGCCCACCGTGCTCGCCCACTTGAGCCGCCGCCAAAACATAGCAGGCGTTTTCCAGGGCCCGGGTGCGCACTAAAAGCTCCCAATGGTCCTTGCCCGTGGCATGGGTAAAGGCGGCCGGCGCGGCGAACACCTGGGCCCCCTTTAAGCGCAGACGGCGGTAAAATTCTGGAAAGCGCAAGTCGTAGCAGATACTTAGGCCCACCGTGCCTATGGGAAGTTTTACTGTGACCAGGCGGCGTCCCGGCTTTACGTAGCGCGACTCGTCCCAAGTGGCCTGCCCGGGTATGGCCAGGTCGAACATGTGGATTTTGTGGTAGTGGGCCACCAGTTCGCCCTGGGGGCTCAACACCGGGCAGGTGTTGTAACTACGTGTGGGATCGTTGGTTTTGCGTGAAAAGGACCCTCCGATGATCCATAAGCCCAGGGTTTTGGCCTGCTCGGCCAGAAAAGCCACGGTGGGGCCGCGCAGGGGCTCGGCCGCCCGGGGCATTTTTTCCATGGCCGCCAGATAAGAAAAATGCTCCGGCAAAACCGCGAGCTTGGCCCCTTGCCCCTTGGCCTGGGCCAATAGTGCGGAGGCCTGCTTCAGGTTGTCCGGGCGGCGCTCGGTGCTATTGGTTTGGATCACCGCTACTCGCATGGGCCCATTATAGGGCCCGCGTGTTACAGGACCAAGCCAAAAGAGCCCAACTTACCGGTTAGTTGCCGAGAAAGTGACGTTGTGCTAGCATGGCGCAAGTATTATGGCGGCGCGGCCCTGAGCCGCGCCTCCCAGGGAAAGGCGGGTCATGCTCACCCGGGTGGATTTGGACGAACTGCTCACCCAGGCCAGACGCAACGAAGAAATACAGAGTCGTCTGGACCAAGTGGAAGAGTTCTTGCTGGCTTCGCGCGAGCCCGGCGAACTGCTAACTCAGCTTTCGCCCACCGTGGCCGGCATCTACCGCCTGGAGACGGTCAGTGTGCTCCTGTTGGCCGACAACCGCCGTTTGGATGTGGTGTTCGACAGCCAAGGGCAGGGACCGCCCGGTTGTTTCCGGCGGCGGCGCAAAGAGATGCGCCTGATCCTGGGCGATCTGGAGCAGCCTTTTCTGGAGGACAAGCCCACCCGGGAGTTGTGCGAATTTTTCTTCCCCCAGGGGGACAAGCCGGCCTCCATGGCCGTGCTGCCCCTGTGGGTAAGCGGGGAGATGCTGGGTAGCCTTAACCTGGGGGCCTTGTCCAGCCGCCGCTATCAAAAAGGCCTGGAGACTCATTTTTTGGAGCGCCTGGCCCGCAAGACCGCTTTTGGGCTCAATGTGGCCCTGCTGCAGGACCAGGGGAGGCGCATGGAGCAGCGCCAGGCGGTTTTGGAGATGGCCGGGGCGGCCTGTCACGAGCTGGCCCAGCCCCTGGCCACCCTGGAGCTGGGTCTGGAAAAGCTGCGGCGCTCCTTGGGGCAAGACGAGCCTTTGCAACAGGAAATCGGGGGGTTGATGGCGCAAGTGGAGCGCCTGGGGAACATGATTCAGCAAATCAGCCAGGTAAATGATTACGTAACCCGGCCCTATGCCCAGGGCCTACGCATAGTCGATTTAAATGCGGCCGGCGGCGAGAAAGAACAAGACGCCGGCGGAAGGGGTTGAAAAAATGAGTGAGGAAGGCTGCATCTTCTGCGACATAGTGGCCGGCAAAGTTCCCTGCTACAAAGTTTATGAGGACGAGCGGACCTTGGCCTTCATGGATGTCAACCCCGTCACTCCTGGGCACGTGTTGGTGATACCCAAGAACCATGTGGAAAACCTGCTGGACATGGTGCCCGGCGACCTGGCCGCGGTGCACCAGACCACTCAGAAAATGGCCGGGGCCATCATGAAGGGCCTCAACCCTGGCGGGATCGCCATCTTGCAGCTCAACGGCAAGGGGGCCAATCAGGTGGTGATGCACTATCACGTGCACCTGATTCCGCGCAACCGGCCCAAGGACAAGCTCAAGATTCTGGAGTGGGAGCCCAAAAAGGGCAACGTCAGCAGCATCAAGTCCAAGATGGAGAAGATCATCGGGGGGATGTAGGGGGCTGTTCAGCTCTTTATTCTGAACTTTATTCCAAAACATGGCGGGATAGCGCATCCCATAAGGAGTGAGTTTCATTGAGCCTGGCGACCTGGATCGGGGTGGGGGCGGCCGGGGGCGTGCTCACCGGTGTATTGGCGGGCGATGCCTGCAAGGTGTTGCAGCCCATAGGCAACGCCTATGTCATGCTCTTGGAGTCGGTGGTCTATCCCTACTTGATCTCCTCGCTGCTGCACGGCCTGGGGCGCCTGAGCCCCAAGGTGGCCCTACGGCTGCTCAAGAAAAGCTGGCCCTTTTATTTGGCTGCCTGGGGCGGCACCCTGGGCATCATCTACCTGCTCAGCCTGGCTTTCCCCTCCTCGCCTCCGCCCATAATCGTGGACGCGGCGGCCCATGCCCGCACCGGCCCCGACTTTTTGCAACTGGTGCTTCCGGGCAACATCTTCCGCGACCTGGCAAACAACTACGTGCCGGCCGTGGTACTGCTCTCGGCCTTGTTCGGGGTGGCCATACAAGGCATTGAGAGCAAGGACCGGGTGCTGGACATCCTGGTGCTTATCCGCACCGCTTGCGTGAAAATCTGGCGCTGGGTGGTGACGCTGGCCCCGGTGGCTGTTTTCGCCATGTTCGCCTCCACCGTGGGCACCCTGCGGGTGGCCGAGGCCGGAGGACTGGTGGTCTACCTGGGCCTTTTCCTGATCATCTGCGGAATCTTGGCCCTTGTGGTGGTTCCGGTGGTCATCTCCTCTCTGGTCCCGGTGCGCTACCGCGAGGTGATCTACGACCTGCGCAACGGCCTGACCCTGGCCCTGGTCACCACCTTGTCGGTGGTGGCCCTGCCTTACATCCAGCAGGCCACCGAAAAGTTGGCCAAGTCCAACGGCCTGGATGACGAGCACAAGAGCGAGATAATCGAAACTTCCCTGGCCGTGAACTACCCCCTGGGCCAGCTTGGCAACTTTTTCGTATATTTTTTCATCCTATTCGTGGCCTTTTACACCCGAACATCCCTGACCAGCGGCGAGCTGGCGGCTTTGCCATTTATGACTCTGTTCTCCTGCTTCGGCTCGCCTACCTCCACGGTAAACGCGGTGGACTTCCTGGGATCCTGGCTGCAGCTTCCCGGGCACCCCACCAACCTTTACGTAGAGACCATGATGATTACCCGTTACGGGCAGGTGGCCCTATCGGTAATGGGATTTGCCTTTCTCACCTATTTAATGACCTTCAATTACTACGGCAGGATCAAAGTCCGCTTGGGCAGGCTCCTGGTCTGCGTGGGCCTGCTGGTGGCCTGCACCGCCGCGGTGGCCTGGGGCGGACATACCCTGTTGGCCGATGTGCTCAAAAGACCCCAAAAAACCTATATGGGCTTTTCCATGCCCGAAGATATCACCACAGGGGTCAAGGCAACCATCTATGAGAGCCGGGAAGCCTTCCTGCGCGAGAATCCCGAAGCAGGGCTTAAACCCGGGGAGACAGTGCTGGGCCGCATTCAAAGGACCCGTACCCTGCGGGTGGGCTATGGCAGGGACATTGTGCCCTTTGCTTATCGCAATCAAAAAGGCGAGCTGGTGGGCTATGACGTGGCTTGCGCTTATGCCATGGCCAAATCACTCAACGTGAAGTTGGCCTTTGTACCAGTGGTGTTCGACAAGGTTGAGCAGGACGTAAAGCAGGGCATCATGGATATCTGGGCTGGTGGTGTCTATGTGGTGGAGTCCCGCATGCTCTGGGGAACCTTCTCCAAGTCTTTTTACCATAGCCCCATGGCTCTCATCGTGCCCTCGGACAGGGTGCCTGAATTTATGGACATGGATGAAATCCTAAGCCGAACCGACCTGATGATCGCGGTTTTTAAAAATCCGGTCATGCGCGGCTTGACTGAAAAACTTTTCCCCCAGGCCAAGCTGGTGGTAGTTCCCGACTACAGCTACCTTCCTACCACCAGGGGATGGGACGCCGCTCTTTGGACCATGGAGCAGGCCGGGGTCTGGGCCTCGGGCCATCCCGGTTACACCGCCGTGCGGCCCAAGCACATGGGCGCGGTGATGGTTTTTGCTTATTTGATGCACAAGAGCTCCGAGCGCTTTCGCCAGTTCGTGGATCACTGGCTGGATATGCGCCAAGCGGATGGTTTCTTGGCCAGGCAGCGCGCCTATTGGATAGAAGGCGCGGTGGCCGGCGGGGTGCGCGGCCGCTGAGCGGTAGGAGCACCGCTGCGATAAAAAAGGGCAGGGGCCTTGCGGCCGCCTGCCCTTTGTTTTGCTTGTATATGGAGCGTTATTCGCCCTTTTTCAACAGCTCACCCACCTCGGCGGCGGCCTTTTCACCGCTGAGCAGCATGCCTCCGAACACCGGGCCCATGCGGTAGGAGCCGAACACCGCGTTGGCGCACATGCCC
>JAHLLJ010000113.1 GCA_020444205.1 Deltaproteobacteria bacterium | reverse complement strand
GCTTTGACCGCTACTATGAGCGGGCCCGCGACGAGCACGGGGTGCGCTATCTGCGATCCATGCCCAGCCGGGTCTTGGAAGACCCCGTCACCGGCGACCTGATCATCTCCTACTACGATGCCAACGACGAGCTGGTGGAAGAGCGCTTTGACATGCTGGTGCTCTCGGTGGGGCTCACCCCTCACCCCGACGCCAAGGCCCTGTCCCAGGCCGCCGGGGTAGATACCGACCGCTTCGGCTTTGCCCAGCGGGTGGGCCTCAATCCCTTGGCCACCAGCCGCGAAGGCGTGTACGTGTGCGGCGTGTTCCAGGCGCCGCGCGACATCCCGGACACGGTGATGCAGGCCAGCGGCGCGGCGGCCCAGGCGGGCGAGCTGCTCTCAGCCAGCCGGGGCAGCGAGGTGACCAGCCTGGAGTACCCGCCCGAGCGCGACTCGGCGGGAGAGCAGCCGCGCATCGGAGTGTTCATCTGTCACTGCGGCATCAACATCGGCAGCGTGGTGGACGTGCCCGGCGCGGTGGAGTACGCCAAGGGGCTTCCCGGCGTAACCCACGCCGAGGAGTTTCTGTTCACCTGCTCCACCGACAGCCAGGAGAAGATGGCCCAGGTCATCAAGGATGAGAACCTCAACCGGGTGGTGGTGGCCTCCTGCAGCCCCCGCACCCACGAGAAGCTGTTCCAGGACACCCTCAAGACGGCGGGGCTCAATCCCTACCTGTTTGAGATGGCCAACATCCGCGACCAATGCTCCTGGGTGCACCAGGGCGACCACCAGGCCGCCACGGTCAAGGCCGAGGACCTTATTCGCATGTCCATAGCCCGGGCCGGGCTTTTGGAGCCTTTGCACCAGTTCCCCATGTCCGTGGAGCAAAGCGCCCTGGTCCTCGGCGGCGGCCCCGCTGGGCTAACCGCCGCGTTGAGCCTGGCCGAGCAAGGCTTTCTCACCCACCTGGTGGAGCGCTCCGGCGAGCTGGGCGGACTGGCCCGGCGCATCCACAGCACGGTGGAGGGCATGGAGGTCACCTCCTGGCTTAACGAGCTCATCGACAAGGTGACCCACCACGGGCTCATCCGGGTGCACACCGAAAGTCAGGTGACCCAGACCAAGGGCCTGGTGGGCCAGTTCACCAGCAACATCCAGGGGCCGGACAAGCCCCAGACCATAAAGCACGGAGCCACCATCGTGGCCACCGGCGCCCAGGAGTATAAGCCCTCCGAGTACTACTTCGGCCAGGACGAGCGGGTGACCACCCAGCTCAGCCTGCACGAGGCCCTGCACCAGGACCCGCAGTGCCTGGACGGCGTGGACCGGGTGGTCATGATCCAGTGCGTGGGCAGCCGCGAGACCGAGCATTCCTATTGCAGCCGCATCTGCTGCACCTCCGCGGTGTCCAACGCCATCGCCATCAAGAAGGCCAAGCCCGAGTCCGAGGTGTACGTCCTGTTTAGGGACATCCGCACCTTCAGCCTCAAGGAGCTTTACTACAAAGAGGCCCGTGAGCTGGGGGTTACCTTTATCCGCTTTGATCCGGAGAACCCGCCCCAGGTGTCGCCCGGCCCGGACGACCTGGAGGTGATGGTCTATGACCAGATCCTGGGTGAGTGGATCGCCCTCAGCGCGGACAAGCTGGTGCTGAGCGCGGCGGTTCGCCCCAACGACGACATGCACAAGCTGGCCAGCCTGCTCAAACTGCCCTTGGACAGCGACGGTTTCTTCATGGAAGCCCACCTCAAGCTCCGGCCGGTGGACTTCACCGGCGCGGGCTTCTTCATGGCCGGCACGGCCCACGGGCCCAAGTTCCTGGAAGAGGTTATCAGCCAGGCCAAGGCGGCCGCCGCCCGGGCGGCAGTGGTCCTGAGCCAGGCCGAGCTCTTGGTGGGCGGCGAGGTGGCGGTGGTGGACGCCGAGCGCTGCGTGGCCTGCCTTACCTGTGTGCGCACCTGCCCCTATGGGGTGCCCCAGGTTAATGAGGAAGGCGTGGTCTACATAGACCCCGCCGCTTGCCAAGGCTGCGGCAACTGCGCCAGCGCCTGCCCCCGCAAGCTCATCCAGGTGCAACATCACACCGATGCCCAGATCATGGCCAAGGAGCGGGCCCTCTAGGTCCCTAGGAAAGAGAACGATACATGGGTGACAAATACGAACCCAAGATACTGGCTCTCATCTGCACCTACTGCACCTACACCGCCGCGGACATGGCCGGTTCCATGCGCCTGCAGTATCCCCCCAACGTGCGGGTGATAAAGCTCTTGTGTACCGGCAAGGTGGATGTGCTCTACCTGCTGGAGGCCTTCAAGGCCGGGGCCGATGTGGTCATGGTCAGCGGTTGCGAGATAGGCGACTGCCACTTTTTGGAAGGCAACCTCAGGGCCAAGGAACGGGTGGCCCACGCCAAGACCCTCCTGGACGACCTGGGGCTGGGGGGAGACCGCCTGGAAATGTTCCACATCGGGGCCAGCGACGCCCCCAAGTGGGCCGAGGCGGTTGAGATGATGACTCGCCGCGCCCATGAGCTGGGGCCCAATCCCTTGGGCCACAAAACCAGCCGGGCCGCGCAAAACAATATTGAGGAGCTCAGAGCATGATTGTAGCGGAGCGTAAACCCTTTGAAGAGATAGCCGCCGCCACTGCCGGCTTCCGCAAGGTGCTGGTGGCCGGCTGCGGCACCTGCGTGGCGGTGTGCCTCACCGGCGGCGAAAAGGAGGCGGGCATTCTGGCCGCTCAGCTGGATATGGCCGCCTTGCTGGGGGACCGGGAACAGGTCTTCGACGTGGGCTGCATTGAGCGCCAGTGCGACCGGGAGTTCCTAGAGGAGCTGGGCCCCCAGATCGCCGAGGCCGACGCGGTGATCTCTTTGGCCTGTGGCGCGGGCATCCAGTTTTTGGCCGAGGCCTACCCCGACATTCCGGTGATCTCCGGGGTCAACACCACCTTCATCGGGGTCAACGAGGACGTGGGGGTGTGGACCGAGCGCTGCCGCTCCTGCCGCGACTGCCTGCTCACCATCACCGGGGGGATTTGTCCCATCGCCCTGTGCCCCAAGGGTATGCTCAACGGCCCTTGCGGCGGAGCGGAAAATGGCAAGTGCGAGACCGACCATGAGCGCGACTGCGCCTGGAGCGTGATCTATCGCCGCCTGGAAAACACCGGCCGCCTGGCCAACCTGGAAGAGGTGATCGAGGCCAGGGACCACCGCGACCTGCTGCCGGGCCGCCAGGTGCACCCCGCCTACGAACGGAGGTACAGCGCTCATGAGTAAGTTCAGCGACGCCCTGGCCGGAGGCAAGTTCGTTATCACCGTGGAAGTAGACCCGCCCCGGGGCACCGCCCTGGGGGAGTTGGACACCCTGGTGGGGGGCCTGTCTTCCAAGGTGGACGCGGTGGTGATCAGCGACAACCGTAGCGCCGTGGCCCGCATGAGCCCGGTGCTGGCCGCCCATCACCTTATCAAGCACGCCCAGGCCGAGGTGATCCTCACCCTGACCTGCCGCGACCGCAACCGCCTGGCCCTGACCAGCGAGATGCTGGCCGCCGCCGCCGGGGGGGTGGAGAACCTGCTGTTGGTCAGCGGCGACTTCGTGACCCTGGGCGACCAGCCCGGCTCGCGCCCGGTGTACGACCTTGACTCGGTGCAGGCCCTCATCCTGGCCTCCCTGCTGGCCCAGGGCCGCGACTTCGCCGGGGAGATCAGCGAGGCGGCCTCCTTCTTTGCCGGGGCCAGCCTGCCGAAGGCCACAGAGCCTCCCGGCCTGGCGGGCATCAAGTTCTCCAAGAAGCTCAAGGCCGGGGCCGGGTATTTCATGACTCAGCCGGTCGAGAGCGCGGCGGAGATCGAGGCCCTGGCCAACCTGCCTATGGCCGCGGAGACCAAGATCATCGCCGGGCTGGAGCTGGGAGCTGAGGAGGAAGCCGGACCGCTTTTGGACCTGGCCCAGGAGCTCAAGAGCGGCGGCAAGGCGGCCGGAGTGCATCTGGCCTGTCCGGAGGCCCCCCAACGCCTGACCGAACTGGTGGACAAGCTCAGCTAGAAAAAGGAGCCCGTTGTGGCTTTGCATAACAACAAACAAGTACTGGTAATCGGCGGCGGGGTGGCCGGAGCCACCACCGCCCTGGACCTGGCCGAGCAGGGCGTGGCCGTGCACCTGGTGGAGCGCGACGACTTCCTGGGGGGCCGGGCCGCCCAGCTGGCCTGCAAGGCCCTGGACAGCTGCCTCAAGTGCAACGGCTGCCTGGCCGAGCCGCGCCTGGCCGCCCTGACCAGCCACCCGCTGATCACCCTGCACCGCGCCTCGCAGGTGAGCAACCTCACCCGCTTTGACGGCGGCTACCAGGCGGTTATCCAGACCCGGCCCGCCTACATCGACGCTGAGCGCTGCACCGCTTGCGGCCTGTGCCTGGACGCCTGTCCGGCCATGGACGAAGGGGCCATCCGCAGCCCCCGCTTGGCCGCCGAGGCCCCGCGCCTGGCCATCGACGAGACTGCCTGCCTGTACTTCAAGGACGGCCAGTCCACGGTGTGCCGCGACGTGTGCCCCGAAGAGGCCATCAACTTTGAGCGCCAGGGCGACAGCCAGACTCTGGATTTCGCCGCCGTGGTGTTGGCCACCGGCTTCACCCCCTACGACCCCACCCCGGCCCAGCGCCTGGGTTACGGCCGGTTCCCGGACGTGATCACCGCCATGGAGCTGGAGGAGATGCTGCGCACCCAGGGCCGGGCCGTCCGCCCCAGCGACGGCGAGCCCGCGGGCAAGGTGGCTTTTGTGCAGTGCGTGGGCAGCCGGGACGTAAAGGGCAACAACTACTGCTCGCGGGTCTGCTGCGGCTATGCCCTGCGCCTGGGCCGGGCCCTGGCCGGACGCCAGGGGGCGGAGGTCACGGTGTTCTACATGGACCTGCAGAGCTTTGGCCACGCGGTGGATGATTTCCTGGAGGCCGCGGCCGGCGAGCTGCGCCTGGTGCGCTCCATGCCTTACGACATTTACCAAGCCAACCAAGGCCAGGTTCGGGTGGACTTTCAGCCCGATCCCGGCGCGCCGCCGGCCAGCGAGCCCTTTGACCTGGTGGTGCTGAGCGTGGGCCTGGCCCCCAACCCGGACAACCCCGGCCTGGCCGAGCTGGCGGGTCTGGAGCTTAACCGTCACGGCTTTTTGGCTCCTGGCAAACAAGGGGTCTTTTTGGCCGGAACCGCCCAGCGTCCCATGGACGTGGCCGAAGCGGTGGCCTCGGCCGGGCGCGCCGCCCAGGGCGCCCTCACCTATCTAGCGGAGATGCAACCATGAGTGCCCGCGTAGGCGTCTTCCTTTGCCAGGGGGGCCGCAGCCAGGCCGATTCCCTGGAGTTTAAAAAGCTGCGCTGGACCGCCGAGGCCTTTGACCAGGGCCGGGTGTTCACCGTGGCCCACACCTGCCAGGCCCAGGGCGCCGCCGCCGTGGCCCGCCTCATCAAGGAGCATGAGCTGACCTCGGCGGTGGTGGGGGCCTGCCCTCTGCTGCACAACCCCGGCGGCCTCAGCCGGGCCCTGGCCGCTGAAGGCCTGGACCCGGAGATGGCCACGGTGCTGGACGTTTGCGCCAAGCCCGAGGGAGAAGCCAGCGGGGTGTGCGCCGTGGCTCCCGGAGCCCAGGCCGCGCTCAGCCAGGCCCTTTGCGGCGAGCAGTTTCACCAGGAGATGCCCTTGGAGGAGCTTTCAGTGGCCACCACCGTGCTGGTGGTGGGCCAGGGCCTGCCTGCCCTGTGGGCCACCCGGGGCCTTTTGAAGGCCGGGTATCATCCGCTACTGCTCACCCCGGGCCAACGCCTGGCTCCTCCGGCGCCCTTGCTGGGCGCCGAGGCGGTGGAGGAAGCCGCCGCCCTGGCCAAGGAGCTGGAAGATACCGAGGGCATTACCCTCATTCGCCAGGGCCGCCTGCTGGGCCTCGGCGGCGGGGCAGGCAACTTCACCGCCACCATCGCCGACCGGGCAGGTGAAATTAAGAGTCTGAGCGTGGGCGGGGTCATCGTAGCCCAGGGCCCGCCCAAGGCCCTCAACCTGCCGCCTCAGGGCCTTGCCGCGGGCCAGCGGGTGGTGTCCCTGGAGGAGTTGGCCTCCCTGCTGCGCGCTCCGGAGCACCTCAAAAAGCGCCTGGGCGAGGGCCCATACACAGTGGCCCTGGGCGTGGGCCTGGGCCGTCAGGCCGCGCCCCTGGATTTGATCGGGGCCATGCACTGCGCCCATGAGCTTGCCGTTGGTCCCGAAAACCGGGTGGTGCTGTTCACCAACAACGCCAAGGTGGCGGGCGACGACCTGGAAGCCCTTACCCAGCAGGTGCGCGGCGAAGGGGTGGTGTTCGTCAAGTTCACCAAGGGCGGCCTGCGCGCAAGCGAGACCGGCGAGGGCGTGGAGCTTGAGTGGGACGAAGAGATCCTGGGAACCACCATGGGCGACCGCTTCGACCTGGTGGCTCTGGACCAGACTCCCGCCCCGGACGCGGCCTATTGCGAGCTGGCTCACCACCTGGGGATCAGCGTGGGGCGCGACGGCTACTTGCAACCCGAGGCTGTCAACGCCCTGCCCGCCCAGAGCCGCCGGGCCGGGGTGTGGCTGGTGGGCCCGGCCAGGGGCCAGGGCGACTTGGAGCGCTGGGCCGATGAGGTGCAGGAGGCCTTATACGGCGTGCGCCGTTTGCTGGCCCAAGGCACGGTGCGGGTGGAAAGCAGCCGGGTGCAGGTGGACCGCAAGCGCTGCACCATCTGCCTAACCTGCGTGCGGGTCTGCCCCGAGGGAGCCATGGACCGCCTGTTCCGCAGGCCCATGAGCAACCCCCTGGCCTGCACCGGCTGTGGCACCTGCGCGGCCGAGTGCCCCATGGAGGCCATTCAGATCGTGGGCCAGGAGGACACCCGCTACAGCCAGGAGATCGCTGCCGCCGCGGGTAAGGTGGGAGACCTGGGCCAGGCCGTGGAGCGCCAACTGCTGGTGCTGGCCTGCGCCAACTCCGCTGTTCCGGCCCTGCACGCCGCCCGCCTGCAGGGCGCGGCCCTGCCGCCGGGGCTAAGGCTGGTGCAGGTGCCCTGCGCGGGCAAGGTGGATGCGGACATGGTGCTGGAGGGCATGCAAAGGGGCTTTGACGGAGTGCTGATCCTCTCCTGCCATCCGGATGCCTGCTACTCCCTCACCGGCAGCACTTGGGCCAAGATGCGCCACGAGCACCTGAGCCGCCTGCTGGCCGAGACCGGCCTGGAGCCGGAGCGCCTGATGCTCTCGGGCGTGGCCCCCAGCCAGTCCAAGGAGGTATTGGCGGTAATCAACCAAGCCTTGGCCACCCTGGACCAGCTCGGCCCCAACCCCTTGAAGGTGGGAGCCCAGGTGCGCGAGTTGCTCACCCGTTACACCCTGGACATGGATGACTCCTTCTCCATCACGGGCTGATACTAAAGGGTAATCTCCATACCGTCGTCAGCCGTCTCGCCGTTCAACTCACCCACATGGGCCAGCATGTCCTGGCTCATGTGGGTGAAGATCAAGCGGCCGGGGTTCAGCGCCCCGCGCCGCGTCAGCACGTCCATGCAACTCATATGAAACTTGATGGGCCGCTCATAGAAGTAGGCCTCGGCAATAAGCAGGTCCGCCCCGCTCAGTAGGGGCATTAGTTCGTCCACCCACTGGGTATCGCCAGTGTAGGCGATGCTCTTGCCCGCCGCCTCGATCCTCAGGGCCAGGGCGGGCGCGCCCGAGGCGTGCACCCCTTCGGCCGCTTTCACCGTCAGGCCGCACCACTCCTGAGCCGGCCCGGCAGTCAGCTCGGTGACCTGGGTGGCGAACTTGCGCTCCACCTGGCTGGAGCCGGGGAAGTTGACTTCCATGGCCTGCTCCAAACGTGCGGCCAGGCCCTGGGGACCGGCCAGGAGCAGGGGCCGGGTGCGCTTGGAATGAAGCTGCGCGTCCAGGATGAAAAAGGGCAGCCCGCCGAAGTGGTCGCCGTGCAGGTGCGAGATGAGAATGCCGTCGATGGAGTTAGGCTCCACCCCGTAGCGCTGCAGGGAGATCAGGGCCGAGGCCCCGCAGTCCAGCAGCACCCGCTGTCCTTGCCACTGGAGCAGGATGCAGGCCTGCAAGCGCCCGCCGTGGCCAAAGGCATCGCCCGAGCCCAGGAAACGCACCGTTAGTTCGGCCATGTTACCTCCAGAGGGTGCCAAGCCTCCGGCGGGCAAGCCGACCAGAGGCGAAAGCCTATTTACCCGCCAAGGCGGCCACGATCTTTTCCTGGTCCTCCACGGCCAGGTAGGGGTGCATGGGCAGGCTGAAGATGCGCTCGCCCGCGGACTCGCTGTGGGGGAAGTCGCCCGCCTGAAGGCCCAGGTAAGCGAAGGCGGTCTGCAAGTGCAGGGGCTTGGGATAGTAGATGGCGCTGGGGATGCCCGCCGCCTTCAGGCGCTCGATGAATTCGGCCCGCGTTGCCTGGCTCTCGGCCAGCACCGAGTACTGGGCCCAGGCCGAGGCGCAGCCCGAAGGTACCTGGGGCGGGGTGAGGGCCGCGCCCGAGGTGGCGATCATTTCGGCGTAGCGCTGGGCCACCTCCTGGCGCTGCTCCATCTCTTTGGGCAGCAGCTCCAGCTTGGCCAGGAGTATGGCGGCCTGCATGGTGTCCAGGCGACCGTTGATGCCCAGGCGCACGTTGTCGTACTTGTCCTCGCCCTGGCCATGCACCCTCAGCGAGCGCAGCATGCGGTCCAACTCGTCATCGTCGCAAAAGACCATGCCCCCGTCGCCATAGCCGCCTAAGGGCTTGGCCGGGAAAAAGGAGGTGCAGCCCAGGGCACCCAGGGAGCAGGCCATCTTGCCCTGGTACTCGCCGCCCATGGCCTGGGCCGCGTCTTCCACCACCGTCAAGCCGTTCTGCTCGGCGATCTTGTTGATAGCATCGTAATCAGCCGGCAGTCCGAACAGGTCCACCGGCATGATCGCCTTGGGCTCCAGGTCGCCGCGCTCTTTCACCGCCTGGATGGCCGGAGTCAGCAGGGCCGGGTCGATATTGAAAGTCACCGGGTCGATGTCCACGAACACCGGGGTGGCCCCCAGCAGGGCGATGACCTCGCCGGTGGCAAAGAAGGTGAAGGGGCTGGTGAACACCGCATCGCCCGGGCCGATCTCCAGGGCCAACAGGGCCAGGGTCAAGGCGTCGGTGCCCGAGGCGCAGCCAATGGCGTGCTTGGCGCCCACGTAGGCGGCCAGTTTTTCTTCCAGCTCACCGATCTCCGGGCCCATGATGTAGCGGCCGTGGTCCAACACCTGCTTGATGTTGTCCTCTATTTTTTGGCGAATCAGTTGTTGTTGGGCTTTCAGGTCGATGAACTGCATAATGCCGCACCTTTTGCTTGTGAGGTTCAGATATTGAACCGCTTAGAGGCTTTCAATCTCGCCCAACTTTATAAAGAGGACCGCCATAGGTCAAATGTCTATTCATCTCCCTAGACTCAGGCGCGCAAGGAGCGGATCAACTCGGCCATGGTGCTTTGGGACTGAGCCAGGGCGGCCTCCGGGTCATCGGCCTGGGCCGCCCACAGCGCCGCCTCGTTAGCCGCTCCTGAAATAATGTGGGCCAACGCGTCCACCGGCAGAGGCCTCAGAACGCCCTGCTCCATGAGTTGACCCAAGAAGTCGCGATACCTGCCCAGGACATGGGCCTCGTCAATGGACCGCCATTCCTCCCAGCCCAGCACCGCCGGTGCGTCCCTGAGCAAAATGCGTCGAGCCCCAGGATCGAGGCAGGCCGCCAGGAACTGGTCATTACCGGCTATGAGCATGGCCATGGGATCATGGGCTTGGGAGGCGGCAGCCTTCACCCGTTGGTTGATTTCAGCCTGCACCTGCACCACCACCGCCCGGAACAGACCCTTCTTACCATCAAAGTGGTGATACAGCGCTCCTCGGGTCACGCCAGCGGCGGCAACGATCTGCTCGGCCGAGGTCCCGGCAAAACCGTGCTCGGTAAACAAGCGCCGGGCCTCGGCCAGTATACGTCCGGTGGTGCGCCGGCTGCGCGCGTCCTGCTTGTTGCCCGGCTCGGGGCTCGGTTGCTCGGTTTGCTTAGCGGGAGGCATTAGCTTCTCCTTGACATACAAACAGTATGTATGTAATTTATCTCCTCAGACGGCCAAAGGCAAGGCCGATTATTTGCCAAAAGTATAAACATAATTTTACGGAGTAGGCACAATGTTACCCAAGGATGGTATCAGCAGGCGACAATGGCTGCGGCTGGCGGGCATGGCTTCCCTGGGCGCGGGATTGGCCACGCTGCCCCCTTGGGCACCATCCGTTTGGGGAGATGCTACCATGAAAAAGAGCGTGCAATTGCCCGTGATGGAGCTGGCCGGGTCGCCGGCGGAGGTGGGCCGGGGGTGGGGCCAGGCCCTGGCCGGGCCCATGCGCCAAGGCCTGGACCGGATTCTGGCCGTGGTGCACCTGGTGCACAAAACCCCTCGAGCCGAGGTCCTGGCCATGGCCATGAAGCTTTGGCCCGCGGCCACCCAGTTCGACCCCGAGCTGGAGCCATTCGTGCGCGGCCAGGCCGAGGGCGCCCAGATGAGCCTGGAGGAGGCCTGGGCCACGCGCTGCGGCCTGGAGTTGCTGTTTCTAAACTCCAACCTGGCCGCGATGTGCACCACCATGGCCGGCACCGGACCGGCCACACCCGACCACAAAGCCATTATGGGCCAGAACATGGACTGGTTCACGGGTACACCCTTGGCCCTATTGCGCATCAAGCGCAGCGACGGCCTGCGTCAACTGGTGCTGCCCCTGCTGGGCCTGGGCGAGTACACCCTTAACTCCGCTGGGTTGGGTTGTTGTCTCAACGGGGTGGCGGCCATGCAACCCAGCTTGAAACCAAAGGTGCCTTTGGCAGGCTATCTGCCCCGGGCCATGCGTCAGAAAGACCCGGCCCGGGCGCGCGCCATATTAGAGCAGGCCTGCCGAAGCATCGTGGCCGTTACCTTGGCCGATGCCCAAGGCGGCCTCATATGCGTGGAAGGCACTTTGGATGATTATGAGGTGCTCAAGCCACAAGACGGTTTCCTGGTGCACGCCAACAACTACCGCACCCCTCGTTTCCAGGCGGTGGACGGCTGCCGGACCATCTTCCCGGACAGCCCGGCGCGCACCGCGCGCATGCAAGAGCTGGCCGACGGCCTGCGCGGGCGGCTGACGCCCGAAACCCTGGCCCAGGCCCTGACCGATCACCAAGGATTACCCAACTCCATCTGCCGCCACCCCGACCCGGAGGTGCCGCCGGGGCTGCGGGCTGAGTCCCTGGGCTCGTTTATCATGCTGCCCGCCCAAAGAGCCATGCTGGTGGCCGCAGGCAATCCCTGCACCCATGAGTACCTGCGCTACGAGGTGTAAGGGTAAAAAATCCGGGTGCTTGGGCTGGTGTGAGTCGAGCTGCCGCCACGCCCCTGCCGCTGATCGCCCTCTACTCGCCGGTGACGATCTTTTCGTTGCTCCAGCAGTCGTCGCTCCTGGAGCACATGTGGCAGATCCGACCCACCCGGCCGGAGGTATAACCAGGCCCCATGCCGATCAGGCTGGTGGCGGACTTGAAGGGCCGAAGCACCCCCTCCTGGGTCAGGGAGACTGGGCCGGGATCGCGCAAAAGGAGTTGCGCCAAAACCTTCTGGTCGCTCAATTCCCAACCGGGCAAGGACCCCGGGGCCAGGCGGGGGCCCACCCCCCAACCCCGCTGGGCGGCCTCTTGTTCGGCCAAACTGTCTACCGCCCGTCCCGCCTCCGCCAAAAAGGCCACGCCAAGGCAATCGAGCACATAGGCGCTATAGAGGTCCTTTTGCTGGTTCAGGCGCTTTACCGCGTCATCCAGGGCCTGGCCTATGGTGGCGGCCGAAGCCATCACCATTTGGGCGGGGGACAGCAGGTCAGCGTGAGGTCCCACCGTGAGCGCGGCCGAGCTGCCGTCACCAGCCTCCACCCGCACCCAGTCCGGCCCCGTCTCAACCACGGTCCATAGCTCATAAACCGCCTGGGGCGTGACCAACTCCTTGGCCTGGGGCAGGTTTTCTTGCACACATTGGCGCAGCGTTTCATCTGGACGGCCCCGATTGATGGCCAAGGCCAATCGATCGGGATCAATATCCGGCTTGGTGATTTCCAGTAAGTTCATTGATGCGTCTCGTGCTCAGGATGAAACCGGGCGCCGTAATTAATCTTTGATCGCCCGAGGGTTCTATTGCTTTGGAAAGCAAACTCAGCTATCAGCGGGAAAAGGCATGCTGTCCACGAAAAGCTCTTGGAACAAACCATGGCCCGAAAGCTCCACGTAGCCCATGTCTTGGGCCAGCTTTTGGGCCCGGCGGCGCTGCCTATCGCTGAGCAGGGCCATCACCGC
>JAHLLJ010000112.1 GCA_020444205.1 Deltaproteobacteria bacterium | reverse complement strand
GCGCCCCAGGGCCCGGGCGATGGAGCGGCCCAGGGAGGTCTTGCCCACGCCGGGGGGGCCGATGAAGCAAAGGATGGGGCCCTTCATCTTGGGGTTGAGCTTGCGCACCGCCAAATGCTCCAGGATGCGTTCCTTGACCTTCTTGAGGTCAAAGTGATCCTCATCCAGGATGCGCTGGGCCTCGGTGAGGTTCAGGCGGTCACGGCTGCCCTTTTGCCAGGGCAGATCGATTATCCAGTCAAGGTAAGAACGGATGATGGAGGCCTCGGCGCTCTCGGGCTGCATCTGCTCCAAGCGGCTGAGCTGCTTCAGGGACTCGTCGCGGGCCTCGGCGGGCAGGCGCTTTTTCTCCAGGGTCTCGCGCAGTTGGGCCATCTCCCTCTGGCGCTCGTCCGCGTCGCCCAGCTCCCGGCGGATGGCCCGGAGCTGTTCGCGCAGGTAATACTCCCGCTGTCCCCGGCTCATCTCCTCCTGGGCCTCTGACTGTATCTTGGCCTGGAGGGTGCTCACCTCCAGCTCGGTGCCCAAATGCTCGTGCACCATCTCCAGGCGCTTGAGGGGATCGGTCTGCTCCAGGATGGCCTGGGCGGTGTTTATATCCAGGCGCATGTTGCTGGCCACCAGGTCGGCCAGGCGGCCTACTTCCTCCACCGAACTGAGGATGGCCTGCACGTCCGAGGTCAGCAAGCCCCTGAGGGCCAGGATCTTCTCGGCCGCCTCGCGCACCGAGCGCATCAGGGCCTCGGAGGCGGGGCTTACCTCAGTGCTCTCCACGTCGTCGTCCAACAGGTCCACCGACACCGCGAAGTATGGCGACTCCTGGCTCCACTGGGAGATGCGGCCCCGGGCCAGGCCCTGGACCAGCACCTTGAGGCGTCCGTCGGACATCTTGAGCTGGCGCATGATGACGCCGACGGTGCCCACCTCGTAGAGATCCTCCACACCGGGATGCTCCACGTTCTGGTCCCGCTGGGTGGCCAGAAAAACATGCTGATCCTCGGCCATGGCCGCTTCCACCGCGGCCACGGAGTTTTCCCGGGCCACGAACAAAGGCAGGATCATGTAGGGGAACACCACCACATCCCTCACCGGCAGCATGGGCAGCTCGGTGGGCAACCCCTCGTCCGGCTCCAGGATCAGCGGCTGGTCTTGCTCGTCGCTAATGTGGCTCACAATAGCCTTTCCCAGGCCCTAAGGCCCTCGTTTAAATTGACTTGTCCCTCAAGCCATATTGTCCAGAATTTTAACATCCTAACACCAGCCATTGGTCTGTCAACCGCTCCCAGCGTGGGTTGGAGAGCTTTTTCGCGTTTGTCTCAAGATGTTTACATTATGAGCGCTTTCTGCCAAGTTAGGATGAAGCAATCCGCACAAACAAATATCTGGGGAAAGCCGGCCCATGCGCCTCAGAACCATAATTCTGATACTCTCCCTGCTTGCCCTGGTGTCCACCGCCGTGGGCGGGGTTCATTATTATTATTCCCTACAGGACTCGGCCATTTCCATGGCCCACCGCCGGGCCGCCGGCCAGACCGAGGTGCTGGCCAATCAAATATCGAGCTTTTTGGCCCAAAACCAAAAGCCGGTAAAGGCCCTGGCCAGCCTGGGCGAACTGCAGCGGGCCCTGATCCAGCCCGATGATGACAACCTGTCCCAGGCCAACCAGGTGCTTGACAAGTTTAAGCGGGCTCTGGAAGTGGATGTCTGCTACCTACTCAACCGCGAGGGCCTCACCCTGGCCTCTTCCAACCGGGGCTCCCCAGACAGCTTCGTGGGCCACAACTTTTCCTTCCGCCCCTACTTCAAGGAGGCCATGGACGGCAAGGCGGCCAAGTACCTGGCCCTGGGGGCCACCAGCAAAAAGCGCGGCGCCTACTACTCCTACGCGGTCTATCCTCCCCAGGGCGGGCCCATCCTGGGAGTAGCGGTCATCAAGGCCCCCATCAGCCTTTTGGAGAAAAACCTCAACCTGGGCAGCGAGGACGAGGTGGCTCTGTTGGTGGGGCCCCATGAGGTGATCTTCAGCACCAACCGGGTAAAGTGGCTCAACAAAACCCTGTGGCCCGGCAGCCTGGAGGATTGGGAGGCCATCGCCCGCACCCGCCAGTTTGGCGACGGCCCTTGGCCCTGGAGCGGGCTCAGCAGGACGGGCGAGCACCTGGTCAGGGATCAACAGGGCCGCGAGTACCTGCTCTACACCCTGCCGGTGGCCAACTTCCCCGGCTGGCGGCTGGTCTACCTCACCGGCATGGCCGGGGTGGCCCAGTGGGCCTTCAAGCCCTTTGTGCAAACCACCGGAGTGGTGGTGCTGGGCCTGTGCCTCTTCGCCGGGCTGGGGGTCTATTTCCTCTACCGCAAGGCCTCCCAGGAGATCAACCGCCGCCGGATGGCCGAGGAGGACCTCCGGCGTAGCGAGGAGCGCTACCGCCGTTTGTACCACAAGACCCCGGCCTTGCTGCATTCGGTGGATACCACCGGCAGGCTGGTCAATGTGAGCGACTATTGGTCCGAGGCCATGGGCTACAAGGACGAGGAGGTAATCGGGCGCAAGCTGACTGACTTCCTCACTCCCGAGTCCCGACGCCACGCCGAGACCGAAGTGTTGCCCCGGTTTTTCCGCACCGGCCAGGCAAAGGACATCGCCTACCAGTTCGTCAAGAAAAACGGCGATGTGGCCGATGTGTTGCTCTCGGCCATCGCCGAGCGCGATGAACAGGGCCGCATCGTCAAATCCCTGGCCGTGCTGGTGGATGTCACCGCCCTAAAGCGCACCGAGGAGGAGTTGAGAAGGGCCCAGGAAAAGCTCAGCGAATACTCCCGCGATCTGGAGCGCCAGGTACGCCAGCGCACCAGGGAGATCACCAGTTTCCTCAAGTACACCCCCGCGGTAGTCTATATGAAGGACGCCGACGGCCGCTACATCATGGTCAACTCACGCTTTGAGGAGCTGTTCAACCTGAACACCGAAGAGGTTTGGGGCAACACCGTCTACGAGCTGTTTTCACCCGAAATCGCCGACCAGTTCGTCAAGAGCGACCAGATGGTGCTCCAGGCCAAACGCCCCATGCAGGTGGAGGAACGCATACCCCACGAGGATGGTTTTAACACCTACCTGACCGTGCGCTTCCCCATCATCAATGAGAACGGCCAGGTTAGCCGGGTCTGCGGCATCATGGTCAACATCACCGACCTCAAAAATGCCCAGGAAAAGCTCAGGCGGCTTTCGGGCAGCATTATGGAGAGCCAAGAGGCCGAGCGCCGGGCCATCGCCCGGGAGCTGCACGACGAGCTGGGCCAGGTGCTCACCGCCCTGCGCATCGACGCGGTTTGGTTACGCGAGCGCCTGAGCAGCCAGGACGCCAAGGCCGAGGGGCGGGCCCAGAACATGTGCGCCATCATTGACCACACCATCAGCGAGGTGCGCAACATCGCCACCCGCCTGCGCCCTCCGGCCCTGGAAGACCTGGGCCTGGTGGACGCCCTGGAGTGGTACACCTCGGACTTTGAAAAGCACACCGGCATAGCCTGCGTGTTCAACTGGAACCAGGTGCCCGAGGTGGGCGACCAGACCGCCATCGCCACCTACCGGGTGGCCCAGGAGGCTCTGACCAACGTAGCCCGCCACTCCGGGGCCACCAGCGTGGACGTGGCCCTGCAGGGCAATGACGGACGTCTTACCCTGAGTGTGAGCGACAACGGCCTGGGTTTCGCCTCTGAGCAGCTTTCCGAGCGCGAGGGCCTGGGCATCGCGGGCATGCGCGAACGGGCCGGCCTGGCCGGCGGCGATCTAAGCATCAACTCTCAACCCGGACGAGGGACCGAGGTGCGCCTGATCCTGCCTATCAGGCCCATCAGCGGAGGCCGACATTGATCAAGGTGCTTTTAGCCGACGACCACGGAATGGTGCGGGCGGGGCTCAGAAGCCTCATCGAGGAAACCGGGGACATGGAAGTGACCGCCGAGGCGGCCGACGGCCGCCAGGCCATAAGCCTGGCCCTGAAGCACCCGGTGGACGTGGCGGTGATCGACATTTCCATGCCCGGCACCGACGGCCTGGAGGTAATCAACCAGCTACAAGCCCAGCGGCCCGAGCTGCCCATCCTGGTGCTTACCATGCATGAGGAGGAGCAGTATGTGGTGCGCTCCATCAGCTCCGGGGCCAAGGGTTACATCACCAAGCGCTCCGCCCCGGAGCAGTTGGTCAGCGCCATACGCCAAGTGCACCAAGGAGGCATGTATCTGAGCCAGGAGGCCTCGGAGCTGCTGGCCCTGCGCGTGGCCCGAGGCGGGCATGGCGATTCTCCCCTGGACACCTTGTCCAACCGGGAGGTGCAGGTGCTCAGGGCCCTGGCCCTGGGCCAGACCAACCGGGAAATAGCCGAGGCCTATCACATCAGCGTTAAGACGGTGGACACCTACCGCTTCCGCTTGCTAAAAAAACTCAACTTGCGCAATAACGCCGACCTGTCGCGCTTCGCCATCCAACACGGGCTGGTAGAACCCTAAGCCATTGGTTTGAAAAAACATGAGCCGCGAAATAAAAAAAATGGCCGTGGTGGGCACCGGCAACCTGGGGGCGCGCATTGCCCTGCAGGCCGCCTATTACGGTTATGAAGTGAGCGCCTGGGACCCCAACCCCGCGTCATTCGACCACAGCATGGCCATGAGCGAGGACCGTCTTAAACGCATCATCCGCCCCCCCTGCCTGACCTGGGCCCAACTGGGCCAGGCGGCCCAAAAGGTGGCCCGCTGTACCACTCTGGAGCAGGCGCTGGAAGATGTGGACATGGTCATCGAGGCCATACCCGAAAACTTGGAGCTAAAACGGCAGATGTATGCCCGCCTGGACCAGTTGGCTCCGGCCGGGGCCATACTGGCTACCAACAGCTCCTCCATGCCGGTGTCGCTCATCGCCGGCGCTACTTCCCGGCCCGAGCTGTGCGCGAATATTCACTTCTACACCCTGGACATCGGCCGCAACCTGGTGGACGTCATGGGCAGCAACGAAGCCACCCCGGAGTTAATCGACCAGTGCGCCGAGTGGGTGCGCTCCATCGGCTGCGTGCCGCTCACAGTGCGCAAACAGATCCACGGCTTTTGCTTCAACCGCATATGGCGGGCTATCAAGAAGGAAAGCCTGTACATGTGGGCAGGGGATTATGTGGACTTCAAGGACATTGACCGGGGTTGGATGATCTGGAGCGGCATGGACGAAGGCCCCTTTGCCCTTATGGACACCGTGGGCCTGGACGTGGTCTATGATATCGAAATGTCATACTTTGCCGAATCCGGCGACCCCAAGGACCGTCCGCCAGAGGCCCTCAGGGAAAAGGTGGCCCGGGGCGAATTGGGCACCAAAACCGGACACGGATTTTACACCTACCCTGATCCGGAATATAAAAAGGAAGATTTCCTGAAAAAATAGCCCTCCCAAGGCGGTAGGCGGCATAACTTTGCCGCTTACCGCTTTGTAAGAAAATGTCGTACATAACAATCAGAGGACTTCGAATTTACCCCCTGCCCCCTTCTTTACTATCCTTTTAACGTAGTGAAGAGGCCCATGTTGGCATTCCAGTAGATTTCAACACCTCGCTTATCCGTTATTTTAGCCTCGATTACACTTCGAGCCCTGCTTGGGGTTTGGCGCAGGGGAGTATGCCGGTCGGCCAACCGGCCACCGGCTCACCATAAGGTAGAGTAGTTTGGTTCCATTCATTCCGGGAGGGATAGCATGAAAAAAGTCCTTATTCTGACCCTGGCGGCCGCCCTGGTAGTAGGCCTGGGCATAATGCCGGCCAGTGCCGCTAGTTATAAAGTGAAAATCGGCGGTGGCCCCACCGGCGGCACCTTTAACACCTTTGCCAACGGCGCGGCGGTGTACATCCCCAAGGTGAACTCCGACATCAAGGCCAGCGCGGTGGGCAGCGGCGGCTCGGTGGAGAACGTCAAGCGGGTCAACAGCGGCGAGAGCACCATAGGGCTATGCTACGCGGTGGACAGCGCCCTGGGCTTTATGGGCAAGCTGCCCAAGGACAACAACAAGTACAACAAGATCCGCTCCATGGGTTACCTCTACGGCGCCCCGGCCCAGCTGGTGGTGCGCGCCGACAGCGGCTTCAAGAGCGCCATGGACCTCAAGGGCAAGCGCGTGGCCGTGGGCAACGCCGGCTCCGGCGCGGCGGCCAGCGCCGAGCGCTTCTTCCGCCACATCGGCGTGTGGGACAACTTCAAGCCCACTTTCCTGGGCTATTCCGCCGCGGCCAGCGCCTTCAAGGACAACAAGCTGGACGCCTTCTGGGTGCTGGTGGGTTACCCCAACCGCTCCATCATCGAGGCCTCGGTGCAGGTTAAGATCAACCTGATCAACGTGGACACCGACGCGGAAAAGACCGGCTTCTACAAGGCCTATGCCTACAGCTCCACCACCATCCCCGAAAACACCTACTACAAGGGCATGCCCCCTTGCGAGACCTTCCAGGACAGCACCATCCTTACCACCAACAAGGACGTGCCCGAGGAGTTGGTCTACAAGATCATGAAGACCCTGTGGTCTTCCAAGGGCATGGAGGCCATGGTCGCGGCCAAGAAGACCTTCAAGGCCATGACCCTGCAGAACAACTTCCGCGGCGCCTCGGTGCCGTTGCACAAGGGTGCTTACAAGTTCTGGACTGAGCAGGGAGTCAAGATTCCCGACAGCCTCAAGCCTATCGACTAAGCGCCCCGAGGGGAGCTAAGCTAGGGGGGAGGGTCGAGCCGGCCTTCCCCCCTTTACCAACACGGCTCGACAGCCGAGAGGTTGGCCATGAACGACGATCCTAAAAAGCAACCAACCGATCCCTACGACGAGGATGCCGCCCTTCAGGATTCCGCGGTGGACAAGGCCAAGCTGGACGAGATAGTCCGCAAGGATGCCAAAACCGGCCGCGCCATGAGCGGCTTCTGGGCCTGGTTCACCGCAGGCCTGGGCGTGTTCATGGTCCTATTCTATTTTTACAACGCAGGCATCCTGCCGGTGGACACCCAGTACTTCCTGGGCATCTACGTGCTCATCACCTACATACTGGTGTTCATCAACTACCCCATGGGCCGCAAGTCGCCCTCCGACCGGCCCACTTGGCTGGACCTGGTCTTGGCCGCGATTGCCGCCTTTGTGGTGGGCTATTACATAGTGGAGTACGAGGCCCTCAACTACCGCATGGGCAGCGAGACCGCCCTGGACACCGCGGTAAGCGTGGTGGGCATACTCATCTCCCTGGAGGTGGCCCGCCGGGTGCTGGGCTGGTCCATGACCCTGGTGGGAGTGGCCTTTCTGCTCTACGCCTTTTGGGGAAACCTTTTGGAATACGTGCCGGTGCTCGACGCCTTCGCGCACACCGGCTTTACCATGGACCGGGCCCTTAACCACATTTATCTGAAACAGGAGGGCGTGTTCGGCATCATGGCCTCGGTCTTGGTGACCTATGTCATCCTGTTCATTTTCTTCGGCAGTTTCTTGAAAGCCTCGGGCTGCTCCCGCTTCTTCCTGGATCTTCCCATGGCCCTGGCCGGGCGCACCGTGGGCGGTCCGGCCAAGGTGGCGGTGATGGCCTCGGGCTTTTTCGGATCGGTTTCAGGTAGCGCCATCGCCAACACCGTGTCCACCGGCGCCTTCACCATTCCCCTGATGAAAAGGGCGGGATTCAGGCCCCATGTGGCCGGTGCCATCGAGCCCAGCGCCTCCATCGGCGGCATGTTCATGCCACCCATCATGGGCGCGGGCGGCTTCTTGATGGCCGAGTTCACCGAGATACCCTACGTGACCATCATGAAGATGGCGGTGTTTCCGGCGGCCATCTACTTTCTCAGCGTGTTCGTTATGGTGCACTTCGAGGCCAAACGCTACGGCCTAGTGGGCAAGAAGGACCCCAACGCCCCCACGGCCTGGGACATTCTAAGGACCCAATGGCTGCTTTCAGCCCCCCTGGTGATCATCGTGGTGCTCATGCTGGTGGGTTATTCACCGGGCATGGCCGCCTTCTGGGCCACCATCGCCTGCGTGGCCGTGTCCTGGACCACGCCCGACAACAAGATGGGGCTCAAGGAAATCCTGGGGGCCATGATCGAAGGCGCGCGCAACACCCTGATCATCGGAGCCACGGTGGGCGTTATCGGCATCATCGTGGGCACCATCGCCCTCACCGGCATCGGGCTCAAGTTCAGCCAGATCATCATCGAGCTGTCCAACGGCTACCTGCCCATCGCCATCCTGCTCATCGGCCTGGCCTCTCTGGTGTTGGGCATGGGCGTGCCGGTCACCGCGGCCTATCTGATTACCGCGGTGCTGGCCGTGGGCGCGGTCAGCGAGATGATCTCCCAGAGCGTCTTTGGCATGAGCTTTAGGGATCTGGAGGTGACCCCCGAACTGGTGCAGGCGGGCTACGCCTCTTGGGCGCTGTTGGCCTCGCACATGATCGTGTATTGGTTCAGCCAGGACTCCAACATCACCCCGCCGGTGTGCGTTGCCGCCTACGCAGGCGCGGCCATCGCGGGCTCCGACCCCTGGAAGACCGGCTGGACCTCATTCAAGTTCGCCAAGATGCTATACATCGGACCTTTCCTATTTGCTTTTGCGCCGGGCTTTTTGCTCACCGGCAGTTGGTACGACGTGATCCTGGCCTATGTAACCATCACCTTGGGGACCATCGCCTTCGGCAGTCTGACCATGGGCTACTGGCTATGCCCCACGGTTTGGTACGAGTGGATCATTTTTGCCATTGCCACCGCCCTGCTGTTTTTCCCCGGCCTGCTGCACACCTGGACTCCGGTGCCCAAACTGGGGGCGGACTTTATCGGCATCGGCCTGGCGGCGGTGGTCTACCTGTCCCAAAAAATACGCATAAAAAAGGACCCAACCCTCACCCTGCCTATACATGAGCGTCAAAAAATGCAGGAGGCAGCTGCATGAGCCCTCAAGCCATAAAAAAGGTGCTGTGTTCCATCGACTTCTCCGACTTCTCACCCGAGGTTCTGGCCCAAGCGGTGATCTTTGCCCACAAGTACGGGGCCGAGCTGCTGGTGCTCAACGTGGTCAATGAGAAGACCTACGAGGAGCTGGAGCGGGTAAGCGGCCGCCTGGCCATGCTAAACGGCGTGGCCGACAAGGCCATCGAGGCCATGGAGGAGCACCGGGCCGATATGATGCGGGAGCTGTTGGGCGAGCTGAAGCAACAAGGCTTGCCTCTGGCCGAGGTGAACCACAGCTCGCGCATCGCGGTGGGCCATCCCTATGAGCGCATCCTGGAGATCGCCGATGAGTTCGCGGCCGATCTGATCATCATGGGGGCCAAGGGGCACACCTCTTTTACCAAGGCCCTGCGCTTTGGTTCCACGGCGGAAAAGGTGTTTCGCCGCGCCGGGTGCAAGGTAATGTTCATCCGTTAACAACAACATCCAACCAGCATTGATCGGGGCTCCCAAGGGGGCCCCGATTTTTTGTGGACGCGAAGCGGCTGATTAAATGGAAAAGACGTCGCTGTATTGATCTTGCGAAGCAACCCAGAGGCCAGCGCGGGAGGCGCAACGATCCAGGCAATTTTGGGCGGCCTCGCGGGCCAGATCGGGGTGGTTGTTTTTCTCGGAAAGATGGGCCAGCACCACTTGCTTGAGCCCCTGGTGCACCAGTTCGGCCAAGAGCTCGGCCCCTTGGTCATTGGAAAGGTGGCCATGGGCCGAGCGCACCCGCTGCTTGAGCCAGGGCGGGTAGGAGCCTTCGGCCAGCATGGTGGCGTCGTGGTTGTGCTCCAAGACCAGCGCCGCGCAACCGGACAGGTGGTGACGCACCAAGCGGGTGGGCGCGCCCAGGTCAGTGGCCACTCCCAGGCTTACCCCGCCCACGCTGAGCACGAGACCCACCGGATCGGCCGCGTCGTGGGGCACTGAAAAGGGATGCACCTTGATGCCCGCCATCTCCAGGGCCCGGCCCGCGCTCATGGGTACGTGGCGCACCGAGTCAGTGTCCTTGGCCGCGGCCCAGGTGGCCTCGGTGGCCAGGGCTGGTATGCGCAAGCGTTTGGAAAGCACCCGCACCCCGCGTACATGGTCGGTGTGCTCGTGGGTGATGATTATGGCCTTGACGCTGTGAGGGGAAAGGCCCCTGGCCTCCAAGCGGCGCACCGTCTCCCGGGCCGAGAGGCCGCAGTCGATAAGCACCGCCTGCTCACCAGTGGAAACGTAGATGCAGTTGCCCTTGGAGCCGCTGGCCAGGGTGCAAAAGGTGAGGGACACCGGGTTACTTGCCGGTGGAGCCGAAGCCGCCTTGACCCCTGCCGCTGGCGGGCAGTTCGTCGGTCTCGGCCAGTTCGGCCTGGGTGACCGGGGCGATGACGAGTTGGGCTACCCGGTCACCCCGGCAAATTTCCACTGCCTTGGGCCCCAGGTTGATCAGCCCCACCATGACCTCGCCCCGGTAATCGGCATCAATGGTGCCGGGAGCGTTGACCACGGTGACGCCCTTTTTGATGGCCAGGCCGGAGCGGGGGCGCACCTGGCCCTCATAACCGGCTGGAATGGCCAGGGCCAAGCCGGTGGGCACCATTACGATGCCCCCCGGCTCGACACTGATACTATCTTGAACCGCGGCGGGCAGGTCCAGGCCGGCGGCCTGCTCGCTCTCATAGGAGGGCAGCTTGAGCCCCTGGCTGTGGGCCAGGCGCTTCACCATCACCTGGGGCCGGCTCATGCGTCAACCTCCTGGGCCAGCCCATCGGCGTCCGCCGGGCCCAACACGGTGATGCCCAGCTTAGTGGGGTCCAGGCACTTGGCCGCCACCCGGGTCAGGTCGCCCACTTGGACCGCCTCGATCTTGGCCACCACCTCTTCCAAGGTGACTTCGCGGCCAAAGTTGAACTCGGTGCGGGCCAGGCGGAACATGCGGCTGTCGGGATTTTCCGCCCCCAGCAAAATGGAGCCCTTGGTGTGCTCCTTGGCATGCTCCAACTCTTCCTCGCTTACCGGCTCCACGGCCAGGCGGGCCAGCTCTGCGCGCACCACCTTGAGGGCTTCGGGGGACCGGCCGGGGGCCACGCCCATGTAGACCCCGAATACGCCGGAGTCGCTATAGGAGCTGAGGTAGCTGAACACCGCGTAAGCCAGGCCGCGCTTTTCGCGCACCTCTTGGAACAGGCGCGAGCTCATGTTGCCGCCCAGGATCACGTTGAGCAGGGCGGCGGCAAAGCGGTCCGGATCAGTGGCCGAGGGGCCGGGGGCTCCCATGGCCACGTGCACCTGCTCGCACTGACGGGGCACCACCACCAGGCCGGGTTTGCCGGCCGGGGCGGTGCGGGCCTCGCGGGGCGGCAGGATCGGAAGCTCGGCCAGGGCCGAGCCCAAAAGATCCACGATCTGCTGGTGCTCTATCTGCCCCACCGCGGCCACCACCAGGTTGGCCGGAGCGTAGCGCTGGGCCAGGTAGTCCACCAGGTCTTGGCGGCTTAGGGCGCCCACGCTCTCGGTGCTGCCCAGCACCGGGCGCCCCAGGGGATGCCCGGACCAGAAATTTTGCCCGAACAGCACGTGCACCAGCTCGTCTGGGGTATCTTCCACCGCGCAGATTTCCTGCAAGATCACCTGGCGCTCGCGCTCCACCTCAGTGGGGTCATAGGCCGGGTGCAGGAAGATGTCGGTGAGCAGGTCGGAAATAGTGTTCAGATGCTCGGCCAGGGTGCGGGCATGGAAGCAGGTGGTCTCTTTGGAGGTGAAGGCATTGGCCATACCGCCCAGGCGATCCAGCTCACGGGCAATGGCCAGGGCATCGCGCCGGGCGGTGCCCTTAAAGGCCATGTGCTCGATGAAGTGGCTGATACCGCCCTGGGCCGGCTCCTCGTCGCGGGAGCCGACCTCCATCCATAAGCCCGCGGTCACCGAGTAGGCGTTGGGCAGCTTCTCGGTGACCAGACGGACTCCGTTATCTAGTGTTGTTTTGTTTACCACGTCGTACTAGTCGCGCCGCGGACGGCCTCCGCCGCGGTTGGGCGGACGGTTGTCATTGCGGGGCGGACGGCTGTCACCCTGGGGCGCGCCCTCGGGCGGAGGCAGCAGGGCCTTGCGGCTCAGGCGCACCTTGCCGCGGTCGTCCACGCCAAGCACCTTCACCTTGACCTTGTCGCCCTCTTTAAGCACGTCGGTGACCGAACGCACCCGGTGGTGGTCCAGCTCGCTGATGTGCACCAGGCCGTCGCGGCCGGGCAGGATCTCCACGAACGCGCCGAAGTCCATGATCTTGACCACGGTGCCATCGTAGACCGCGCCTTCCTCAACATCCTGGGTCAGCTCCTTGATCATGGCCAGGGCCTTGTCGCCGGCCTCGCCGTCAACCGCGGCCACGTGCACCGTGCCGTCGTCTTCCACGTCGATCTTGGCGCCGGTCTCCATCTGCATGCCGCGGATGATCTTGCCGCCGGGG
>JAHLLJ010000111.1 GCA_020444205.1 Deltaproteobacteria bacterium | reverse complement strand
TGCCCAGCTTGTCCTCCACCCGGCCCACGGAGAAGCCCTTGGTGTTTTCCAGGTCAACCACAAAGGAACTGGTGCCCTTGTAACCGGCCTCCTTGTCGGTGACCGCAGCGATAACCGCGTACCTGGATACGTTGCCGTTGGTGATGAATTTCTTCTCACCATTTAGGACCCACTCGTCGCCGTCGAGCACCGCGGTGGTGCGCATGGCAGCCGGGTCGCTTCCAGCGCCGGCCTCGGTAAGGCCGAAGCAGCCCTCGACCTGTCCGCTGGCCACGGGGGTGAGGAAGGCCTTTTTCTGCTCGTCGGTGCCAAAGGCGTTCACCGGGAAGCAGTACAGCGAGTTGTTCACGCTCATGATGACGCCGACACTGGCGTCGCCCCGGCTGATCTCGCTCAAGGCCAGCACGTAGGAGACGTAATCCAGTCCAGCTCCTCCGTACTCCTCGGGCATGGCGATGCCCATGAAGCCCAGCTCGCCTAGAGAGCGGCAGGCCTCCATGGGATGCTCGTGGGTTTCGTCAAAATGCGCGGCCTGAGGCTTTAAGACCTCGTCGGCAAAACGGGCCGCGGTTTCCTTTACCATCTGTTGCTCTTCGGTCAGTGCGAAGTTCATTTATCTCACTTCCTCTCGAAAGTGCGCGTGCGGGCGCATGAAGTTTTTAAAGAGCAAACTACCAATTACCTCTACTTGTCCAATCCCCCCTTGAACTCTGCCTTGCGTTTTTCCAGGAAGGCGCCCATGCCTTCCGCTTGATCGGGGCTGGCGAAGCAAGTGGCGAACGCCTCGGCTTCCATGGGAATGGCCCTCTCCAAGGCCATGTCGTAGCCGCTGTTGATCAGTTCCTTGATGGCCCTGGTGGATACCTTGCCCTTGGTGGCCATGCCCTTGGCGGTCTTCATGGCCGCGCCCATCAGCTCCTCTAGCTCAAACACACGGTTGACCAGGCCTATGGCCTTGGCCTCCTCGGCGCTGATGATGGCTCCGGTTAGGCACAGCTCCTTGGCCCAGTTTTTACCCACCAAGCGGCTGAGGCGCTGGGTGCCGCCAAAGCCGGGGATGATGCCCAAATTGATCTCGGGCTGGCCGAACTTGGCGTTACCAGAGGCATATATGAAATCGCAGGCCATGGCGATCTCGCAGCCTCCGCCCAGGGCAAAGCCGTTCACCGCAGCGATGATGGGCTTGGGCAGCTTCTCCATGTTGAACAGCACCTCCTGGCCGGCGCGGGCAAAGGCCCGTCCTTCCAGGGGGGTCATCTGGCTCATGGCCGCGATGTCCGCGCCGGCCACGAAAGCCTTGTCCCCGGCACCGGTGAGGATCACCGCGCCGATGCTGTCGTCGGCCTTGATCTCGGCTATGGCCTGGTCTATCTCGCGGACCACCACCGGGCTCAGGGCGTTCATGGCCTTGGGTCGGTTGATGGTTATAGTCGCTACGGGGCCATCGGTCTCAAACAGGATCGTTTCGTAAGCCATCTTGCCTATCCTCCCCAACCTTGGATCAAATTTTACCTCTCCAGAACCAGTGCCGCACCTTGCCCACCGCCGATGCACAGGGTGGCCAGGCCCAACTTGCTGTCGCGCTTCATCATTTCGTAGAGAAGCGTGATCAGAATGCGGCAGCCGGAGGCTCCAATGGGGTGACCCAAAGCGATGGCGCCGCCATTGACGTTGACGATGTCCGGGTTGAAGCCAAGCTCCTTGATCACCGCCAGGGCCTGGGTGGCAAAGGCCTCGTTGGCCTCGATAAGATCGACATCCTCAACTTTGCCGTCGAACTTGGCCAAAGCGGCCTTGGTGGCGGCGATAGGGCCGATGCCCATGTAAGCCGGATCCACGCCGCCCCAGCCATAGCTCTTGATGGTAGCCAGCACATTCAGGCCCATCTCCTGGGCGGTCTCTTTGCTGCATACCAACACGCAGGCCGCGCTGTCATTGATTCCCGAGGCGTTGCCCGCGGTCACGGTGCCGTCCTTTTTAAAGGCCGGGCGCAGCTTGGCCATGGCCTCCATGGTGGCGCCGAAGCGGGGATGCTCGTCGGTGTCGGCGATCTTGGGGTCGCCCTTGCGCTGGGGGATCTCCACGGGCACGATCTCGTCCTTGAAGCGGCCGGAGGTGATGGCCGCCTCGGCCCGCTGCTGGCTGCTAACGGCCAACTCGTCCTGGTCTTGGCGGGTGATGCCGTATTTTTCGGCCACGTTCTCGGCGGTGATGCCCATGTGGTACTTGTTGAAAATGTCGAACAGGCCGTCGTGGACCATGTAGTCCACCACCTTGCCGTCGCCCATGCGCATGCCCCAGCGGGCCTTGGGCAGCAGGTAGGGAGCCTGGGTCATGTTCTCGGTGCCACCGGCCAAAACCATGCGGCTGTCACCGCACTTGACGGCCTGAGCGGCCAACATGACGCTCTTGAGGCCCGAGGCGCACACCTTGTTGATGGTAAAGGCGTTGGACTCCACGGGCATGCCCGCGCCGATCTGCACTTGACGGGCCACGTTTTGCCCCAGGCCGGCGCCCAGCACGTTGCCCAGGATAACCTCATCCACCTGACTGGGGTCTACCTCGGCCCGCTCCAGAGTGGCCTTGGCCGCGGTAACACCCAATTCCACCGCTGAAACGTTGGTGTACATTCCGCCGAACTTGCCAACCGCCGTGCGGGCCGCTCCTACGATAACCGCTTCCGTCATGTCAAAACTCCTTGTGTTGCAACAATATGTCGATGTAAATGCTGAAGCCCTTGGGGCTTGTTATAAATTCTCAACTATCAGGCTCACCGCCTCGCCGCCGCCCAGGCACAGGCTGGCCATGCCGTTGGCCGCGCCAGTGTCCTTCATGGCGTAGAGCAAGGTGGTCAATACCCGGGCTCCCGAGGCGCCGATGGGATGGCCGATGGAAAGCGCCCCGCCATAGATGTTTATCTTGGCCGGGTCCAGCCCCAGCTCCCGCTGCACCGCCAGGGAACTGGAGGCAAAGGCCTCGTTGACCTCCATGAGCTCGATGTCCTTGGGGTCCATGCCCTGCTTGGCCGCCACCTTGGGGATGGAAAAGATGGGCGCCACCAACACGTACTTGGGGTCAATGCCCGCCGCGCCCTGGGCCCCCACCTTGACCATGGGGGCGACACCCAGCTCCTGGGCCTTGTCCGCGGACATCACCACCACCGCGGCAGCTCCGTCATTGAGGCTGGAAGCATTTCCCGCGGTCACGCTGCCGTCTTTTTTAAACACCGCCCTGAGGGAACCCAGCTTGTCCAGGTTAGGTGCCATGAGCCCTTCGTCGCGGGCCACCACCTTGGGCTCGCCCTTGCGCTGGGGAATGCTGATGGGCATTATCTGGCTGTCAAAGCGGCCCTCGTCCGTGGCCTCGAGGCTCTTGGTGTAGCTGTCAAAGGCGAAATGGTCCTGGTCCGCCCGGCTGACACCGTACTTTTCGGCGCACAACTCGGCGCTCATGCCCATGTGAAAGTCGTTGATGTGATCCCACAGCCCGTCATGCACCATGGAATCCACCGCCACGGCGTCACCCATGCGCATGCCGGTGCGGGCCTTGGGCAAGAGGTAGGGAGCATTGGACATGCTCTCCATGCCCCCGGCCACCACCACCTCCGCGTCGCCGCAGGCCACGGCCTGAGCGGCCAGCATCACCGCTTTGAGGCCCGAGCCACACACCTTGTTCACGGTGATGCAGCCGACCTCAAAAGGCAGGCCCGCCTTGAGCGCTGCCTGGCGGGCCGGGTTTTGCCCCAGGCCGGCGGGCAGCACGCAGCCCATGATAACCTCGTCCACCTGCTCGCCCAGCAGGCCGGAACGGGTCATGGCCTCGGTTATGATCGCCGCGCCCAGGTCCGTGGCGCTCAGGCTGGACAAGCCGCCCAGAAAAGAGCCTACCGCAGTGCGCACCGCACTGGTGATTACTACCTCTCGCATGTATCCCCTCCCCGGCTTCGGGTTCCCCCGTCAGCCGGTCACCAGCCTCCCGGCCGGTATATGAACTCGCCGCCAGTCCCTCTTACTGACGCCGAGCCTTGAAAATGGGCGTGGCGATAACCCGGCGCACCCTGGAAAGGGCTACCAGGCCCGACTCTCCCAGTTTATCCCCGCTAGCCTCTAAAAACAGCAACCCCTCCCTCAGATAGATCTGCTGGGGGTCCACGGTCATGCGCTGTTCGCCTTGTCCCTGGTCCACCACCAGCACCACCTGCCACTCCCCGGCGATGGCCTCCTCCAAGGCGCTGAGCACTTGGGGATCGCATCCAAAACCATCGGACACCACCACCCCGTCCACCGCTTCGGCAAACCAGGGGCGAACTCCTTCAGGCAATTGGCTCACCAGGGTTCGCAATCCGGTGAGGGCCCCCATGGCCAGGGAATAGTCGCTCAAACGAGTGAGCTCGCGCACCGCCAGGATCAAAGCGAACAACTCGGCAAGGCTAAGGCCGTTGACATTAAAGGTCAACTCCTTGTCCAGGACAAAGCCTCCCCGGCCGCGGGAGTAGTGGAAGCCGAAGCCCATGGCTAAAAGGGCGTCGCGGTCCTTGTAGAATTGACGCCGGGATATCTGCAATCGCTCACACATCTCGTCGGGGTTGCGGCGAGGGTGGGCCTTGATGTCACAGATGATGTCCATGAGCCGGGCCAAACGGCGGCTGTTCATGCCATTCCTTTCGCGCCTGATCCATCTCTACATAGCCAAGAACACATAATAAGTCAAGAAAACGCCGTTTGAACAACAATGCCGAAAATCTCTGGGATGTTCAGAATGCCACAACCTTGCCCTTTGATTGACACCCGCTTTTAGCTGGTCTATAAGCAAAATGCCGCCCACTTGGCACCTGGGGCGGTGAAGGTGGGTTTAGTGGTTCCATTCCAAGAGAGGCGATACCGGCTTAAGTGCCGGGGAAATAAGTTGGTTTCCTTTACCGCCAAGGTCAAGGAAACCGATCTTTGGATCACCGCTCCTATAGACATGAGTGAGCTGGCGGTGGAGTCGATCTTGCGCCACCGGCGCGGCTTGGAAGACTATGCCAGCCGCAACCCCCGTTTTCTTACCGCCTTGGAACCCCTGCCTCCAGATCCCTGGGCCCCAACTTTGGTAAAGGCCATGTTGGCCGCGGGCAACGCGGCGGGCACCGGTCCCATGGCTGCGGTGGCTGGAGCCATTGCTCACGCGGTGGGCATGGACCTGTCCCCCCTGGCCGGTGGGGAGGTGATGGTGGAAAACGGTGGAGATGTTTATCTGGAATCCCCCAACCCGGTGACCGTGGGACTGGAGGCGGGCGATTCACCCATTTCCGGCCGCCTGGGCATAAGCATAGAACCGGAGGCCATGCCCCTGTGCCTGGGCACCAGCTCGGGCACGGTAGGGCATTCGCTGTCTTTGGGGCGGGCCGACGCGGCCACGGTAAAGGCCAAGGACGGGGCCCTGGCCGACGCGGCGGCCACGGCCCTGGGCAACCGGGTAAAGAGCGCTGGAGACCTGCAAACCGCCCTGGACTGGGTGAGCACCGTGCCTGGCGTGTTGGGCGCGCTCATCGTGGTGGGACGCAAGCTGGCCGCCTGGGGCGACATGGAGTTGGTGTCCTTGGAGCAGGGAGGCAAGAGATGATACGTATAGGAGTCATCTCCGACACCCACCTGGATGGTTTTGATCAGGGGCTGGCCGCCAAAGCAGCCGAGGCCTTTGCCGGGGTGGATATCATCCTGCACGCCGGAGACCTCACCAACCTGCTGGTGCTGGACGCTCTTGAGGCCCCGGAGGTGATCGCCGTGGCCGGTAACATGGACGGCCCCACGGTGCGCGCCAACCTGCCGGACAAGCGCGTTGTCAGCGCCGGCGGCTTTAAAATAGGGCTTATCCACGGCTGGGGATCGCCCATGGGCCTGCCCGGGCGGGTGGCCCGGGAATTCAGCGGGGTGGACGCGGTGGTTTTCGGTCACTCTCACCGCCCCACTAACCTACTCAAAGAGGATATACTATTATTTAATCCAGGTTCCTATGCCAAGGGATTTCTGGGGAGCGGCACCTTGGGTATTTTGGAGTTGGACCGAAAAATCACAGGGCGTGTGCTGAAGTTATAGGAGCAGATTAATGGAAAATCTCTGGGCCCCCTGGCGCATGAGTTATATTCTGGAAGAGGACAAGCCCGAGGGTTGCATATTTTGCATGGCCACCGACGGCAAAGGGGCTGACAACTTGGTTTTGGGCGTGGGCCGCTTGAGTCTGGTCATGATGAACAAGTATCCTTACAACAACGGCCATCTTTTGGTAGCTCCCAAGCGTCACTTGCCCAACATGGACAACCTGGACGCCGAGGGAATGGCCGACCTGATGTCCACGGTGCGCCTGGCGACCCACGCGCTCAAAAAGGTCATGAACCCAGAGGGCTTCAACGTGGGGCTGAACCTGGGCCGGGTGGCCGGGGCGGGCATCGAAGAGCACATGCACTTTCACGTGGTGCCCCGCTGGGGCGGCGATACCAATTTCATGACTCTATTTGGCGAAGTCAGGGTGATTCCCGAACACATCCAGGCGACTTACGAAAAGCTCAAACCCTATTTCGCCGACATGCAATGAAAGGCTGACCATGGGTTATATCAAGGTGATCGTTCTCTCGGCGGTGGTGGCTCTGTCCATCATCTTCATGATTCAAAACATCACCCCCCTGAGCACCCCCCTGGGCATCCGACTTAATTTATTCTTCGTCAATTGGGAATCCACCCCCTATCCCACTTATTTGGTTATTTTGCTGGCCTTCTTTGTGGGGCTTTTGGCGGCCAGCCTGGTGGGAATTAATGAGCGTTGGCGCCTGCGCCGACAAGTGAAGGCACAGGTTAAAAAGACCGAGGAACTGCGCAAGGAGCTCAACAGCCTGCGCAACCTGCCGGTCACCGGCGAAGCGATGGTGGCGGGAACGGCTGACCTGCCCGGTGAATCCTTCAGCGCCGGAGAATCCCCCAACGGAGAGGATTCACCGGCATCTCTGGAAAACTTGGAGGAAGGACCGGTGGAAAACGGCCAGAACGCCGGTAAGGACAAGCTTTAAGGCATGGACACCATAATATTTACTTGGCAGGGGCACACCCTGACTACGGCCGGCCTGTTGGCCGGGGTGATCCTTTTGTTGCTGGGCTGGTTGATTGGTTGGCTGCTGGCCCGCTCCAGCCGTAGCGCCGAGGTGGCCTCGGCCAAAAGCAAAGCCCAGGGGCGCAGCGCCAGCGACGACGCCTTCATGCGCGGCATCAGCCACCTCATGGCCGACCACACCGACCAGGCCATTGAGGAGTTCACCAAGGCGGTTACCCTCAACTCCGACACAGTGGAAACCTACGTGGTCCTGGGTAACCTATTCCGGCAAAAGGGCGAGATTGAACGGGCAGTGCGCATTCGCCAGTCCATCATCGCCAGGCCCAACCTGGACCTGAAGTCCCATTTGCAGGCAGTGTACGACCTGGGCCTGGATTACAAAAAGGGCGGCCTGTTCAACCGGGCGGCCGAGGCCTTTGACGAGGTGCTCAAAAAAGACCCCCAGCACGTGGAGGCCGCGCGGCAAACCGCCACTTTATACGAAGAGATGCGTGACTGGGAGGCGGCCTTTGAGGCCCGCAAGCGGCTGGACAAGCTGACCAAGAGCAACAGCCGTCCGGTGCTGGCCCACTACAAGACCGAGCGGGGCAAGGAGCTTATGGTCTCGGGGCAGTTGGACCGGGCCGAGGATGCCTTTGGCCAGGCCATAAGCGTGGATAAAAGCTGCCTGGACGCCTATCTGCACCTGGGAGACCTGGAGCTGGCCCGAAGCCGGGCCCGCCGCGCCCTGGGGGTTTGGAAAAAGGCGGTCAAGCTTTCACCCCAATTCGCCCATCTGGTTATCAACCGGGTGAACTCGGCCGAGGAGGAGCTGGGGGCCAAGGCGGCGGACAGCTTCTACGCGGAGATAGACCCCGAGACCGCGGAGGTGCCCACCCTGATGTCGCTGGCGCAACATTACAACCAGCACGATGACAACGAAAAAGCCTTAGAAATACTGGACAAAGCGGTAAAACGCGCTCCGCACCTGCTGGACGTGCACCGCATGCGCGGCCAGGTGCTTATCAAGGACGGCGACCGGGGACGAGCTTTGGAGGCCTATGGCGAGCTGCTTGCGGAAATCGAGGGCGATTGGGCCCGCTATCAGTGCGGCCAATGCGGCTTTGTGTCCCACCAGCTAACTTGGAAGTGCCCCCGCTGCCACCAGTGGGACAGCATGTTCCCGCGGGCGCGCTAGGCTTTTCTGGCGGATGATAAGCTTTTCTGCTATGTTAAACGGGAGTTTAGGCTATTTAACCTCCAAGGGAGTGGTTCCCCGCCAACCATGAGCCGCGCCACCCAGCCCGATTCCGGCAACCGCCCCGGCCGCCAAGGCAATGTGTCTTCCAGTCCCCCCCGGGACACCCCCATGCTGCGTCAATTTTTCGAGATCAAGGAGCAGGTCCCCGACTGCATCCTTTTCTTCCGCATGGGCGATTTTTACGAGATGTTTTTTGAGGATGCGGTGGTGGCCTCCAAGGTGCTCTCCATCGCCCTGACCAGCCGCGACAAGGACCATCCAGACCCCATTCCCATGTGCGGAGTGCCTTTTCGGGCGGTGGACGCCTATTTGGCCAAGATGGTCGAAGAAGGCTACAAGGTTGCAGTTTGCGATCAGGTGGAGGACCCCAAAAAGGCCAAGGGCCTGGTAAAAAGAGAAATCACCAGGGTGGTCAGCCCTGGCATGTTCACCGATCCCAACCATTTGCCGCCCAGAGAGCACCGCTACCTGGCGGCGCTCTACTTTGCCCGCGAAAGCCTGGGCCTGGCCTGCCTGGACCTGGCCAGCGGCGAGTTTTTGGCCACCGCTTTGATGCCCGGCCCGGCCCTGGCCGATGAGTTGGCCCGTTTGGAACCCGCCGAGCTGGTCCTGGCTGAAAGCCAGGCGGCTCACCCCGGCCTGGGCAACCTGGGGCCTATGGGAGCTTCGTTGCCCCGCAGCCTGGTTACCGGGCGCCCTCCCAGCCTTTCTCAGGCCCGCCAGACCCTGGAAGGCCGCCTGCCCGAGGACGACGACCAGGCCGATGATGCGGCCCTGGTGGCCGCCTCCCTGGCCTGGTCCGCGGTGCTCAGCACTCAGCGCACCAGCCCGGAGCACATAGAACCTCTGAGTCTGTATCAAGTGGCCAGCCATTTGGTGCTGGATGCGGCGGCCCAGCGCAACCTGGAACTATTCCGTTCCATTGCCGGGGGCGGGCGCAAGGGTTCCCTGCTGCATGCGGTGGATCAAACCGCCACCCCCATGGGCGGCCGCCTGCTCAAGCAATGGCTGGCCTTTCCCCTGCGCTCCTTGGAGGCCATTGAAGCCCGGCACCAGGCTGTGGAGGAGCTGGTGGGCGATCCCCTGCTCCTGGACAGCCTCCGCGCCGCCCTGGATGAGCTGCCCGACCTGCCCCGTTTGGTGGGACGGGCCAGCCTGGGCCAGGCCAGCCCTCGCGACCTGGCCGCCCTGCGCGACGCCTTGCTGGCCCTGCCGGGCCTCAGGACCATGCTGGAGCCCTTGCAGTCGGCTCTGGTGGCCTCGCGCCTGGAACAGATGTCCGGCCTGGGCGGCTTGGCCCAGCGGCTCTACGAATGGCTCACCCCCAGCCCGCCGGGTAACCTGGCCGAGGGAGGCGTAATCGCCAAGGGCGTCAGCCCCGAATTGGACGAGCAACGCCAGCTCAAGGGCGCGGGCAAGGACTGGATCGCGGGCTTGCAGGCCGAGTTGCGCGAGAACACGGGCATCGGCTCGCTCAAGGTGGGCTTTAATAAGGTCTTCGGCTACTACATCGAAGTTACTAGGGCCCACCTGGCAAAGGTGCCTGAGAGCTTCATCCGCAAACAAACCCTGGCCAATGCCGAACGCTTCATCACCCCGGAGCTAAAGGAAAAGGAAGCCGCCGTCCTAGGGGCCGAGGAAAAGGCCCTGGATATGGAAAAGGCCCTGTTCGAGGAGTTGCGCCAGGCCGTGGTGGCCCAGGGCCCGCCCCTGGTGGCCGCCGCCCGGGCCGTGGCCGAGGTGGACGTGCTGGCCGGGATGGCCCGTCTGGCCCTGAGCCGTGACTACACTCGGCCGCGCATGAGCCCCGGCGGGGAGCTGACCATCACCGCCGGACGCCATCCAGTGGTGGAGCAGATGCTCAAAGAGGGCGAGTTCGTGCCCAACGATGTGCGCCTGGACGATGAACAGCAGCAGGTGCTTATAATCACCGGCCCCAACATGGCGGGCAAGTCCACCATCCTGCGCCAGGTGGCCCTGATCTGCCTCTTGGCCCAGGCGGGCTCCTTTGTGCCCGCCGAGGCGGCCCAGCTTCCCCTGCTGGACCGCATCTTCACCAGGGTGGGGGCCATGGACGACCTGGCCGGGGGGCGCTCCACCTTCATGGTGGAGATGACCGAGACCAGCCACATCCTGGACCAGGCCACGCCCCGCTCTTTGGTGATCCTGGACGAGGTGGGCCGGGGCACCTCCACCTTTGACGGCCTGTCCTTGGCCTGGGCCGTGGCCGAGCATTTGCACGACCTGCAAGGCGTGGGGGTCAAAACCCTGTTCGCCACCCATTACCATGAGCTTACCGACCTGGCCGCCACCCACCCTCGAGCCAAGAACTTCAACGTGGCGGTAAAGGAGTACCAGGGCTCCATCGTGTTCCTGCGCCGCCTGGCTCCCGGCGGGGTGAGCCGCTCCTACGGCCTGGCCGTGGCCCGCTTGGCCGGGCTGCCCGAGTCGGTGCTGGAGCGGGCCCATCAAATACTGGAGCGCCTGGAGCATGGTCCACGCCAAGAACCCGCCCCTCCCCCGCCTCCTTCGGCGGGCGGGCAGATGGCTTTGTTCGATGGCGGCGGCCACCCAGTGCTCAAGCGCCTGGCCGGGCTGGACCTGTCGCGCCTGACCCCGCTGGAAGCCCTCAACCTGCTCAGCGAGATGCAGGATGAGCTGGGCTAGGCTAACCACCCTGGCGCTGGGGCTGGCCCTGCTGGCCGGGATGATAACGGCGTCCCAGGCGTGGGCTCAAGACGCCAAGGCCATATACGAGCAGGCCCGGGCCGACTACCACTGGCTCATGGATCACCCCAAGGCCCAGGAGGTTTACCAGAATTGGCAAAGCCTGGCCGAGCGCTTCGCCAGGGTCTACACCTCCAACCCCCGGGGGCCACAGGCGCCTGGCGCTATGTTGTGGATGGGCCGCATTCACGCCCAGGCCTGGCGCCGCTTCAAACGCGGTGAGGACTTTGACCAAGCCATTGACCTGTTCACCCGCCTGGTCAACCGCTTTCCTGATTCGCGCCTGGCCGACGACGCCCAACTCATGCTGGCTGGTCTGTATGAAGAAGCCAATAACCCCAAGCAGGCTTATTTGGAGTATCTGCGGGTCACGGTGAACTACCCCAGGGGCGACATGGCCCCCAGAGCCAAAAAACGCCTGGATGTCTTGGAGGACCAGCTGGCCAACCAGCAGAGGGAGCAGGCCAAAAGCGCCCCTTCGGCTGAACCTACCCCGGTCAAGGTACCACCCGAGCCTAAGCAACCGCAGCCCACCGGCGGCAAGGCCGCTTCCGACGCCCTGGCCACGGTCAAGGGGGTTCGCCACTGGTCTACCCCCTCCTACACCAGGGTGGTCATCGGCCTGGGACGGCCGGTGCCCTACAACAGCGCCCTGCTCAAGCGAGACCCCGATCACAACAAGCCGCGCCGTTTGTACCTGGACCTCAAGGGAGCCCGGCTGCCCAAGGGTTTTGACGACAAGGTGCCCATTGGCGACGGCCTGCTCAAGGCGGCGCGGGCCGGGCAATACAACCCGGACACCGTGCGCCTGGTGTTGGACATAAAGCACCTAGCCAGCTACAAGGTGTTCACCTTGAACGATCCCTTTAGGGTGGTGATTGACTGCTTTGGCCAGCAAGCCAAGGCCAAGGCCCATGCCAGGCAGGCCAAACGGGAGCGCCGGGTCCCCCGGGGCAAGGCCAATGAAACACCGCCCCAACTGAGCTTGGCCACCGCCCTGGGCCTGGGGGTCAAGCGGGTGGTCATCGACCCAGGCCACGGCGGCAAGGACCCCGGGGCCCAATGGAAGGGCACCAAGGAAAAGGCCCTGGTGCTGGACATAGCCCGGCGGGTGGCAGCCAAGCTGCGTAAGCTATTGGGGGTGGAGGTGCTGCTCACCCGCAACCACGACACCTATTTGGACCTGGAAGAGCGCACCGCCTTTGCCAACACCAAGGACGCGGACATTTTCGTGTCCATCCACGCCAACGCCGCGGCCAGCCACCGCCTCAATGGAGTGGAAACCTACTTCCTGAACCTGGCCTCGGACGAGGAGTCCATGCGGGTGGCTGCGCGCGAAAACGCCACCACCACCCGCTCCATCAGCGACCTTCAGGTCATCCTCAACGACCTGATGCTCAACTCCAAGATCAACGAGTCCAACCGCCTGGCC
>JAHLLJ010000110.1 GCA_020444205.1 Deltaproteobacteria bacterium | reverse complement strand
GCGATGGCCGGGGCCTTAAGGGTGAGCAGATAAATCTCCGGCCCCACCGGCTGGTTGCTCATCACTTTGGCGTTGAGGCTAATGCTCATCTCACTCCCGCAGGGCCACCACCGTGCCGAAACGCGCGGTGGTCTTGTCGCGGCGATAGGAATAAAACTCCTGGTCACACACGGTGCACTTGCCGCTGGTGAATATGCGCCCGGGCCGCACCCCGGCGGACTCCAGTTGATGCCGGGTGGCCGCCTCCAGGTCGAAGTGGTTCTCCCCCACCTTGAAGGGCGCGAACCACTCGGGCAGCTCCTGGCGCCAGTTCACGAACTCCCCGCAGCAGGCCCCCAGGCTGGGGCTCACTGCCGCGTAAAGCTCGTCCGGGGCCACCCCGTAGCGTTGGGATAAGAATTCCACCCCCTTGGCGGGCATACCCGCCGCGTTGCCCCGCCACCCGGCGTGCAGGTTGGCGATGACTCCGCGCTGCGGCGCGGCCAGGATCACCGCCTGGCAGTCGGCCTGCTTGATTAGCAAGCCGACGCCGGCCTGGTCGGTGGCCAGGCCATCGGCCTGGGCCGCGGGCAGGGATTCCTCGCCGTTGACCGCCACGATGTGGGTGCCGTGCACCTGGCGCACCCACACCAATCTCTCCAGCCCCAGGGCCTCGCGTAGGCGCTCCAGGTTGGGCCCGGCCTCGGGCCCGGCGGCGGCCAGATCGATCTGGCGGGTGCTCACTCCGTGCAACAGGCCGGGCAGGGCCTCCAAACCATGGAAGGCGTAAAAGTCCACATCACCCACTCGCCGCGAACCCATGGGTCCAGCATATTCTTGTTTATTGGGGCTGGGCAAGCTCTTGCTCCACTATGGGCTGGATGCGCACGCACTCCACTCCAGTCTGGCGGCACATGGTGAAGACCTCTTCCAGCCCCCCCTCCACCGGACTGAGTATGGAGATGAATACCCTGACCACCCCGTGTTTGCGGGCCAGCCCGGGGATGTCGTGGCGGGTGCCCAGCACCGGAACCCCGTGAATAAGCAGGCCGCGCTTGGCTGGGTCGTCATCCACAAAGCCCACCGGGGAATAGGGCAGGGCCGAGTTGTTGCGCAGCTCCCTGAGCAGCAACTCCCCGCCGTCGCCCGCTCCCATGATCAACACCGGCTCGCCCTTTTTCTGGACCATGCTCTCGGTGAAGGCCCGCACCAAAAAGCGGCTGCCCGCCAGGAAAAGGAAGCTCACGAAAAAGTCGATGATCACCGCGGCAAGGCTGTAGCCATGCCCTCGCAGCAGCAGCAAAATCCCCAGCACCATGAGCAGCGAACCCAGCAGCACCGCCTTGGCCAGCTGGATCATGGCATACACCGATACATAGCGCCATTCGCCGCGGTACACCCCAAAAATCCACAAACACACTATCTTGGCCGCGAGCACCCAGGGAAGGGACTGGGTGAGCAGGGTCATCTGCTGGGGGCCCAGGTGGCCCTCGAAGCGCAAGAGCCAAGCGGCGGTGTAGGCGGCGGAAAGCAAAAGCAGGTCGGTGAGTATCTGCACAAGTTGCTTTTTATATAGGATCACCTGCCCAAGCAGGGTGCTTTCGCGGGGGCGGGGGAGCTCTTTAGGGCCATAGACCCTCACCCCGCCCAAGAATACTCCGAAGAAAACAAACACCACCGCCACCACCGCTATGACCACCACCGCCACCAGGGAGCTGAGGAACTGCAGGAACAAAGCCAGCAGGCCTCCGGCCAGGCTGACGGTGATGAGTATCAACACCGCCTTGCGTTCGCTGAGCCCTAAAAACACCAGGCGGTGACTGGAGTGGTCGCGGCCTCCCTGGGCGATGGAGCGTCCGTGGCTGGTGCGCTGGAAGCTCACCAGGGCGGTGTCGAAAAGGGGCACGGCCAGCACGCCCACCGGGATGAGCAGGGCCAGCACCAGGTTGCTGGCGCCGCCCGCCCCCAAAACGGTGCACCCGGCCAGGCTGAAGCCCAGAAACAGGCTGCCGCAGTCGCCCATAAATATCTTGGCCGGGTTGAAGTTGTAGATGAGAAAGCCCCCGGCGGCCCCGGCCAGGGCCGCGGACAGCAACCCCACCTCGGGCATGCCGCGCAGCACCGCCACCAAAGACAGGATCATGCCCGCGGACAGGGCCACTCCGGAGCTGAGCCCGTCCATGTTGTCCAGGATGTTGATGGCGTTGGTAACCCCCACCAGCCATAGCAGGGTGAAAGGCACGTTGAGCCAAGGCCAGGGCAGCAGGTCGAAGCTAAGCCCCAGGGCCACGGCTACGGTGGCCACCAAAAGCTGGGCCAGGAACTTGACCTGGGCCTTCATTTCGAAGATGTCATCGATGAGGCCGATAACGAACATGGCGCTGGCGCAGCCCACCAGAACCAGGCTCTGATCGTCCCTAGCCCCCAGGGCCAGCCAACCGGCCACAAAGGCCAGGTATATGGCCGCTCCGCCGTATATGGCCGTGGGCTTGCGGTGCCAGCGGTCCTGGCGGGGAGCCACCACCCAGCCCAGGCGGCGGGCTAAAAAGATGACTATCGGGGTAAGCAGGGCGGCCACGGCCAGGGCCAGGGCAAAGGCGTAGACGGGTGTCATGCTATGGGCTCGCCTGGTCGCGCAGCGGGCAAGCTCAGCGCTCCCGGTAGTAGCGGATCACCGAGCGCACCACCTGTTCGATATCCATTTCCGGGGCAAAGCCCACCAACTCGCGCAGCTTGCTTACGTCGGGCATGCGCCGGGGCATGTCCTCGAAGCCTTCCTCGTAAGCCTCTTCGTAAGGAATCATTTTGATGGGCGAATCGCTTTGGGTCAGCTTTTTCACCATTTCGGCCAGCCCCAGGATGCTTACCTCTTGGGTGGAGCCCACGTTGACCACCTGGCCCACCGCTTCTGGGGTCTCGGCCAGGGCGGATAGGCAATGCACCACCTCGTCCACTGCGGAGAAACAGCGGCTCTGGGTGCCGTCGCCGTACACGGTGATGGGCTTGCCGCTGAGCGCCTGGCGCACGAAGCTGGGCAGGACCATGCCGTAGCGTCCGGTCTGGCCGGGGCCCACGGTATTGAACAAGCGGGCCACCACCACCGGCAGACCCCGGGCCCGCCAATAGGCCAAGGCCAAAAACTCGTCTATGGCCTTGGAGCAGGCATAGGACCAGCGGGACTTGCTGGTGGGGCCCATCACCAAGTCGTGGTCTTCGCGGAAAGGCACCGTGTCGTTTTTGCCGTAGACCTCGCTGGTGGAGGCGATGACGACTTTTTTGCCTTTTTTGTTGGCCAGCTTGAGTACCGTCTCGGTGCAGCCCACGTTGGTTTCAATGGTCTTAACCGGGCTTTCCACGATCAGGCGCACCCCCACCGCGGCGGCCAGGTGGTAGACCACATCGGCCCGGTCCACCATTTCCGCCAACAGGGGCACCTCGCGCATGTCGGCGACGGTGTAGGAAAATTCAGGGGAGTTTTTAAAGGGCTCGATGTTCTCGATGCTGCCGGTGGACAGGTCGTCGATGACCTCTACCTGCTGCCCCAGGGAAAGCAGGTGCTTGATCAGATGGCCGCCGATAAATCCGGCTCCGCCGGTGATGAGCGCCCGGGTGGGCTGTGGCTTGAGTTGGTTCAACTGCTATCTCTAACCCAGGGTGTTTATCACCCCGTTGGTCGGTCCGGTTTCGGTCTTGCTGCCCACCTCCTCGCCGCATACGGCACAAAGGTAGGAATATTTTTCTCCGGTGGGCAAAACCAAAAGCAGGCGCCGCCGCACCGGCTGGGCCTTTCTACAGCGGGGGCAGAACAAGCTGGTGGCTTCCAAGTCCTTGTATTGTCCTTGGCCACCGCCCCTTCCCATACCCGGCAGCATTTGTTTAACTCCTATGTCTGCAGCTGAAGCTGCTCGATCAGATCGTCCACATAGTCTATTAGCCATTGGCGCTGGTCGTCGTCGGCATAGCCGGTGCAGGAGCAGCGCAGGCTCTGGGAGGCCCGCACCAGAAGCTCCAGCTTCAGGCTGTCCAGCTCCAGCACCACCGCCACCCGGTGGGGCCCGCAGGCGGCATGCTCCCTCTGGGCGGGGGTCAACAACTCCTCGGGCATTTGCAGCCAAAAGACATCGGGCAGGCCGGAAGAATCAAGGGTGGCCTCCAGATGGCTGATGAGCTTTTCCATGTCCGGCGGCCTTAGTTCATCTATTACTATGGAGCGCATCTTGCTGTCCCTTATTAACCGGCCAGTTGGGCGTCCCGCTCCCGGCCCCCCCGCCAGGCGTCGATGATGCCATACACCCACAAGGCGGCCATCAGCCCGCCCAACACCACCAGCCAGGTCACGCCCTGTTTGAGCAGTTGAACCCTCAGGGCGGCCAGTTTGTCCGGGCCGGCGTAGCCCTCTAGGGCCAGCACCGCCTGGCTTATCTCATGAAAGGCGAATCCCAGGGTGAGCATGAACAGCAGGCTGGCCGCGGCCACCATCATGGCCCCCTTGCCCACCTGACGGTTCACGATTTGCCCCAGGCCGGGTATCACCAGGCCTGACAACAGGGGCGATACCAGGGCGCGGCGCACGGTCTAGGCCTCCCGTCCGTATATGGCCAGGTATTCTTCTACCTTTTGCACATCCGCCTCCTCCAGGGGGCGTTTGCTTCCGGCTATGGTCACCGGCTCACCCACCTCGGCCAAAAATTGCACCATTTCCCGGATGCCCAGCAGGGACCACACCTTGACCCCGGTGTCCTGGACAAAGGCGGCCAGGGCGTCGGGCCCGCGCACCCCCTCCACCAGCTTGCCCTGGCCATCGTACACCGCCTGGGTCTGCTCACGGTCCACGCCCAAGAGCACCCCCAAAATCTCAAAAGGTTTGCCCAGGCGCTCTCCCTCGGCCTGGAGCTTGACCAGCAGGTCGCGCTTGGTGGCCATGGAGGTGCCCACGTCGTCTATGATCAGCAGCTTGGCTCCGGGAGTCAGGGCCCCGGTCACGAACATGGCCTTGGCCCCGCTGGCCTCGCCGTGGGTCTTGGCCTCCTTGCGGTCGTAGTCAAAGGCCAGATCGGCCTCCTCGTCCTGCCACAGGCACATTGCCGCGGCCAGAGCCAGGGCGCTGCCCTTGTATGAGGGGCCCAGGATAACCGGGTTTTCCCCGATAAGGCCCTGCTCGGCGATCCAGCCCGCGAAGCAGCGGCCCATCTCCAGGGCCAGGCGTCCGGTGTTGAGCTTGCCCAGGTTCACGAAATAGGGGGTGGGCCGCCCGTCCTTGAGGCGCAGATCCGGGGCAAAGAAAAGGGCCCCGCAGCCAGCCAAAAGGCGAGCCAGTCTCTGTTGATAAGGCTTAAGTTCCAGCAAACCGCTTGCTCCTTTGTTGCCAGGAGGCCTATGCCCAAAAAATCCCTAAACAGGCTAGCGCAAACCCCCCTGGGGCGCAAGCATGCCCCGTAGTGGCGGGCCTATAAAAAGTTCGGCGTAACCACGTACTTATTAACCAGATGATGGGGCTGGTAAGACTCCTTGGCCTTGCGCAGCCCGCTGAGACCCAGGTCCTGCTCCCGGTTGATGTAGGTCATGACCGGCCAGGCGCTTTGCACGAAGAGCTTGTTTATGGCCGCGTAAATGCCGTCAAAGTCCGGATTGCCTTTTTCGATGTGGATCACCGCGGTGTCCGGCGAAAGCGGCTCGCCCAGGCTGAAGGCCTCCACCTTGCCGTTGATGAGGATAACCCCGCCGGAGTAGTCAAGGTGGTCGTAGTGGGTCAGGGCCTCGTAGATGGCCCGGTCCTCGCTGGCCAGGCCGGGGTCCTGGTCACAGTCGCGTAGCTGGCACCAGTTCTCCTGCATGTCCAACACTTGGCGGATCATCTCCGCCTCCAGGGGCTGATACTCGAATTGGTAATTCTTGACGAACTTGTTGAAATGGTTCTTTTTACGGTGAAAACGCCGCCCCGGCAGATCGGCCAGCTCCGAGGCCAGGTACACGTAATCGCTGTTGTCGCGGTCCAGGGCCACGCTGAAGCGCCCGGTGGCCTCCAGCTGGCCGGCCAAGTCCTCGCCCACCCGCTGCAAATCGTGCAAATAGCCCGCCTTGGCCATGTCCCGGCACAGGGTTTCCGCGGCTTTCACCAAGTCCCCCGCTCCGGCCGGGGGCAGGCCAAAGGGCTCGGTGCCCTCCAGACAGGCGGCCACCAGCAGGCAGTCGCCGTCCTCGCGCCAGTGGGGCTGGTAATGGTGCCGCCACATGAACAGGTTGGAAAAGGTCAGTTCGCTTATTGCCGGGGCTCCCGCCCGCAGGTGACGGGTAAAAACATCCTTGTCCTCTAATTCCAGGTGCTTGTATCCTTCAAGGCGCAAAAGCTTGTCTCCACGGGGTCAGGCTGAATTTTACTCTACTACCTTTCTACCCTAAAGCGGCGGAGCCGCCAAGGGAGCTGCCTCAACGTTGACAAGGCATTAGGCCTGTGCCATGGTTAGACCCTTATTACGGCAACCTCCAAGGAACTCAATACCATGGACCCTCTCCACTCCACTGACCCCGAGATAGCGGCTCTGATCGACAAGGAAACCGAGCGTCAGGCCTCGGTACTGCGCATGATCCCATCGGAAAACTATGCTTCTCCCGCGGTGCTTGCCGCCACCGGCAGCATTCTTTCCAATAAATACTCTGAAGGCTACCCGGCCAAGCGCTACTACCAAGGCCAGGAAAACATAGACGAGGTGGAGATGTTGGCCATCTCCCGGGCTAAGGAGCTTTTCGGGGCCGAGCACGCCAACGTGCAGCCCTACTCGGGCAGCCCGGCCAACATGGCGGTGTACTTGGGCCTGCTGGGCAAGAGCGGCCGGGTGTTGGGCATGGATTTGGCCGCGGGCGGCCATCTTACCCACGGGGCCAAGGCCAGCTTTTCGGGCACTTATTATGAAATAGCAGCCTACGGCCTGAGCCGGGAGGATGGGCGCATCGACTACGCCCAGGCCCGCCGCCTGGCCCAGGAGTTCAAGCCCCAGATGATCTTCTGCGGGGCCTCTTCCTATCCCCGGGTGGTGGATTTCGCGGCCTTTGCCGAAATCGCCGATGAAGTGGGAGCCCGCCTGGTGGCCGACATTAGCCACATCTCCGGGCTGTGCGTCACCGGCCAGCACCCCGCGCCCTTCCCCCACGCCGACGTGGTGACCAGCACCACCCACAAGCTTTTACGCGGCCCCCGGGGCGGCATGATCCTCTGCCGTCAGGAATTGGCCAAGGCCATTGACAAGGCGGTTTTTCCTGGCCTGCAGGGCGGCCCCCACAACCAGACCACTGCGGCCATCGCCGTGGCCCTGAAGGAAGCGGCCGCCCCAACCTACACCGACTACTGTCGTCAGGTGGTGGCCAACAGCAAGGCCTTGGCCCAGGGCCTTTTGGATCGCGGCTTCACCCTGGTCACCGGCGGCACGGACAATCACTTGGTGCTCATCGACGCCGGGGCCTCGGGGCTCACCGGTAAGGCCCTGGCCACCGCTCTGGAACAGGCGGGCATCGTGGCCAATGCCAACAAGATCCCCTTTGACCCCCGCTCGGCCAACGACCCCAGCGGGGTGCGCATGGGGACCCCGGCCCTGACCACCCGGGGCATGGGCGAAGCGGAGATGGACCTCGTCGCCGGACTGATAGCCCAGGCGGCGGCCAATATAGAAGATCAGGACGCCCTGACCAACATCCGTCAATTAGTGGCCAATCTGTGCGAGGATTTTCCGGCTCCGGGAATCGCTCCTCGTGAGTGCTGATTTTTGAACTAAACTTTTGGCACTGATTAAGGCAGGTTATACAAAATGATCCTTCCGAGCCTTGTCGGCGGTTCAAATTTTTGTACCCGCGCGGTTTGCCGGAGGGAAAAGCTATGGATCGGGCCTTTAAGTCAAGTGGCTGAAATTAATAGCTTAGGCAAGGAGAAAGAGCCTTTGGCGGCGGTTTGGCACCCTAATTGCTTCCATATTAGGGCAACCAGCTTCTAAAAGCCTTTTCTCCTTTCCTAGAAAGCGCCGGGACTAGCCACCCGGCGCTTTCTTTTGTTTTCAACCCATGGAGATAATGCATAAAAATCACTTGACCTTCCCTCGGGAGCCCATGGCGGCAAAATAGCGGCCCCATCCCGGTGGGATGCGATTTTTATACCAAACGGTATTGCTGGGTGACTGCTAGGAAGAGACTGCGGTGACCAGGCGGGCCAGGCCGGATTTTTTCCCCACCTCGTGGCGCAGGTAGTTCATATCCACCGCCTGGGCCAACTCGGGGCGTTGCTCCAACAGAGCGCGGCAGGCCAACTCGGCGGCCAGGCCGCTCAGCTCGGCGCATTGGGCGAAGTGGGCCTTTTTGTCGTGCTTGACCTTTTTGGAGAGCACCCGGCAGCAAGTGGAGCCCCGCTCGGCCTTGAAGGCGTCGTGCAGCTCGTGACTGGCCGCGGCCACCCGGCGGCTGGAGCGGCCGCCCTCTTTGCCCGCGCCCAGGAACAGGCCCAGGCCCATGCAGGCCCCGGCCACTGCCCCACACAGGCACCCCGCCCCGCCCAGGCCCTCCACCAGACCGGCGGTGAGGTTGTTGACCACCGCCTGATCCAGCTTGCCCCCCAGGCCCTGGTTCAGGGCGGTGAGCACCGCCGGGGCACAGAGCATGCGTCCGTTGAAGAACAGCTCCTGGGCCTTGGCCCCCACCAATCGGCTGATGTCTTGGCTTTCCGGGGCCTTATGCTGGGCGATCTTGGAAATGGCTCTCTCCCGGCTTGATGAAAGCGCCCGCCGGATGAAATCCCTGATTATGGTCGGGCTTAATTAAACTTTAGCTGGATTGGCCGGAAGGTCAAATCGTTAATATTGATGTACAGGTCGCGAAATTATTGAATATATCGATTTAGTCGGAATGCGGGCACCGCCCCTCGGGTGGCGCCAGCAGCACCAGGGTGCTCAGGCGAGGCAAGAACAGACCTTCGGGCCTGGCCAGGTCGGGCAGCCCGGCGCCTGGCTCCAGGCCGGTTATCACCACCCGGCCCACCCGAAAGCGACCCTCGCCTTGGGTGGTGCGCCTCTTGAGGCCCCACAGGGCCTGGAGCACCAGGGGCTCCCCCTGAGGTGCGCCCAAATAGAGCATCACATGGCCCGGCATATAGAGCAGGCTCAGCCAGGGGACGCCGCGCATAAGAACAAATGCCCGTTTTTCCTGGCTACTCATGCCATCCAAGGAGATGTTGACCACCCCGGCCTTGGCCTGGTCCGCCGAGTTGCGCGGCAGCCACAGGCCGAACGGAGCCAGCAAATCACGGGTCAAGGCTGAGCAATCTCGCTGTCCCCATTGGCCGCCCCAGTCATAGGGCTGGCCCAGCAGGGGCCGGGCCACCATGCTCAGGTTGGCTGGAGTAAGGGGTATGGGAAACGGCGCGGCGTTTTCCAGGGGCAGGGCGCAGGGGCCCAACACCGCCTCGCCCTGCAGCACGCCCAGGGGAGCGAGCATCCGCCAGGAGTCGCCCCGAATGGGCTCCTGGGGCAGCAGGCAGCCCAAAGCGGCGTTGAACACGAAATGGCCCCCCAGGGTGCGCACCGGGGTGCGGTCCCTGGTTACTGCCAGAAAAGGCCCTTTTATCCAGCGGGCTTTCTGCCGGGGAGTCAGCCGTCCTACCGCGTCCGTGGGCAGCCAGCCCAAGGCAAGGGGAGTCTCCACCACCAGCCAGCCGCCACGGGGGCTAACGTGCCACACCCTGACCGGCAGGCCGCCGGGCAGGGAGGTTTGTTGCAAACGGTCAAAGGGGAAGCCTCCTCCCGGGCCATCTTCGAAATCCGGTTCGAGGGTGGGCAGCACCCGCAAATGGCAGGGGCGCAGAGTGAGGCCTTTCCAGTCGGTGCTGGGGTAGGCGTTGCCCCCGGCTTCCTGCCACAGCTTGCGGTACCACCCCGGGGAATGGGGCCGCAGGTTGATGCCCAGGCCGGGCTTTTCCGCCGCTGGTCGGGCCAGGGCCCACAGCTCGGCTTGGTTGTGCTTGGGCTTAGGGCGGGTCCAGCAGTCAAAGTAGCGCTCCAGATAATCCTTGGCCCGATGGGCCTGATATGCGGGCCGCAGCAGACAGCCGCCCTTGCCGAGCTTGGGCAGCAGCGGAGTCAGGTCCTGGGGCGGCAGGTGCAAAGCCTGGGGCGGGGACGGGGCAGGGGCGCAGGCCAGGCCCAGGCTTAGGGCGGCCAAAATCATGAGCAGGGCAATGTGGCGGCGGATAGGGTGCAAGACTGCTTCCTCGCGCTATGGTATTTAAGTTAGCATGGTACACCGCCGTAGCCCGGCGCAACCCTGGAGGATTGATGGACCCCGCCGCGCGCAGCGCCCTGAGGCAGGCCGCCGGAGCCGACAACTACAGCGACGGCCCGGAAGACCGCCTGCTCTACTCCTATGACGCCACGGGCAAGAGCTATCCACCCGAGGCAGTGGTGCGCGCCGTGGACGTGGAGCAGATCTCCCGGGTCTTGGCCGCGGCCAGTAACCACCGGGTGCCGGTGGTGCCCCGGGGGGCGGGCTCGGGCCAGTCCGGCGGCTCTCTGCCCGTGGACGGTGGTCTGGTGCTCAATCTGGCGGGCCTGAACCGCATCATCAGAGTAGACCCCGCCGACCAGGTGGCTGTGGTGCAGCCGGGGGTGATAACCGCAGACCTGCAACGGGCCGCCGAGGCCCAGGGCATGTTCTACCCGCCCGACCCGGCCAGCGTGGAGTTTTGCACCGTGGGCGGCAACGCGGCGGAAAACTCCGGCGGGCTCCGGGCGGTGAAGTATGGAGTCACCCGCGACTACGTCCTGGCCCTGCAGGCGGTGCTGCCCGACGGCCGGGTGCTGCGCACCGGGCGCTCCACCATGAAAACGGTGGTGGGCTACGACCTCACCCGCCTGCTGGTGGGCAGCGAGGGCACCCTGGCGGTGATGAGCGAGCTCACTCTGCGCCTGCTGCCCAAGCCCGAGGCCAAGGCCACGGTCAACGCCCTGTTCCACGACCTGGAAGCCGCGGCCCAGGCGGTGCAGGCGGTTCTCTTAAGCGGCATCATCCCGGCGGCCCTGGAGTTCATCGACTCCCAGAGCCTCATGGCGGTAAACGCCCACGCGGGTTTGGGCCTGCCGCCCGAAGCCGAGGCCATGGTGCTCATCGATGTGGACGGCGCTCCCGAAGTGGTGGCCGGTCAGGGAGAGCGCTTGGTCAAGGTGTTGCAAGACAGCGGCGGCCGCCAGGTGCGCATGGCCCTGGGCGAGGCCGAGGCTGCCGAGCTTTGGCGGGTCAGGCGCTCCATGGGCCCGGCCATGTACAACCTGGCCCCCAACAAGCTCAACGAGGACGTGGTGGTGCCCCTGGGCCGCCTGGCCCAGACTATTCGGGCCATCCACGCCATTGGCGAAAAACGCGGGGTGCTTATCCCCACCTTTGGCCACGCCGGCGACGGCAATTTGCATGTCAACGTGATGTACGACGCCTCGGACCCGGAGCAGAACCGCCAGGCCCACCAGGCGGTCACCGACGTGTTTGCCCAGGTGCTCAAGGTGGGTGGCTCTTTGAGCGGCGAGCACGGGGTGGGCAGCGCCAAGCTGGGCTACGTGGGTGCCGAGCTGGACCCGGTGGCCATGGAGATGATGCGCGGCATCAAGAAGCTCTTCGACCCGGCGGGCATATTAAATCCGCATAAGGCCGTACCCTCCCCCGAAATCTTGGTGTGAGCGGCGGCTTCGCCAGGCGGCGCTATGCTGCCTTGCGGGCGGCGCTCGCCAGCGTGCCGCTGGCAGCGGATCGGGTCGAGTAGCCAAGATGCCGCCACATACGGTAATTGCTCCCGCCAACTCCCTTTGGCCGCCCAAGCCTTGGGCCGCCTTGCCCACGAACACCTGAATAAGCCGCTGAGTTGGTCGGCTTCGCCGGCTGCCCGTGGGCTTTGTTGCCGGCATCGCTTAGGCCTCGGCGTATCAGCAATACGCCTGCGGCCTGCGCTCACCGGACGCCTCGCCCACGGACACCTGGCAAACCCGCTTAACTATCTGTTCTGAAGTGCCTGGCTGTGGAGGGCGGGGCTTATCCCCGCCCGAATGAGTTCTCCACCGACAGGGCCTATCGCCTGATTCAGGCCGGTCAAATTCAAACCGCATCAGCTTTGGCGTAGGCTGGCTAAAGCAAAGCGAAACCCAACAAGTTAAATAAAAAGGCCCGGGGCAGAGCGCCCCAGGCCTTAATTGTCGGCTGGTTTAGAGGGCTACTTGGAGGCTACGGGGTAGTCCTTTTCCATCCAGGCCTTGATGCCTCCGGGATAGCGGTACACGTTCTTGTAGCCCAGCTTCTTGGCCCACATGGCCCCGTTGTGGCTGCGGGTGCACTTGGGGAAGCCGCAGTAGACCACGATGACCATGTCCTTGTTGTCGCCCAACAGCTTGGCGTACTTGGCCTTGTCCTCGGGCTTCATCTCGGTCACGTCCGGGATGGGGAAGAGGAACTGCACCGCGCCGGGGATGTGGTTCTTCTTGTAGGAGGCCTCGTAGGGC
>JAHLLJ010000109.1 GCA_020444205.1 Deltaproteobacteria bacterium | reverse complement strand
CCAGCAGGCCCTTGGGGCTCACCAGATGCCGCTTCAGCCATTTGGGGGTTTCATCAATGCCCAGGGCCAGGCCCATCACCTCGGTGAAGTACAGGACCGGCAGGTACACCTCCTGTCCCATCTCTTTGGCGATTTCTTCCTGGTACATGTCCAGGTTGGCTTGGCACATCTGACATCCGGTGACGATGCAGTTGGCTCCCTGGGCCAGGGCCCGTTCGTAGAGCCGGGCCACCAGGGTGAAGACCAAATCCGGTCGGGCCACCGCGTGGGAGGCCCCGCAGCAGTCGGTCTTAAAAGGCCAGTCCATGACCGTGACCCCCAGGGCAGTGAGCAGGCGGTCCAGGGCTTGGGGGTTTTCATAGTCGGTCTTGCCGGTCACCGCCGGGGGGCGCTGCCCCTGGCAGCCGTAGTAGCACACCGCCTTGAGCCCGCTGAGGTCCTGATCCGCGGCCTTTTCCCTGGCCAGGGCGATCACCTCGGGCGAGGAAAGATAGTCGTTTAGCTCCACCACCTGCACCGAGGCGTAATCGCCGCCCATGGCCTTGATCTCGTCGATGACCAGATCCTCGCCTTCCATCAGTTCGCGGCGGGCGCTGGCCAGGCGGTTGTAGCAAAGGGCGCAGGGCACCACCAGGGGCGAGGGGCCGTTGGCAGCCAAGGCCAGGTTTCGCGCCCCCAGGTTCAGGGCAGCCCGGTGGTCCAGGCTGTGGGCCGCGCTGGAGCCGCAGCAGTTCCAGTCCTTGAGCTCCTTGAGCACAATGTCCAGGGAGGCGCACACCCCTTCCACGCTTTCAGCGTAATCGCGGGCCGTGGACTCCAGGGAGCAACCAGGGTAGTAGCTGACCTCAGGCATGGCTGCCTCCCTTGGGCTCCTTGAACAGGGCTTTTAGCCAGCGGCGGTCCTTGACGCGCTCGGGCAAGAGCTTCATCCGCCCCTTTTTGAGCATGGTCAGGCCCAGGCGGGCATTCTTGATGGCCTCGGAACCAAAGGCCCCGCCGGTCTTGAGCATGTAGGTGGCCATCATTTCGCCCTCGAACACCCGGCCCCGCTTGGCCACGCTTTTGAGGAAGGTTTGATGAAACAGGCGCACCCTTTGTTCAGGGGCCGCCTGGCCCCGGCGCACCAGCTCCTCCTTGAGCCAGTCCATGAGCCGGGGCAGGTCCACCTGGTTGGGACAGCGAGTCAGGCAGGTCTGGCAGGAGGCGCAGATCCACACCGTGGCCGAGCCTTCCAGCTTGTCCATCTGTCCCAGCTGCAGGTAGCGCACCACCTGGTAGGGGTGCAGGTCCATGGCGAAGCCCAGGGGGCAGCCGTTGGAGCATTTCTTACAGCCGTAGCAGGCCCCGGCTTTCACCCCGCTGGCCTCCTCCACCCGGGCCAGCCAGCTGCCGTCGGGCCGGATGGCCTGCTCCGGGCTGGGGGCCTGGGGCCGGTCTGTAGTGGGGGCCTCCCCGTTGGGAGCCCCGGCGATGGGTCCGGACATGGGAACCTCCAAAGAGGGCTAACCGATGATGCGCTTGATCTCCGCCAAGAGCTCTTCGGGCTCGGGCGGCTTTTCGATGTAGCCCTCGGGCTCGGGCACGCTCTGGTTCTTGAACTGGTCCAGCACCTTCTGGGAATGCAGGAAGGTCTTGCGGGCCAGGCCGCTGATGATCAACACCGGAACGCCCGCGAACTCGGGGTTGGTCTTGATGTTGCGATACATCTTGATGCCGCTCTCCTTGGGCATCATTACGTCCAGGGTGACCATGTCCGGCTTCTTTTCCTGGAACTTCTGCCAGCCCTGTTCACCGTTTTCCGCCACCACCGCCTTGTAGCCGTTGCTGTCCAGCAGGGTGGTGATAAAGGTGCGAACGTCCATCTCGTCGTCCACCACCAAAACTCTCTTGGCCATGATGCTCCCTCCCGGGGCTATAGAGTGTAAGTGCGCTCGGGGTTACGGATGGCCATCACGTGGCAGGGGCAGCGCTTGGCCACCTGATCCACGGTGCTTCCATAGTGGGTATCCTCGCGGGCCGAGGCTCCCTCCATGCCCATAACCACCAAGTCCACGCTGTTTTCGCGTACGTATCTGAGAATTTCCACAAAGGGGGTGCCCGCCAGCACCACCCAGTCCACGTCGATACCTTCAACCTTGGCCGCGTAGCGTGCCTTGAGATCCTCCTTGAGCTTGGCCAGCAGCTCCGGCGAGGCGTAGGTCACGTCGCCGGGCTCGGCGCCCTCGTCGGTCTCGGTGGGCATGTAGCGCAGGGTGGAGTGGGGACAGTGCAGGATGTGCAGCTTGGCCCCGTGGCGGCGCGCCATGTCCACGGCGTGGTGCAAAGCAATCTCCGCGTCTTCAGAGAAATCCGTACAGTAGAGAATGTTCTTGTAAGCGATCATTTGATCACCTCCCTTATATAAACCGGCCGTGGCCCAGGGCCCGGCCTAGTCAGCGTATTTCAAATAGGCCGCGCGCCCGGCGGCGGGCAGCACCAGGCTGAACAAAGCGCCCCGGGTGGGCGAAGTGCTGAATTCCACCCGCCCGTGGTGCTCGCGGGCGGTCTTCTGGGCCACCATGAGCCCCAGGCCGGTGCCCGCCGATCCCTTGGTGCTGTAAAAGCCCTTGAATATGTTCTCGGCCGCCTCGGCCTCCAGGCCCGGGCCGTTGTCGCGCACCATCAGGCACACTTCCCTGGGGTCGCCGCTGGCGCTGAGTACCACCTTGCCGTCGATCATCTCCGAGGCCGCGTCGATGCCGTTGCTCACCAGGTTGAGGAAGGCCTCCAAAACCATGCGGTGGTCGGCCATGGCTACCGGGCCGTCGCCCTGGGGAAATTCCATCTTGAGGATCACGCCTTTTTCCTCGGCCTCGGTGGCCATGATGCGCCCGGCCTCGCTCAAAAGGTCCTTCAGGGGCAGAGGAGCCATGTCGGGCTTGCGGGGCTTGGCGATGGTCATCAAATCGCCCACCAGGTCCTGCACCCGGGCCAGGTTGCGCTCGAGCATCTGCATGCCTTCGTCGGTGAGCTGCTTGTGCGAGCCGCTCAAACCCTGGCTCACCATGTAGATGCCGCCCTTTAGCCCGGCCAGCATGTTCTTTAGCGAGTGCACCAGCGCACTCACCGTTTGGCCCACCGCGGCCATGCGCTCGGTGGCCACCACCTTGGCCGTGGCTTCGGCCACCCTGCGCTCCAGGTCCTGGGTATAGCAGCGCAGCTGGGCCTTGAGGGTCAGGCGCTCGGCGGCCCGCTTTAGGGCCACCTCCAGGGCCTGGTCGCTCACCGGCTTGGTCACGAAGTCGCTGGCCATAAGCTGCAACGAGCGCACCGCCAGGTCCATGTCGCCGTGGCCGGTGATGACGATCACCTCGGTGTCCGGGCTCATGGACTTGATGCGCTTGAGCACCTCGATGCCGTCCAGGCCGGGCATCTTGATGTCGGTGAGCACGATGTCGGGCTTTTGTTCCTCGAACAGGCTGAGGCCCTCGGCCCCATCGGCGGCGGTGCAAACCTTGTAGCCGTCGGCCGTGAGCGACAGCGACATCATGCTGCGGATGCCCGGCTCGTCGTCGATGACCAGCAGGTTGGGATATGGAGGTGGTGTGCTAACGCTCATGCCTTGGCCCCCCACCGGACCGGGAAGCTGAGCTTGAACTCGGCCCCTTCGCCGGGAATGTTTTCCACCTGAATGGTGCCTTTGAAATCGCGCACAATGCCGTAGGAGATGGAAAGGCCCAGCCCGGTGCCCTTGCCCACTTCCTTGGAGGTGAAGAAGGGCTCGAAAATGCGGTCCTGGCTGCCTTCGGGGATTCCTCCGCCATTGTCGGCCACCGTGACCAGCGCCCGCCCCTGGTAGGCGAAGCTGGTTATCTTGATGTGCCCTTGCATTTCGGGCTGCTTGCTCCTGCGCTCCTCGATGGCGTCACGCGCGTTCATAATCAAGTTGATGAACACTTGTTCCAGTCGGTTGACGTCACCCAGGACGGGGGGCAGGTTGGGATCGAGATCGGTCTCCACCTCGATATTATGCACCCTGAGCTGTTGGCCCAACAAACCCAAAACGCCCTGGATGGGGTCGTTCAGGGAGATGCTCTCGGCGGTGACCTCGTGCTTGCGGCCGAACTCCCTGAGGTGGTCGATGATCCGCCGGGCCCGCTCCACCTGTTGGCTCATCTCCTTGGCCACCTGCAACAGCTGCTCCGGGGTGGGGGCTTGGCCCTTGGAGATCACCTTGTTTAAAAAGCTGGAGCCCGCGGCGATGACCGCCAGAGGTTGGTTTAGCTCGTGGGCCACTCCCGCACTCATCTCGCCCAGGGTGGCCATCTTGGCCGCCTGGATGAGCTGCTGCTCGGTTTGCAGGCGTTCGGTCATGTCCGAGGTGGTGGCGATCACGGCCTTTCTTCCCATGTGTTCACCATAGCTGGCCCTGAGGTTGACGAAAAAGACCTCGCCGCCGGCGCGCTCCTGACGCACCTTGGAAAGGAAGGAGCCCTTGAGGGCGATGAAGTTGCGCACCTGGGGGCGGTCGGAAGCGGGGGTGAGGTCCAAGAAGGAGCGGCCCACCAGATTTTGCGGAGGGTAGCCGTATTCGCCGGCCGCGCGATCGTTGGCATCTAGAATCTCCAGGGTGTCCGCATCGAAAACAAAGATGGGGTTGGGGTCGTTGTTGAAGAACAGGCGGTACTTTTCCTCGGAGCGCTTGAGCTCTTCCTCAAGGCGCAACACGTCGGTGATGTCGGTGGCCATCTCCATCACCGCCACGATGTTGCCCTGCTTGTCGGTGATGGGCGAGGTGAGGTTGAGGAAGTAGCGGGGGCTGCCGTCGGCGCCCACCACCTTTTCCTCCGCGCTGTGGGCCCGGCCGTCGGCAAAGGTCTTGGCCACCGCGCAGTTGGGACAGCGCGAGTCGCGGTTCTTGTAGGCCAGGTAGCAATAGCGACCAATGCTGGGGCCGAAGTCGCGCTCAAAACGCTTGTTGTGGGCCAAAAGCTTGAAGTCCGCGTCCTGCACGGTGATGTAGCAGGGCACTTCCTCGAACAGGCGCTGGTATTGGCGGCGCTCCAGCTCCAGGTCCTCGGTTTTTTCCTTTATGCCCCGGCGCATCAGGTCAAAGGCTTGGGCCACCGCGCCGATCTCGTCGTTGGTCTTGGGCACAATGGGCTGGTTGTAGTCGCCCTCGGTGATGCGCCGGGTGGCGCCCAGCAGGCTGGTGAGGGGGCGGTTGATGAACAGAAAAGTGAACACCGCCACCACCGCACAGATGACCAGGGAAAGGGCCATCGCGTAGAGCACCACCTGACGGGTGGTGGAGCCCACCTCCCGGTCCACCTGCCCCAGGGACAGGGCCACGTCCAGCACCCCCAGCACTTTCTGGTCGGCCGGATGCACATGGCAGGGATCGGTGTAACAGGCGGGCTCGGTGTAGATGGGGTTGACTACGCCCAGCACCCGGTGACTCGGATTGTCCTTGCTGCCGGCCAGGGTGAAGATGCGGCTGCGGTCCTTTATGGCCAGGCGCTCCAAGGGACGGTCCTTGAAGTGACACCCGTAGCAGGCCTCGCTTTCCATGTCCACCATGCGCCCCATCTCCGCCGAGCGGCTGCTGAACATGATACGGCCCTTTTTATTGAGCACCCGGATCACCTCCACCCCCGGCTGGCGGCCCATGGCTTCGATGACCTGGTGCAGGCTTTGGCGCTGGTCCTTGAGCATGTCGTAGCGGGTGGCCCGCTTGACCGTGTCGCTGAACCAGTTGCCCGCTTGGCGCATTTTTTCAATGGAGCTGCGCTCCTGTTGCCGCACCGCCCAGTAAGCCGAGGCGGTGGTCAACAACACCAAGCTAAGCCCTACCCATACCGTCAGCTTGAAAGCCAGGCGGCTGGTGAGCTTGATTTGGTGCTGCGGCAAAGGGGCCATGATTTATCCCGATTAAATAAATGGTCACCCTTTACTAAGGCACAACTCGTGCCAAATGGTTCAAAAATAAATATATAAATAAATCAACAACATACAACGCTTAGTAGGAATTAGGGGATTCTATAGTGTTGCATAAGGATGCAACACTTGCATAGAGTTTTATTCAATTGTTTCTGTTTATGCCTATAATGGGGGCTATAGCAGTGTTGCGTTGCTCGCAACACTGTAGCTGCACTGATGCAACACTCGAGTCAGGGCTTGTTGATGTCCAGGCGCTTCATGCGCCGCCAAAGGGTGGTGCGGTTGATGCCCAGCTCGGCCGCCGCCGCGGTCTGGTTCCAATTGTGCCGATTAAGTACCTGGATCAACTCGTCTTTTTCCTTGTGGGAGCCTCCGGGCTCCAAGGTGGAGGTCACTTCTTCCTCTAGGTCCCGGGGCAGGTGATGGGACTTGATAACATCGCCGCGGCACAACAGGCAGGCGTGCTCCAGGATATTCTCCAGCTCGCGAACGTTGCCCGGGTAGTCGTAATTTAAAAGCACGTTGAGGGTTTCGGGCGAGAAGCGGCAGATGTAGGTGCCGTTTTCCACGTTCTTGTGCTGAATGTAGCGGCGGATCAACAGGGGTATGTCCCCGCGGCGCTCTTTGAGCGAGGGCACGGTTACCTTGATTACGTTGAGGCGGTAATAGAGGTCCTCGCGAAACAGGCCCCGCTCCACCTGGCGGTCCAGGGGCTTGTTGCTGGCGGCCAGGATGCGCACGTCGACCTTGGTGACCTCCCGGGCTCCCAGTGGGAAAAACTCCTGCTCTTCCAAGACTCTGAGCAGCTTGGCCTGCAAAGACAGGGGCAGCTCGCTGATCTCGTCCAAAAACAGGCTGCCCCCGTGGGCCAACTGGAAGAGGCCCGGCTTGTCGCGCTCGGCCCCGGTAAAGGCCCCCTTGGTGTAGCCGAACAGCTCGCTTTCCAAGAGGTTTTCCGGCAGGGCCGCGCAGTTCACCTTGATGAGCGGCTTGTGAGCCCGGGGACTGTTGTAGTGGACGATCTGGGCCAGCAGGTCCTTGCCCGTGCCGGTATTGCCCTCTATGAGCACGGTGACCCGGTTGGGGGCGGCCACCTTGAGGGTGTCGAAGATGCGCTGCACCTGGGGGCTCTCGCCGATGAAGTCTTCCCAGCGGCGCCCTTCCTGGTCCTGCTTGTCCAAATGGCTGGCCAGATGCAGGCTTTGCAGCGTCTCCACCCCGCCGCAGACCTGGCCGTCCTCATCGTAAAGGGGCGAGGCGCACACCCGCACCGGCACCACCGAGCGGCCCCGCTGGCGGATAAACACCGCTTCCAGGCCGGCCTGCTCTTCACCGGACTCCATGGCCCTGAGCACCGGGCAATACTCGTCGCAAAGGGTGGATTTGAGCACCTCCCCGCACATGCGGCCCAAGGCCTGTTTGCGGCTCACCCCGGTTATCTGCTCGGCGGCGCGGTTGAAATAGGTCACCCGGCCATGACGGTCCATGGCCAAAACCCCCAGGGAGATGGATTCCATGATTAGATTCAACTGGCTGGGGTGCATACGCCTGCTTTCGGCCGGGGTTTCCCGGCGACAAAAAACACGATTATATTAATAATGACAGTATGTTTTCTTACCCAGCCCCCGCTTGGCTGTCAAGAAAATTACTATACCCTACCAAGGGACTTGCCTGTGAATACCCGGCCGGGCTACAGTATTCTCATCAATAGAACAGGCGCAGCACTTTCTACGGCAAGCGGGGAGCGCAAGTGACGCCAGATCGAACTTGCAGGTGTTGTTCCGTGGCCAGGGTAAACGCCCTGATTAAAGCATACCAAAAAGCTCAAGGAGGTGACGTGCCCACTTTGGGCCGCTTGAAAGAGCTCACCATCCTGGTCCAGAGCCGGGGCCTGCAGCAGGCGCGGGGTCTTTTGACCCCCGGCCACCGGGAAAAGGACTTGCGTGCCATCTGTTGGAACGTGTCCTCCTTCTTGGAGGACAACGAGGTGGAGCGCATCCTGGGCTTTAAGGTTTAGCCGGTATTTTCATCCAGGCCGTGCTTCCGGCTGCCTAGGCCGCCGGCATGCCGCACTGCCGACCGAGCCCCGTCATCTGGGCGAACAGGCCTTCTTTCCTACCCTTATCCTTGATTAAAATAACCGATGGTGTAGTCTGTCCTCGTGTAGACAGCAGGAGGAGGCATGCCCCCTGGGGAGCGAGAAGGCCAAGTACTGAGCGGCGAAGCAGTGGTGGCGGTGGACGGAGCGCACCGCATTATGGGCGCCAACCGCGCGGCCCTGCAGCTCATAGCCGGAGAGATAGCCGTGGGCGAGGTGCTTCGCCTCTCGGGGTTTTTGGAAGGCCCGGACCTGGCCCTGGCCCAAAGCGCCCTGGACGCGGCCCTGGGTCAAGGCGAGCCCTCCAACCAGATTCAGGCCCAGGCCCGCGACGCCGCCGGGCAGGACTTCACCTGCGAATACTCCATAAACCCCTTGTTCGGGCCCGGCCGCCAAGTGGTGGGGGCCATGATCAACCTGCGGGATCTGGACTTCGCCCCCCTGAGCGGCGGACGCCTGGAGCCGGGCGAATCCCTGCCCCGCATGCCGCGGTTGGGCTACCAGTCGCTGGTGGACAACCTGGCCGAGGGCATCTTCACCATCAACACCCGTTGGCGCATAACTTCCTTTAATCAAAGGGCGGAAGAGATAACCGGCTACAACAGCTCCGAGGTGCTGGGCCGTTACTGCTGGGACATCTTCCGCTCGGACCTGTGCGGCGCGGGCTGTCCCCTGCGCACCACCCTGGAGACCGGCGTGACCCGCATGGACCAAGACGTGCGCATGCTGGGCAAGGGTGGCAACCGCCTGGGAGTTTTAGTTAATACCAGCGTGGTGCGCGACCGGGCGGGCGCGGTGGTCGGCGCGGTGGAAAGCTTTCGGCCCCTGGCCGGGCTGGAAACCAGCCTGCTTCCGGACGCCGGCTCCTCTTTCAACGACATAATAGGGGCCAGCGAGCCCATGCAACGGCTGTTCAATATGCTGCCCGATGTGGCGGTGAGCGGGGCCAACGTGCTCATCCAGGGCGAGAGCGGCACGGGCAAGGAGCTGTTCGCCCGGGCCCTGCATCACCACTCCCCCCGGCGGAGCGGGCCCTTTGTGGCGGTTAACTGCTCGGCCCTGGCCGAAAGCCTGCTGGAGAGCGAGCTGTTCGGGCACGAAAAGGCGGCCTTTACCGGCGCGGTGCGCTCCAAGGTGGGGCGCTTCGAGCTGGCCAAGGGCGGCACCATTTTCCTGGATGAAATCGGTGAGATGAAGCCGGAGCTTCAGGTGAAGCTTCTCCGGGTCCTGGAGCAGCGGGTGTTCGAGCGGGTGGGCGGCACCCGGCTTATACCCATGGACGCGCGCATCATCGCGGCCACCAACCGCGACCTGGCCGAGGCCATGGCCCAGGGCGCCTTTCGCGAGGATCTTTTCTACCGTCTGCGCACCGTGCCCCTGACCCTGCCCCCCCTCAGGCAGCGCAAGGACGACATCCCCCTGCTGGTGGCCCACTTCATCGAGCAGTTCAACCAGCGCTACGCCAAGCAGGTGCGCTCGGTGGACCCCAAGGTCATGCGCATGTTCATGAGCTACGACTGGCCGGGCAACGTGCGCGAGCTGGAACGGGTCATGGAACACGCTTACGTGTTCGTAAAAGGCCCCGTCATCCTACCGGCTTACCTGCCATCACTAAACGAGTTCTGGCAAGAGCGGGGCGCGGCCTCCGCCGGAGGCGAAGCCAGGGGGGGGCAGTCGGCCGACCCCAAGGACAGCGAGCGCCAGGCCATCCTGGATGCCCTGGAGCAGTCGGCGGGCCGCCGCCAGCAGGCGGCCGAGCTTTTAGGCATCAGCCGAACCTCCCTGTGGCGGCGCATGAAGGAACTGGGCCTCAACTAATCTGTATCAAGGTTTTTCGTAGGTGATGCGATAAATCACCCCGGCCCGGTCATCGCTGACCAAAAGCGCGCCAGTGCGGTCCACCAGCACATCCACCGGCCGCCCCCAAGCGCTGATCTCCTCCAGCCATCCCGTGGCAAACTGCTGGTAATCCACCGCTTTTTCGCCCTGCAGCTGCACCAGGCTCACCCGGTAGCCGATGGGCTTGCTGCGGTTCCAGGAGCCGTGCTCGGCAATGAAGATGGCCCCCCGGTAGGAGGGCGGGAACATATCGCCGGTGTAAAAGCGCATGCCCAGGGCCGCCACGTGAGCCGGGAGCTTGCGGGCCGCGGGCGCGAAACGGGCGCAGCCCTTACCCTGGTTCAACTCCGGATCGGGCACCCCGGCGTGGCAATAGGGAAAGCCGAAGTTAAGCCCCGTCTCCGGGGCGCGGTGCAGGCTGTCCGGCGGCTCATCGTCGCCCATCCAGTCCCGGCCGTTGTTGGTGAACCACAGCACCTTGTTGGACGGCCGCCAGTCCATGCCCACCGAGTTGCGGATGCCCCGGGCGAAGACTTCGTAGCTGCCGTTGGTTTGCATGCGGATGATGGTGGAATAGGGATCCGGGGCCTCACAAACGTTGCAGGGAGCCCCCACCGCAATATAGAGCAACCCGTCCGGGCCGAAAGCGGCATAGCGCCAGCCGTGATGGTCGTCACCGGGCAGCTTGTCGCTTATTAGCCGCGGGGCCGGCGGGTTGTCCAAATTATCCTCTATGTCAGGCAGCTTGTAGACCTTGTCCACCGCCGCGATGTACAGGTCGCCCCCTTTCATGGCCACCCCATTGGGCTGGCGCAGGCCCTGGGCTAGGGTAACCACCTCGCCCGCCCGGCCCAGGCCGCCCTGCTTGACCGCGAACACCTTGTCTCCCCTGGTGCCTACGATCAGGGTTCCTTGAGGGCCCAGAACCAAGGAGCGGGCTCCCGGCACCTGTGCATGCACCTGTATGGCAAAGCCGGAGGGCAGTTTGATCTTGTCCAAAGGCAGGCCATTGCCCCAACTGGGGGAGGGCAGCACCGGCGCCAGGCCCAGCAGCCAGGCGGCTATGGCTCCGGCCGGCAAAATCAACAACAGCAGCAGCCATTTTTTGCCTCCACGCAAAAGCATCCTCCTTTTGGCGTCCCTACTGGATATTTTGGCACAACACGGCCGGCGAGGGCAGGGCCATATATCTCCGGCATGGCGGCAGTGTTTCAAGTTGTTTCATATGTTTCGCAAAATTGTTGCAATAGTGTATAAAACGAAATAAATCAAGTAATTAAACTACGATGGACTTTTGTGTTAACAAGTGTTTCATCTTCCCTGAAACATGTTTCTGTTTCATTGCGCGCCGCCCCTTGAGGGCATAATATCCAAAAACATAGTTATTTAAGCTTGTTGGGCAACCTGGCCCAAGTATTGCTTTTCACAAGACTACCGATAGCACCGCGGTACGCCCGCGTTAAAGCCAAGGAGGTTATTGTGGCGCAAACAGCTATTGACATTGATATCGACGAAATCATAGAACGCTACCCCGGTAAGCCCGAGTATCTGATCTTCCTGCTCCAGGACATTCAGGCCGCCTTCAACTATATCTCGTCCGAGGCCCTGACCCTGGTTTGCGACCACACCGGGGTGCCAGAGTCCCAGGCCTATGCGGTAGCCACCTTTTACAATTCCTTCAGCTTGGAGCCCAAGGGCGAGAACATCGTCCATGTGTGCCTGGGCACCGCCTGTCACCTCAAGGGCAGCGGGCTCATCGCCGAAAACCTGATGCGCAAGCTGGGGCTCGAGGAGCCCGGCACCACCGAGGACCTCAAGTACACCGTGGAGACGGTCAACTGCCTGGGCGCCTGCGCCCTGGCCCCGGTGGCCGTGGTCAACGGTGAATACCAGCCCAAGGTGACCTCACCCAAGCTGATGAAGACCGTGCAAAAGCTCGGTGACAAGTAAGGAGTGTAAGGCATGCAAGCTACGGCAAAGGACACCGCTGAGCTGAGGCTGGGTTCCCTGGAAGAGCTGGAAAAGCTGCGCGGCGAGCTCATAGCGGCCGAAGACCCGGATCAGACCAGGATCATCGTCTGCCACGGCACCGGCTGTATCGCCAACGGCAGCCCCGGCGTAACCCAGGCCCTCAAGGACGCCCTGGCCGCCGCCGGCGAGGACATAGAAGTGATGCCCGGCATCAAGACCACCGGCTGTCACGGCTTCTGTTCCCGCGGCCCCCTGGTGATCATCAAGCCCAAGAACATTTTCTATCAGCAGGTCAAGCCCAAAGACGTCGAAGAGATCGTGCAGCAGACCATCGTCAAGGGCGAGACGGTCGAGCGCCTGCTGTACAAGCACCCCCAGACCGGCGAGGCCATCGAGACCACCGAGGACATCCCCTTCTACTCCGGTCAACAGCGGGTGGTGCTGGCCAACATCGGCCAGATCGACCCCACCAAGATCGAGGACGCCATCCGGGCCGGGGCCTACGCGGGCGTGGCCAAGGCCTTGACCGACATGGAGCCCCAGCAGGTCATCGACACGGTGATCAACTCCGGCCTCAGGGGCCGGGGCGGCGCGGGCTTCCCCACCGGCGTGAAGTGGAACCTGGCCGCCAAGCACCAGGGCGGGCAAAAGTACGTTCTGTGCAACGCCGACGAGGGCGACCCCGGAGCCTTCATGGACCGCTCGGTGATGGAGGGCGACCCC
>JAHLLJ010000108.1 GCA_020444205.1 Deltaproteobacteria bacterium | reverse complement strand
CTCCTGCTCCGCCCCCTGGGGCGCGGGCACCTCAAACACGTTCAGGGTCAGGGCCACCAGGCAGTAATAGCCCACAATGCCGGTAAGCTCCACCATGCCCTGCTCTCCCAAAAATCCCAGGCAGCGGTCATAAGTGACCTGGTCCACCCTGGTCTGCTCCAAGGCCTGGCGGCAGAAGGAATAAACCGCCGCCTCATCCTTGGCCTCGAACTCCGGCTCGATCTTGTAGTTGATGCTGGTTATGACCTCGGGTTCCAAGCCTGCTTGGCGCGCGAAGGGCTCGTGAATGGCCCACTCAGCCGCGCAGTTCCAATGGCGCGCGCCCACCAGGATGGCCAACTCGGACAAGCGCTGGTCCAGGCTGCTGTGCAGGCGAAGCTGCTCCCCCAGGCGCGAGGCCCAGCGGCCCATCTCCGGGGCCCTCAGCCATACGTTGAAAGGACCGGCCGGGCTGGGACGGCCGGAGACCACCTCTTGCCATATCTCGGCCTGCTGAGGGGTCATGTGTTCGGTTGTCAGTTCATCTATCCTGGGCATACGGCGAAACTCCCCCGCAAAGCGCGTAAAACAGCCCCCAAATATTGGCTCCAGGGACCGGTTACCTTAGTCGTCCTTTTTGGCCATGTCCTTTACCACCTGGCGCATGGCTTCCAACTGCTGCTCTGCCAGGAAGTTGACCGAGTCTTCGGGGAAGCTGCCATCTTCGCCTCGCTCCCCGGCCGGCAGGCCGGTGAACAACTCCAAGGCCTGGTCCATGGTGTCCACCGCGTACACCGCGAACTTGCCCTGCTCCACCGCCTCTATCACCTCGGGATGCAGCATGAGGTTTTTCAGGTTAGCGGTGGGAATAACCACGCCCTGCTCGCCGGTGAGGCCCCGCTCCTGGCACAGCCGGAAAAAGCCCTCTATCTTCAGATTCACCCCGCCAATGGCCTGGGCGCGGCCGTGCTGGTCCATGCTTCCGGTGATGGCCATGTCCTGGCGCAGGGGCACCTGGGCCAGCTCGGAGATGAGGGTTATCACCTCGGCCAGGGAGGCGGAGTCGCCGTCCACCATGCCGTAGCTCTGCTCAAACACCAGGCTGGCGCTCAAGGTCAGGGGCCCCCGGCGGGCGAAGCGCTTGCGCAGAAAGCCGCCGATGATCAAAACCCCCTTGTTGTGAAAAGGCCCGGAAAGATCAGCCTCGCGGTCGATGTTGGTGACCCCGTCCTTGCCCAGGCCCACGCTGGCTGAGATGCGGCTGGGCTTGCCAAAGGCGTAGTCGCCCAGGTCGTACACCGCCAGGCCGTTGATCTGGCCCTGGGCAATGCCGTCGGTGGCCACGTTTATAAAGCCCCGGGTGGTGGCCTCGCGCAGGTGCTCCTCCATCATGGCCCCGCGGCGCTTACGCCCGGCAATGGCCGTGGCCACGTCCTCGGCGGTAATGTTTTCGCGCCCCGCCTCGCCGGCGTGGAAGTTGCTCTCCTTTACCAGGTCTTCCAGGTCGGCCAAACGCAGAGTCAGGCGCTCGCTGTCGCCGGACATCTCCGCCGCCCGTTCGATTAGGCGGGACACCGCTCCCCGGTGCAGGGGCCTGAGGTTTCCCCGGCGGGCGATCTGGCACAGGTGGGTGATGAACTCGCCCACCTCCCGCTCGCCCCAGTCCATATACTCGCTCATCTGGGCGCGCACCTTGAACAGCTTGGGGAACTGCTGGTCGTGCACATATAGCAGGTGATAGAGCTGGCTATCGCCCACCAGCACCACCTTGAGGTTCAAGGGAATGGGCTCGGGCCTCAGGGTGCGGGTAATCATGTAGCCCAACTGCTCCATGACGTCTTCCATCTTCACCCTGCGGTCCCTCAGCGCCCGCTTCAGACCCTCCCAAGGCAGCCAGTAGCGCAACAGGTCCATTACCGGCAACACCAGATAGCCGCCGTTGGCCCGGTGCAGAGCCCCGGGCTTGAGCAGGGTGAAGTCGGTTAGCAAGGCCCCGAACTGGGCCTGGCGCTCGATGCGCCCGAACAGGTTGGGATAGGTGGGATTGTGCTCCACCACCACCGGCGCGCCTTCAGTGGACGAGTTGTCCACGAACACGTTGACCTGATACTCGCGGAAGTCCGGCTCCTCGCTGGGCACCGGAAAAGGCAGCTGAGTCTGCTCCTTTTTCTTGAAGCGCTGATAATTGGTCACCAGGTCCTGCTGCACCTGCTCCAGATAATCCAGCACCTGCTGCTGCTCGGCATACTGCTCATGCAGCTCAGCGAGCATCTGCCCCACCGCCTGGAGCACCATGTCCTTGTCCAGGTTGGTCAACGCCTCGTGCAGGTCCTTTTCCTGGGCATTCACCGCCCGCAAGGCCTCGGTGACCTTGGCCTGGATCACGTCACTTTTTTTACGCAACTCCTCGCGCTCTTCTTCACTCATGTCCCTCAGGGCATTGTCGGGCAGGGGCTCCCCGTCCTCGCCAGCCGGAGCCACCATGATCCCGGTGGGCTCAAACTTGAGCACGTAGCCCTGCTCCCTGGCTTGGGAGTCCAAGGTGGAAAAGATGTCGCTGCGGGCCCTCTTAAACTCCGAGGTCAGGTTATCCTTGCGCCGCGAGTAGTCCTCGCCCTCAAAAAGATCAGGGATGGCGGCCTTCATGTTTTCCAAAAGCTTGTTCATCTGCTTGGCCAGGCGGCGGCCCTCTCCTGGCGGCAAGCTTATGGCCTTGGGTTCGTCAGGTTCCTCAAAGTTGTGCACGTATACCCAGTCCGGCGGCGGCTGCTGTTCGGCGGCCAAACGGTTCAGGAAGGTGGTTACCAGGTGGGTCTTGCCGGTGCGCTGGGGGCCGGCCACATATACGTGGAAGTCCATGTCCTGCATGGCCAGACCGAAGCTCAGCGCCTCCTTGGCCCGGGACTGGCCCAAAACCGAATCCACGCAATCGGCGGCCTGGTCGCTGGTTTCAAAGGGTACCAAGGCGGGGTCGAAAACCCGCCGCAGTTGAGAGACATCTAGAGGCTGAGCTGTGGATGAAGGCATGGCGCACTCCCGCCCGAGGTTCGATGATTGGGTTGAGTTTTCAATTGGGCAATAGAATAGCACATGCCGGAGGGAACCGGCTTGGAGGCGAAGGTGGGATCAGCAGTTGCCGCCGGCGTGCTGCCACCAGGCGGTGTTGGCCATATCCCTCAGGCGCTCCACCAAATCGCTGAGGTCGGAAGACTTGTCTAGGACCGAAAGGCCCTCAATGCACGGCGGGCGGCGCCGGCGGCGGCCCAACAGGACCACCCCTCCCTCATGCACTTGGCGCAGATGATCCATCCAGAGTTCTAAACGGCCCCCCACCAAGTCGAGAGAAGTTACCAGCACATGGGCCGGGGCGCCTTTCAGGCTGCGCATGGCCCGTCCCATGTCGGAGCGCACCACCACTCCAAAGCCGGCTTCTTCCAATTCCTCGCGATACAGGCGGGCCAGGCTGGGGTCGCTTTCAACGACCATTATCTGCAGCATGGCTTTACCTCGCAGAGTTTGAGCACGGTTACTAGTCCATACTTTCAATGGTGTCTATTGGCACTTTATATATGCAAAAAAAGAGCCATGAGCAGGGTAAGGCTTATCAAGGGTTTATGATCAACGGATCACCGAATATTGTCTGATATTCGACAGGGTGCCGGACTTTCAGTACGGACAGGATTAATTTTTGCTCTAAGTCTGGTTTAAATAGCTTCTGTACGATTTTAGACATATGTACGCATTTAGACATATCCCAAACCGCTTTTAAGCACCTTAGCTTTTCAAACCTGAAGGCGGCTCATTATTGCTTTTATCTCTTTTTAGCCTTTTATTTCAAAATGATATCCGTAATAGCCGGGCGCTTTCACACCCTCACCATAGGTATGGCATCCTTCTTGCTTTATTGAGAAACAATACCAAAACCTGTGAACCAGCAAGGGGGATTCATATGAGGCGTTTCAAAAGGAGTCGCAAGCAGCAGTTTGTCCCTAACATCAATACCGAGGAATGGCTGGCCAGCAATCCTGATGCCATGATCCAGTGCCCCAGCCAACCTGGCGGTTTGAAGCTTACACGCGAGTCCTGCGCCAAACGATACATGACTGCCAACGAACCTCGCTGGTCCAACATCGGAGCCGAGCCCTTTCACATCTTTGTGTTCAAAATGAACCTGGTCGCCTGCCGCAAGTGCGAAATTGGAGCCGGGTTCGCCAAGGATCTGAAGGTTAAGGCAGCCTAGACCTCCCTGTTTCCCTCCTCGTGTAGTGGCGGGCGGACCACCCCCCCACCCGCCAAGGCCCGCGCCAAATGCGCGGGCCTTTTTTTGCGCCCGCTACGGCTTGCCAGGCAGGCTTCCTACCCTTAAAATGTCATGATTTGGGCTGAAACTACACAATTTGGAGCAATTAATGGCAAAATCCCTAACCCGGAAAATAATCGAAGCCCATCTGAGCGAAGGTTCCTTCGATCCCGGCAAAGAAATTTCCCTAAAAATCGACCAAACCCTAACCCAGGACGCCACCGGCACCCTGGCCGCCTTGGAGTTCGAGGCCCTGGGCTTGGATAGGGTTCGCACCGAAGTCAGCGTTTCCTACGTTGACCACAATATTTTGCAAGCCGACTTTAAAAATCCCGATGACCATCGCTTTTTGCGCAGCTTTGCCGCCCGTTACGGCCTGTGGTTCTCTCCCCCGGGCAACGGCATCTGTCACCAATTGCATGCCCTGTGCTTCGGACGCCCCGGAGCCACCCTCTTGGGTTCTGACTCCCACACCCCCCATGGCGGCGGCCTGGGCATGCTGGCCATGGGAGCCGGCGGCCTGGACGTGGCCGCGGCCATGGCCGGAGTTCCCTTCTCCCTGCCCTGCCCCCGGGTTTTGGGAGTGCACCTCATTGGCAAGCTTTCCCCTTGGGTGGGGGCCAAGGATGTAATCCTGGAGCTGCTCAGGCGCCTCACGGTCAAGGGCGGGGTGGGCCTGGTGCTGGAGTACTTCGGACCGGGAGTGGAGACCCTCAATGTGTACCAACGCACCGCCATCACCAACATGGGGGCCGAGTTGGGGGCAACCGGCAGCATCTTCCCCAGCGACGCGCAGACCAGGCAATTCCTGGCCGATCAGGGACGCGAGCAGGCCTGGCAATCCCTGGCTGCCGATCCTGATTGCGGCTACGACCAAATTGAGGAAATTGACCTCAGCACCCTGGAGCCCCTTGTGGCTTGCCCCTCCAGCCCGGACGCGGTGCGCCCCGCCGCGGAGCTGACCGACGTAGCCGTGGAGCAGGTGATAATGGGCTCCTGCGGAGGGGGCAGCTATTGGGACCTGATGATCCTCAACGCGGCGCTGAGGGGCAATCACCCCGCCCCGGGCGTGAGCCTGGCGGTGAATCCCGGCTCGCGCCAAGCCTTGGCCCAGATCGCGGCCAACGGCGCCCTGGGCGAGCTTTTGGAAGCAGGGGTTCGCCTGCACCAGGCCGGCTGCCTGGGCTGCATCGGCATGAGCCAGGCCCCGGCCACCGGTGTGGCCAGCGTGCGCACCTTCCCCCGCAACTTCCCCGGACGCTCGGGCACCAAGGACGACCAGGTATATCTCTGCGGCCCCCAGGTGGCGGCGGCCACCGCCCTGGCCGGGCACATCGCCGACCCCAGGGAGCTGGGCGCGGCCCCGGTGGTGCCCCCAGCGCCTCCGGTGCGTCCCAATGCCATGGCCGCTCCCCCGGAAGACGGCTCGGGCGTGCAAGTGCTGCGCGGCCCCAATATTGCGCCCTTCCCCGAGCTGGACGAGTTGCCCGAGGATTTAAGCTGCACCGTAACCCTCAAGGTGGGCGACAACATCACCACCGACCACATCATGCCCGCGGGCAGCCAGGTGCTGCCTCTGCGCTCCAACGTGCCGGCCATCAGCCGTTTTGTGTTTGCGGCGGTGGATGAAAACTTCGCGGCGCGCACCCAGGCCGTGGGTTCAGCCGTGGTGGTGGGCGGAGAAAACTATGGTCAGGGCTCCAGCCGGGAGCACGCCGCTCTGGCCCCGCGCTATCTGGGTGTTCGGGTCAAGATTGTAAAGAGCTTTGCGCGCATCCACCGGGCCAACCTGATCAACTTTGGGGTGATTCCCCTGGTCCTGGCCAACCCGGCTGACTACAGCCGCCTGGATGAAGGTCAAGTCATTGAGTTCCCCGGCCTCAAGGCCGCCCTGCTGGGGGGTGCCGAGGATTTCCAAGCATCTTTGGAAGGCCAGCCTCTGGACCTGATGATCCAGGCCAGCGAGCGCGAACGGGAGATCCTGGCCGCGGGTGGCAGACTCAACTACATCAAGAAAAGTCTGTAAAACAAGGCGGCTCCTGGCCCTTGCCAGGGGCCGCCCCTAGTATTAGAATTAATGACAATCTCGGAACGCGCCGGGATTTTTCAAAAACCTCATGGTGACCATGTGGTCACCACAAGCAACGGCTTTGCCGTATTATTTTTGCACCTCAGGTGACCACGTGGTCACCCCAACCAAGCACAGGGATACGCATTATGCCTCTCACTGTGAACGCCGCTTTAGCAGGGCTGGAAAGCACTCCTAGCCTGCCTTCTCTGGACATTGACACCCGCCTGTTAAGCGACCCAGCCCTGAAGCCGGTGGCAGCCAAGCTGGCCCATGGCCAGCGCCTGGACGCCGAAGACGGATTGGCCCTGATGACCAGCAAGGACCTGCTGGGCCTGGGCGCCCTGGCCCATGCCGCCCGTTTGGCTAAAAACGGCAAAGCCACCCATTACGTGCTCAACCGCCAGATCAACTACTCCAATATCTGCGGCAACCGCTGCACTTTCTGCGCCTTCTGGCGGGAACTCGACGGCGAGGGGGCCTATCTGCTCTCTCCCCAGGAGGCCGCTGCTTTGGCTGCCGAGCATCCGGAGATGGACCTGGCCGAGCTGCACGTGGTGGGCTCGTGTCACCCGGAGATGGGCCTTGATTACTATTGCGAGCTTCTCAGTGCCCTTGCCTCGGCCCGTCCCAAAGCCACCCTCAAGGCCTTCACCCCGGTGGAGATCGAGCACTTCGCCCACAAGGAAGGCATCTCCACTACCGAGGTGTTCGAGCGCCTTATGAAAGCAGGTCTCAAGGCCATGCCCGGTGGGGGCGCCGAGGTGTTCTCTCCCCGGGTGCGCGCTGAGCTGTGCCCCAGCAAGACCAGCGGGGAGCGCTGGCTGGCCATCAGTGGACAGGCCCACGCCCTGGGGCTGCCCACCAACGCCACCATGCTCTATGGGCATATAGAGACTCCGGCCGAGCGGGTGGAGCATCTGCTGGCCCTGCGCGATCAACAGGACCTTAGCGGCGGGTTCAGCGCCTTTATCCCCCTGGCCTTTCACCCGGAAAACACCGGCCTGAATGAGCGCGCCCGCACCACCGGCCTGGACGACCTTCGGGTGATCGCCACCAGCCGCCTGCTCTTGGACAACTTCCCCCACATCAAGGCCTATTGGGTGATGCTGGGCCCCAAGCTGGCCCAGGTGGCCCTAAACTTCGGGGCAGACGACCTGGACGGCACCATCGTGGAGGAACGCATCACCCACACTGCCGGGGCCACCACGGCCAAGGGCATGACCGAAGAGGAGCTCAGGCACCTGATCACTTCGGCGGGTTTTGTGCCGGTCAGACGCGACAGTTTTTACCGGAGCCTGGAGCAGGACTGATGGCCTTGCCTCAGAAAAAAAGCACGCGCCTGGACCAGGCCCTGGCCGCGGCCCAGGCGGGTGAGCGCCTTAGCTCCGAACAGGCCGTAACCCTTCTCAAGGAGGCCGACCTGCTGGAGCTGGGCCGTTTGGCCCATGCCGCGCGCCTGCGCTTGAACCCCGAGCCGGTGGTGACCTACGCGAAGGACCGCAACATCAACACCACCAACGAGTGCCTTTCCGGCTGCCGCTTCTGCGCCTTTTTCCGGCCTCCGGGGCACGCCGAGGGCTACGTGCTAAGCCCTGAAGAACTGGGCCGCAAGATCGACGAGACCCTGGCCTTGGGCGGCACCCACATTCTTATCCAGGGCGGCCTGCATCCTGAGATCGGGGTGCAAGCCACCTGCGATAGCTTCCGCTTCATCAAGCAGCACCACCCCATCCACATCCACGGCCTCAGCCCGCCTGAGGTGGTGCACATGGCCCAGGTGGACGGCTTGAGCATCCCAGAGGCCATAGGACGACTGCGTGAAGCAGGGCTGGGCTCCATCCCCGGTGGCGGGGCCGAGATTCTGGTGGAACGGGTGCGCAGCCAGATCGCGCCGGGCAAATGCGACGCAGAGCAATGGCTGGCAGTCATGGCCGAGGCCCATCGTCAGAATCTGATGACCACGGCCACCATGATGTTCGGCAGTTTGGACACGGTTCAAGACCGGGTGGAGCATCTTAGCCGCCTGCGTGAGTTGCAGGACCAAAGCCTGTCTCTGGGCCAAGGCTCCTTCACCGCCTTTATCCCCTGGACCTTCCAGCCGGCCAACACCGCCTTGAGCCATATCCCCCCGGCCACGGCGGTGGATTATCTGCGCATGCTGGCGGTGAGCCGCCTGTATTTGGACAACTTCTCTCACGTGCAGGCCTCTTGGGTCACCCAGGGCGCGGGCATCGCCCAGACAGCTTTGGTGTTCGGAGCCGACGATTTGGGCTCCACCATGATCGAGGAAAACGTGGTGGCCGCCGCTGGGGTCAGCTTCCGTTTGCCGAGAGAAGAGTTGGTGCGCCTGGCCAATGACATCGGCTTTGAAGCACGCCAACGCGACGTGTTTTACAATCCCGTCTAGTCGCGCTATAAAGCTTTCATGACTTCCACGGCCACGGCATACACCTCCCGCTGGGTCTGGTGCGGACCCGGCGATTTGCGCTCTGGCGTAGCGGTGGTGCTTAAAGATGGCTGGATCGAGGCGGTTGAGGACAAGCCTCCCGCGGGCATGGCCCTAAACGACCTGGGGGACGGCCTGCTGCTCCCCGGGCTCATCAACGCTCACACCCATTTGGAGCTTTCCGGCCTAGCCGGAATGATGCCTCCACAAGGCGATTTTGTAGGCTGGCTGGAGAGCATGGTCAACCAACGCCCAGCCCAGCTGCGCATCAACGGAACCGAGGCTACAGAATCAGCCATTGAGTACCTGGCCAACAACGGCACCGCCCTGGTGGGCGACGTGACCAACACCGGCAAGGCCGCTCCAGTGCTTAGCCTGGCCGGAGTTAGCTCGGTGAGCTTTTACGAGGCCCTGGGCGCGGCCAAGGCCGAGCCGCCCGCTGCCCAAGCCGGCTGGCAGGGAGCGGTACTTACCGCCTCCGCCGTGGCTGCCCATGCCCCCTACTCCATTCCCACATCCCGCCTGGCAACCCTTAAGGCCAAGGCCGGGAGGTTACCCTTTGCCATTCATCTGGCCGAGTCCCGGGCCGAGGTGGAGTTTCTGGCCGGTACAGGGGACGAAGGTCGCCGCCTGGAAGAATTTCTGCTTTTGCGCGGGCTCAAACGCGAGGCCCTGAACTTGGCCGCCGACACTCCCCTGGGCCAGCTTGTGGCTGCGGACGCTCTTGACCGCAACACCCTGCTGGTGCATGGGGTCCAGCTTACCTCCGACGAGGTGGCCCAGGTGGCCGCCGCCAGGGCCAGCCTGTGCCTGTGCCCCCGCTCCAACCTGGGCCTCACTGGTGGCCTGGCCCCAGTGGAGAAGCTGTTGGCCGCCGGGGTGAACCTGGCCCTGGGCACCGACTCCCTGGCCTCGTCTCCCAGCCTGAGCCTGTGGGAGGAGATGGCCGCCCTCATGGCCGTCAAACCGAGCCTGGACCCCGAGGCGGTGCTCACCATGGCCACCGTGGGCGGTGCCCATGCCTTGGGACAGGCGGGCAGGTTTGGGCTACTGCGCCCCGGCGCTGCCGGACCGATGGCTTTTGCGCCATTGCCTAATTTGCCAGATGATGAGGTGATCGAGGCGGTGGTGCGCGGTGAGCACGCCAATACGCCGTTCAGTGTGGGGCGTGGCGGTGTTTATGAAAGAAAAGAAGGAAGTAGGTAAAAAATCAAAAGGCTCCTGCCTGCAAACCGTCCAACCACAGTATTCAAGCACCCTACCGTCGCCCAGTGATGTTAGCCGCGAACAACCGACCTCGATGGACCGCACGCCCCCGACAGTCTGGACAGATCATTTAGCCCGCCCCGACCGAGGGCCTCTCTCCTTCTTTCCCAACCAAACCAAAACGGGTCCGCCCTGATTGGCGAACCCGTGAAGAAACCTTAATGCTGAAACTATTTTCTTAAGTTCAGCGGACATCCCCCCGCCTAACCTCCGGCACAGCCAGGCGTGTCTAGGCAAGGCGTCGGGCTAGCGAGACCCGCAGGCGTATATATCATACGCCGAGGAGGCGAGCGACGCCCGCAACGCAGCATAGGCGCGTCTGGCGCAGCCGCCCTTAATGAAGGATCTTCCCTATCCTGTCCCAGCGGACTCCGAATCCATGATCAGTCCAGGACCAATAGATGATAAAAGCGCGGCCCAGGATGTCTTCGCGCGGCACAAAGCCGCCGCGCCCACCGAACCAAAAGCGCGAGTCATAGGACTGGTCGCGGTTGTCGCCCATAACGAAGTACTGGTCCTCAGGCACCTTGACCGGCCCGAAGTTGTCCCTGGGCTGCACCCCCTTTGGCAGCACCACGTTGTCGGTGTAGGTGCCCCAGTGGTCCTCAAGCTTCTTGCCGTTGATGTAAACTGCTTTGTCCTTGACCGCCACCGTGTCGCCGGGAAGGCCGATTATACGCTTGATGAAGTCCTTGTCCTTGTCCTCGGGGAAACGGAACACCACAATGTCGCCCCGCTCGGGATCGCCGGTGGGAATGATCACCATGTCACTGAAGGGCAGCTTGATACCGTAGGAGGACTTGCTCACCAAAAGGTGGTCGCCAATGAGCAAGGTGGGCTTCATGGAGCCGGAGGGAATCTTGAAGGCCTGCACGCCCCAGGTGCGGATGATCAGGGCCAAAACAACCGCCCAGATCAGGGCTTCCAGATATTCGCGGATTACCGACTTTTTCTTTTTTTCCGGGCGGCGGCGTATGAACACTAACAGCTCCCTGATCTTCAGCTTGAGAACACTAGTGCGGAAGCATATCTCTTTTAACCTGGCATGACAAGCCGTTAGGAGGCTACTTCAGCCCCAGCAGACCGGGCAGGTCCCTGAGGTCTTCCAGGTGGGCCCAGGCATTGAGTTCAGTGTTTCCAAAGGCCACCAAACGCACCCCCGTGGCCTGGCACAGGCCCTCGTCGGTGGTGCTGTCTCCCACGTAAATCACCTGCTCCGGGGACAGGCCAAAGTGATCCAGCACTTGGTGCATCATGGCTGGATGCGGCTTGGCTTGTCCCGCGCTGTCCGGGTTGGCCACCAAGTCGAAAAGCTCCAGCAGGCCGAAGTGAGCCAGGCTGGAATGGGCGGTAGAGGTGCGGTTGGTGGCCACGGCGGTGCGCCAACGCTCGCGCAACCTGGCGATTGTCTCCCGCGCACCGGGATAGAGCCTGAGCAGCTTGAAAAAAGGCGTGGAGTCCATGGTGCGCCAGTAGGCCATAGCCCGCTCAAACTCCTCCCCTTTTCCCACCAGGGCCTCCAGGGAGCCGTGCATGGCCTCGCGGTGGATTATCTCCGCGTAGCGCTCGGCCACCGGTTCACGGCCTAGGTGCTCCAGGATGTTGTTGTAAAAAGCGATATTGGCCGGCAGGGAGTCGAAGATGACCCCATCCAGGTCGAACACCACCGCCTTGAGTTCCGATGATGGGCTGATTGGCTGTTGTGTACTCATAGCTCGCAATACAAGACGGGGCCCGTATGGGCCCCGTCCTAAGTTCATTCAAATGCTCTGGGCGCCGCGGCGCCCCGGCGCTAGTGGTCCGATCCGTGGATATGACCGGCCCACAAGTCAAGCATAGTCTTGAGTATGGTCAGGGTCAAGGTGCCGAACACCACCGAAATGATGGCGTAGAACAGGCCGAAGAATATGATGTGGCCGATGTCCCAGAACCATTCGTAAGCAAAGGGGAACATATTCAGGCCTCCTTAGTCGTTAAGTTCCGGCTCTTGCGGGAAGATGGGCAGATACCGGTAGGCCAGCATGAACACAAGCATACCGAAGCCCAGCACCAAAGTGGCGATGCCCCACTCCTGCCAAGAAGGCATGTAGGCGTAGAACTTCTCAAAGGGCAGCACCGGCAGGGCCAGCGACTGGATGGTGAACACGAAGCGGTTGAGGGTGACGCCGATGCAGGCCATGAGCATGGCCACAAACAGCAGCCCGTAGCGCTCCCGCACCTTTTCCTGCACCAAAAGCAAGGCGGGCACCCAGCCGAACAGGCCGATCTCCAGCCAGAGAAGCCAGTAGCCGTAAGGCGCGTGGTACATGTCGTCCAGGGTCAGGCCGGCGGCGGGAAGCTTGATGTAAGCCCACCACAGGGTGTCGGCCGACTTGAAGACCATGTAGACCACCAGCAGCCAGCCGCTGATCTTGCCCATGAGCATCTTGACGTTGTGCTTGGTCAGCTTGCGGCCGGTTACCTTCTCGGTGAGCATCACGATCATGGTGGTGAAGCTGGGGCCGGCGGCGATGGCGCTCCAGATGAACAGGAAGAAGGTCCAGGGCCAGATG
>JAHLLJ010000107.1 GCA_020444205.1 Deltaproteobacteria bacterium | reverse complement strand
GCATCGAGCGCTCCGAGGGCAAGGCCAAGCGCGTGTTCGACGCCCGCAAGCTCTAAGCCCCTACGCTATCAAAACCAGCGCCCCGCCCGGTTTCGGGCGGGGCGCTTTGTTTTACCTGGGTCACCTCGACCAACTAGTAAAAGAATATCTTGTCGTCGCGAGGAGCGCAGCGACGAAGCGATCTCTGCTCAGAGCGGACGCCATGCGCTATCATCGACCTTGGACCACACCCATCCCCCCTCGCCCAAATATCCAGCCAATAGCCGTCATTGCGAGCAGCGGCGGAGATAAGAGTCGGGAAGAAAAGGGCGGCACTCCCGCCGCTGTGTGGCAATCCTCCGTTTCCTTTGTCATGCCTAAGTTGACCAGACATGTTGACCGCCTACCATGACTCAACCTTTCCCGCTCGGGGGAAGATGAAGATCGCCACGTCGCATCTCCCCAGAGATGCTCCTCGCGATGACGGCTATCACTTAATTGAAGAAAATACGAAGTACGGCACCTTGGCGTTTAGAAAGCAAGGACTTTGTCGTCGCGAGGAGCCCAGCGACGAAGCGATCTCTGTACCGCGGAAGACGCTCATCTGTTGTGCACAACGCCCGGCCAGGGCACACCCCCCGCCCCTACCTCCAGAAAATAGCTGTGATTGCGAACAGTGGCGGAGGCAAGGCATTGTTGGGTTTCGCTTCGCTCTACCCAGCCTACGCTATAGGATTAAATTTATTAAGAAAACATGTAGCTTGGGTAGAGGGCTTGCCAGCCCGAAACCCAACAAATTCCTAACCCCCTCACAGCACCTTCTGCAACCAGATCAAATCAAAATCCTTGCCCCACTTGCGCCCCACCTTGGGGAAGCGGCCCACCTGCACAAAGCCGTGGCGCTCATGAAAGCGCAGGCTTCCCTCGTTGAGCGAGGACACATTGGCCAACAGATTGTCCACTCCCCTGTCCTTGGCCTCGGCGGCCAGAATCTCCAGCAGGCGCGAGCCCAGGCCCATGCGAGTGTAGTTGGGCAAAATGAAATAGCTCACCTCGGCGGTGCGCGCCATGGTGTCGGGCATAAGGTAGGGCTTTAGCGCGCCGAAGCCCACCACCTCGTCCCCATGTTTGATCACAAAGGCCGGATAGCCGCCCAAGGCGTGGGAAAAGCGCTTCCAGGCCTCGTTGGGCAGGGGCGCGCTGGGGTAGGCGGCAAAGCCGCTGTTGATGTGGTGGTTTAAAACGGCCAGCACCGCCGGGCCGTGCTCAGGTTGCATTGCCTCAAAGCTGTATCGCATGGGGTGCTCTCTCAGTTGGGGCAGGGAGGTTAAATCTTGAACACTTCCTCCAGGGGATAATCGTGGGCCATTAAAAAGCCCATCTTGAAGCTGGTCTCGCGGGTCATCTCCAACAGCAGCCGCCGCGCCTCGGCCATGGCCTGGGCTCCAGCCTTGTCGCTGCCCGCCAGGCGGCGCTCGGCCTTGCTCAGGCGCTCCAGCATGCCGCTGTAAATATCGTTTTGCTTCAGTATGCGCTCCAGGCGGTCGCCTTCCAACTCATAAAGCAGGTGGGCCTTTTGCAGCACGTCTTGCTTCATGGCTACTTACTCCCTGCGCCCTGGGGCCGGCCGTCCCCGGAGGCCTCTTGCCTGGCCGGCTCCTGCTTGGTTGGCGGGCCGCCCTCCAGGCGGGGCGGATACTTGCTCATAAACTCCCGCGCGCCCATCTCGCCCATGGCCAGGCGCCGCACCGCCTCCAACGGGGCCTGCATGATGACCTGGGCGGGCACGGGCATGGCGTAATCGTCATCCGGCGGCGTGATGGCGCTGTTGAACACCAGGCGCAGGTTTTTCACCTGGGGCAGGGAAGGCAGGTCCTGGCCTACGGCGATCATCAGGGGCAGGCCGGTGAAGGTGGCCACCTTGCCGGTGAGCGGGGCCTTGGTCTGGTTGCCCCAGGGAGCGCCCACCCAGTCGAAACCAATTTCCAGGGTGTCGCCGGTTAGCGCGAAGGCGGGCCAGGCAAAAGAGGCTCCCAGGCGCCGGGCCACCCGCGCGTTCTTTAGGTGCAACTGCTTGCAAGCCAGGCTCAGGGGGCTGTCCGGAGGGTGCTGTTTTTCGCTCCAGGCGAACATTTCGCCGGGGCGGCGCAGCAATACCGTTTCCCCGTGGGGGGCGGTGTCGGCCTTTTGGTTCAGCTTGGCCAGCAAGGGGTCGGCCATGGTGCGGCTGGTGGTTTGGGTGTTTATGGAGCCTACGGCCGGCAAAAAGCCCGGCGCGGAAATCCGCCATTGAAAGGCGCTGCTCCAGCGGGTCACCTGGTCGCTGCTGCCGGGAAGCGCTTCCTTGCCCAGGGGCATCCACTGGAAGCGGATGACTCCGGCCTTGTCGGCCGCGAACCCGGGGCCGCCCACCGGCCTACCGGCCAAGGGTTTGATTTCCATACGGGCCTCGGTCACCATGCGGTCGTGGCTGTCCATCACCCGAAAGTAAAACTCTTGTGTGGGCGCGGCCCAGGCGGGCAGGGCCGCCAGGCAGAGCGCTATGAGGCAGGCAAGCAGGACCGGGGACCGTCGCAGCATCAAGCTGAACGCTCCCCCCCGCTCTTGCTCAGCTTACCCAGGCGCTTGAGCAGACGTTGGCGGGCCTCCTTGGCCGGCTTGTCCCTCACCCAGGCCAGCTCCACCAAAAAGCATGGCCCCTCGGCCCCTTCCAGGCGGTTGAAGCGCACGATATCTCCCCACAGGCGCAGACCTTCCGGAGCCTCCCCGCCATCGCCGGGCAGGGTCACCTGGACCAGTTTTTGGGTGATGTTGTGTACGTCCATCAATATGTGGTAGCCGTCGATAAAGGGCCGCTTGAGAATTAGCTCCACCCCGGTCTTGGTGATGGTGTACAAGCGGGCGGCGGCGTCCGAGGTAAGGGGGGAGAAAGACCCCGCCTCCACCAAGGCCAAGCCCACCCTGGGTAAATCTTGCGAGCAGATGTCGGTGCGGCGGGCCATTGAGATTGTTGCTCCTTCCCCTTTAGAGTGGACCAATTATATGCCAGGTGCACGCCGGGGCCAAGCACAGGTTGCGTCCTTGGCGCGTTGACTGAATGCCGGCGGCGTGATAGTTTTGGCCTCTATCGATAACGGCCTGACAGAACTGGCAAACCAGCGGGAGACCACCTGCAATGCTGCAACTGATGCGCAAGCACGCCGGCAACTGGATGATTAAAATCCTTTTGGCCGCCATTGCCCTGGCTTTTGCCCTGAGCTGGGGCGTTTACAACTATGGTGACGGACCGGCCCGCGTGGCGGTCAAGGTCAACGGCCAGACCATCTCCGAGGCCAGGGCCCAGGAGGTCTATGCCCAACTGGTGGAGCAGAGCAAGCAGCGCTTCGGCGCCCAGTTCGACCAAGTGGCCCCTCTGCTCAACCTGCGCCAGCAAGCCCTGGACCAGTTGGTGGACCAGGTGCTCTTAACCCAGGCGGCCAACCAGCTTGCCGTGCAGACCAGCAACATGGAAGTGGCCGCCCGGGTGGCCGCCACCCCCATGTTCCAAAAGAACGGCAACTTCGACGAGCGGCTCTACCGCCTCATCCTGGAGCGCAACCGCCTGACTCCGTCTGATTACGAGGCGGGTCTGCGCCAGGAAATCCGCATGGAAAAGCTGGCCGCCCTGGTGGCCGGCGCGGGTCAGGTCACTCCCTTGAAGGTGGACCAGGTGCTGGCCAATCAGTTGGCCAAGGTCAAGGGCGTGTACCGTCTGTTCAACCCCGAGGACTTCCGTAAAGAAGTCAAGGCCACCGACCAGCAGATCACCGACTATTATAAAAAGAACCAGAGCGCCTACATGGCCCCGGCCACGGTGACCTTCGACTACGTGGTATTCCCCATCAGCGAGCAGCGCGACCAGGTGAAGATCACCGATCGCGACGTAGCCGACACCTATGACATGGAGCGCGACCGCTACTCCAAGCCCGAGCAGGTGGAGGCCAGCCACATTCTGTTCACCCTGCCCGAAAAGCCCTCTCCCGCCGAGATCGAGGCGGCCAAGGAGAAGGCTGAAAAGGTCATGGCCCTGGCCAAGAAGAAGGGCGCTGACTTCGCCGCCCTGGCCAAGAAGTACTCCCAAGGTCCCAGTGCCTCCAAGGGAGGCGATCTGGGCAAGTTCCGCCGGGGCACCATGGTAGGCCCCTTCGAGGATTTGGCCTTTAAGCTGAAGCCCGGCGAGATCGGCTTGGTACGCACCAAGTTCGGCTGGCACATCGTAAAGGTAAAATCCCACGAAAAGGCCTCGGTCACCCCCTTGGAAGAGGTAAAGGGGGAGATCAAAAAGCGTCTGGTGGACCGCCAGGCCAAAGACTTGGCCCAGGCGGCGGCCGAGCGCGCCTTTGACAAGCTGGCCATGGGCGAGAGCCTGGCCAAGCTGGCCAAGGAGAGGGGCACCTCGGTTGATACCTCTCCCAAGGTGGCCGAAGGTGGCGCCGTGGAGGGCCTGCCCGGACTCAAGGACTTCTATATAGCGGCCAAGGACCTGGACAAGAGCCAGCCGGTGCCCGCGGTCGGCTTTAATGGCGGCTCCATTGTGGCGGTCATCAAGGACCGGGTGCCCGCCCACGCCAAGCCCCTGAAGGATGTGATTGAGGACGTGCGGGTGGCGGTGGAGGCCCAGTTGGCCACGGACAAGGCTCGCGAGCAAGCGGCCAAGCTTCTGGCGGACCTGGCCAAGGTGAAAGACCCTGCCAAGGAACTGGAGCGCATGCCCGGCAGCACCGAAACCGGGTGGCTAAAAAAAGGAACCGAGATCAAGGACCTCGGCGGCAGCTCTCCCCTGGTGCGGGCCCTGTTTATCAGGCCGGAGAAAAAGCCGGTGCTGACCCAGCCGGTGCAGGTGGGCGAAAAGTTTGCCGCCGCGGTGCTGGCCGGACGCAAGCCCGCCGATCCTCAGGAGATAAAAGACAAGCGCGAACAGTTCCGGGAGATCCTGGTGGCTCAGGAGCGCCGCCAGACCGTGCAGGGCTTCTTGGGCGACCTCAGGGCACGAGCCGAGATCCTGGTGCCGGTACAGGGAACCTCCGAGAGCCCCATCCCCGGGTGCGACTCGCGCAGCACCGTGGAGTGGGTGCCCATGGGCAGCCCCCAGGCGGCCCAGGCCAGGTAAGCTCATGAGCCAGGCCGCGTCTTTTCAGCCCATCGGGGTGGTGAGAAGCGCCCTGGACGACCTTGACGCGGCCCCTTCCCAGGGGCCCGAGGCCGGAACTACGGCGGTGATCGAGCTGGACCCGGCCCTGGCCGAGGGCCTGCAAGGGCTCACCCCAGGCCGTTGGCTGTGGGTGTTGTGCCATTTCGACCGGGCCAAGCAAGTCAAGCTGAAGGTGCATCCCCGGGGCGACCGCTCCCGGCCGCAGACCGGCCTTTTCAGCACCCGCAGCCCCCACCGCGTCAATCCCATTTCCCTCACCCTGGTTCGCCTGGAGGCCCTGGAGGGCAACCGGCTAACGGTGCGCGGCCTGGAGATGGTCGACGGCACCCCGGTGCTGGACCTCAAACCATGGGTGGCGGGAATCGATCAGCCCAGAGGAGAGCAAGAATGAGCGGCATCGAGCAATACGATGCGGTGGAGCATTTCTGGTGCCCCCAATTGGGCCAGACCATTAAGTTCGCCTACTGCCGCAAGGTGCAAGGGGGCCTGCCCTGCACCCGGGTGATAACCTGCTTTTCCCCTCACTTCGATGTAGCGGCCTTTATAGAGCAACATTACACCCCCGAGGAGCGCGAGCGTTTCTTGGCCCCGGCCCAGAGCCGGGTGGAAAGGGTACTGGACACCCTGGAAAAGGTGCGCCAGGAAAAGCAAGGGGAAGACAAATGAGCCGCGTCACCGTGGTAGTGGACAATCTGGTAAATCACGTAAGCCCCCTGTTCGGCGAGCACGGCCTAAGCCTGTGGGTGGAGCATCAGGGCCACAACATCCTCTACGACACCGGTATGGGCAGGGCCCTGCTGCCCAATTTGGAGAGCCTGGGCCTGGACCCCAACCGCCTGGAAGCCCTGGTACTAAGCCATGGGCACTACGATCACACCGGCGGTCTGGAGGCCCTGCTGGGGGCGCGTAAAGAGGCCCTGCCGGTGTACTGCCACGCGGGAGTTTTCGACCCCCATCTGGCCGACCACCAAGGCCAGCGCCGCGAGGTGGGCCCGCCGCTTACCCAAATGGCCTACGAGTCCCTGGGAGCGCGCTTCAACTTTGTGGAGCGTTGGGCCGATCCCTGGCCGGGCATCACCCTGCTGGCCGACATACCCCGGCAGACCGACTACGAGGTGCCCGCCCCGGCCCTGATTACCGTACGCGACGGCCAGGTGTCACCCGACCCCTTTACCGACGACCTGGCCATGCTGATTCAGGGCACGGAGCGCAACGCGGTTCTCACCGGCTGCGCCCACTCCGGGGTGATCAACGTGCTCATGGACGCGGAGCAAAAGGTGGACGGCCCGGTGGACCTGTTGGTGGGCGGCACCCATCTGGGGCCGGCGCCCCAAGCCCAGCAAAAGGCCGCTCTGGCCGAGTTGGCCACGCGCGGCACCCTGGAGGTGGCGGCAGGTCACTGCACCGGCCCCATCATGGCCGGGCGTCTGCACCAGGCCTTGGGCGAGCGCTTTTCCTATTTAGGCGTAGGGACAGTCTTGGAGGTATAGCCCGGCTTCACCAGGAAGCCCCATGCTGCGTTGGCGGCATCGCTTAGACCTCGACGTATGTAACAATACGCCTGCGGTCTGCGCTCGCCGCCGCCTTGCCTGACACTCCCTGGCTGTGCCGGTGCTGGGCGCAAGTAGTTTTTTGCATGACGTCCCCATGAATGTAGGTCAGTAGTTGAATGTCGCCCAACCCTAATGACGTATGCGGGTCAACCCCATGGCCTATGTAGAACGTCAAGCCATTAGCCTGTGCGGCAAGGCGGTGCACGGCTGGTCCATGATCCACGACCGCGACCGGGTGGCCATCGGGCTGTCCGGAGGCAAGGACAGCCTGTGCCTTACCTGGCTGTTGGCCGAGCGCCTCCGTAGGGTGCCCATCGACTATCATCTCATCGCCTATCACGTGGAGATGGGCTTCGGAGCCACGGACCATCAGGCCCTGAGTGAGTTTTGCGAGGGCTTGGGGGTGGAGTTCCGCCTCATCGCCACCGACTACGGACCCCGGGCCCACACCCCGGAGAACCGCGAAAAAAGCCCCTGCTTTTTCTGCGCCCTCAAGCGCCGTCAGGAGCTATTCAAGGCCGCCGGCGAGGCGGATTGCCGCAAGCTGGCCCTGGCTCATCACCAGGACGACATTTTCGAGACCACCCTGATGAACATGTTCTACTCGGGCAGCATCTCCACCATGCTGCCGGTGCAGCCCCTGTTCCACGGCGACCTGGTGCTCATCCGGCCGCTCAGCCTGATGAGCGCGGACATCACCCGCCGCTTTTGCGCGGCAAAGGATCTGCCGGTGCAGCCGCCCTGCTGCCCCAGCGCCGGGAACAGCCGCCGGGGCCGGATTCGCGAGCTGTTGAACCAGCTGCACCGCGAGAACAAAAAGCTCAGGCCCAACTTGTGGCACGCCCTTACCCATTCCGGCTCGGCGCGGCTGCCCTCTCCGCCTACCACCCAACGCCTGGGCAGGCCCCGCTCCAAATAATTCGGCTTCGCCAGAGGAAAGGTTGGGGGAAACCCGGACCCCACCGCTTCCGCTCGTTAACAAAACAAGCCATGTCGTTGCTAGCCGCACAGCGGCGAAGCAATCTCTGCGCTATCAATGTGCTTTCGTGTTGGCATTAGTCGTTTGTTGTGGGTTGGGCAAAGCGAAATCCAGCATTTTTATTTAAAACTGTGTTGCAAAGCCGATCCTTTGCTTGAAGCCGCCCGATCTTCTTGATCTTCATGTCCCAGAAAAACAATTTGTAGTCAGACTCCCTACGGCCTTAAGCTGAAAAGAGAGGGGATTATCCGGCCCCGCCCGGGGCCGCGCAAATTTTTGGAGGACCCGTATGCAAACCAAGCCCGCCAAAGGCATGGACCGCCGCAGCTTCATCAAAACCGCCGCCCTGGGGGCCGCCGCCGTGGGCCTGGGGGCGGGCCTGCCCGGAGTGGCCCGGGCCGAGCCCTTTAAGCTGCCTCCCTTGCCCTGGGCCGAGAACGCCCTGGAGCCCTATATCAGCGCCCGTACTATCAGCTTCCACTACGGTAAACACCACGCCGGATACGTGCGCAAGCTCAACGCGGCCATCAAGGGAACCCCCTGGGCGAGCAAAAGCCTGGAGGAGATCATCAAGGGCTCCTACAACAAGGACGATTACCTGTTCAACAATGCGGCCCAGGTATGGAACCACACCTTTTATTGGAACAGCCTCAAGCCGGGCGGGGGAGGCCGGCCCAGCGGCGATCTGGCCGCGGCCATGGCCACCGTGTTCGGCTCGGTGGACGCCTGCAAGGAACACCTGCTCAACGCCTCGGCCAAGCGCTTCGGCTCGGGCTGGGGATGGCTGTGTATCAAGGACGGCAAGCTGTTGGTGGCCAGCAGCGCCAATGCGCTCAACCCCATAGTCGACGGCATGAAGCCCTTGCTGACCATCGACGTGTGGGAGCACGCCTATTATTTGGATTATCAAAACCGCCGGGGGGACTACTTGAAGGGGGTCATGGACCACCTGATCAATTGGGACTTCGCGGCCCGAAACCTGGCAAGCTGAAGCCAGGCCGGCGGCCAAGGTAGGGGGCTCCGACCGGAGCCCCTTTTAATTTTTGCGGCACAACCAGACGGCGGGATGCGGCGTTGCCAGTATCGCTCAAGGCTCGATGTAGCTTTACTACATCTGCGCCTTTCGCTCACTGGCGCCTTGCCTGCCTCCGCCTGGTTGGGCCGGGTGAGGGCAGGGGTAATTCATGGACGTGGCGTGGATTACGCTCGCGGTCTGCGCTTGCCGCCGCCTTGTCTGGCCCTCCCTGGCTGTGCCGGAGGAGGGCAGGGATAATCGTTGACTTAGTTTGGGTTAACTCCCGGCTTTCTCTTTGGGCGCCTTGCCTGCCGCCGTCTGGCTGTGCTGCGATACCCCTGCGATGGGTTCAGCACAGATCCAGGTTTGGTGTAGGTTGGCGTAGAGAGCTTCTTAGACCGAAACCCAACAATTCCCTTGCCGTTGCGAGGAGCGGCTCTTGCCGCGACGAAGCAATCTCTGCCCGCCAGGAGGTGTGTCCCTCTAATCCAAACCTGTCCGCTACTGGCGCCTTGCCCTGCCTGCCAACGCCGGCAACCCAGCCCTGGGGCGTTGGGCGCAGCCGGCTAGGAGCCAAAGATCCCCCGGATGCCCAACAGCACCAGAATCGCCGCCGGGGCGATGATGTCGTTGAGCCACAGGAAGATGCCCGAGTTGCCCGGAGATTTGTTGTCGGTCTTCTTTTGCTGGTCCAAATGCCCCCGCGCCGCGCCCAGGGCGAATATGCTGAAGATCACCCCGGTGGCCGCTTGGAAGCCATGGCTCATCCACAGGCACATGATCCCGGCCACCCCCATGGCCAGGTTGGCCATGGCCACCTCGAATTGAAAGGGGCTTCCCGCTTGCCAGCCGATGAAGGCGGCGGTCTTGTCGGCACGCGCGGTGTGGGCATAGGCCCCCAAAAGGCCTCCCAGGCCGGGAAAGGCCACCAGCAGCCATTTGACCAGGATGTTCACCCCGGTATCAAAGCTAAGGGGGCTGGCGGCCAGGCTCATGCTCAGCCAGGCCCCGCCGATGAACACGGCCAAGTACAACAAGGCAATCATAAAAACCTCCAGACGTTATCCCCATCATGAGGCCTGGAGGCACCGGGGGGCAACAACAGCCTATTGCATTATCCCCCCGTTCTGGCGCTATGGTAGAGGCATGAGCGAGCGAACATTTCCTTTCGGGCCGGGCGCCCTGCCGGTTTTGCAGCGCCGCTATTTGGCGCGGGATGCTGATGGCCGGGCCGTGGAGACCCCGGAGCAGATGCTGGCCCGGGTGGCCGGGGCCGTTGCCCTGGGCGAGGAGCCCTGGGGCGGGTCGGAGGCGGTGCGCTCCATGGAGCGGGCCTTCCTGCGCTTGATGAGCGACGGCCTTTTCCTGCCCAACAGCCCCACCCTGATGAACGCGGGCCGCGAGCTGGGCCAGCTTAGCGCCTGCTTTGTCATCCCGGTGGAGGACAGCCTGGAGAGCATCTTCGACGCGGTGAAGCAGACCGCGATCATCCACAAGTCCGGCGGGGGCACTGGGTTCAGCTTCTCCCACCTCAGGCCGGCGGGCGATGTGGTGGCCTCCACCCAGGGGGTGAGCTCGGGGCCGGTGAGCTTCATGCAGGTGTTCGACATGGCCACCGAGGCGGTGAAGCAGGGAGGCACCCGCCGGGGGGCCAACATGGGTTTGCTCTCAATAAGCCACCCGGACATAGAGGCCTTTATCGCGGCCAAACGCCGCCCCGGCAGGCTGGAGAACTTCAACATCTCGGTGATGGTCAGTGACGCCTTCATGGCCGCGGCCATGGCCGGAGAGCCTTGGGACTTGGTCAATCCCCGCGACGGGTCGGTGATGCGCACCGTATCGGCGGCCAGGTTGCTGGATGAGATAGTCGAGGCGGCCCATCTGAGCGGCGAGCCGGGCCTGGCCTTTTACGAGGCCATAAACCAGGCCAACCCCACCCCGCGGCTGGGCCCTCTGGAGGCCACCAACCCCTGCGGCGAGCAACCGCTGTTGCCCTACGAGTCCTGCAATTTGGGCTCGCTGGTGCTGCCCCGCTTTTTGCGCGGCGACGAGGTGGACTTCGCGGCCCTGGAAGAAGCGGCCATTTTAGGGGTGCGCTTTCTGGACGATGTGATCAACATCACCCGCCACCCCTTGCCCCAGGTGGCCCAAGCCTCTGGGCTCACCCGCAAGGTGGGCCTGGGGGTCATGGGCCTGGCCGATCTTTTGGCCGAAATGGGCCTGGCCTACGCCTCGCCCCAGGCCGTGGCCCTGGGCGGGGAGATCATGGCCCGCATCCAGGCCGCCGCCCGCCGGGCCTCGGCTGATCTGGGCCGGGAGCGGGGCAGCTTTCCCGCCTTTGGTGCCGGCAAACTGTCCCAAGACTGGCCCCAGATGCGCAACGCCACCGTGACCACCGTGGCCCCCACCGGCACCCTGTCTTTGCTCATGGGCTGCTCCTCGGGCATAGAGCCCTACTTCGCCCTGGCCTACACCCGGCGGGTGCTGGAGGAGCAAGACCTGGTGGAGTACAGCCCCCTGTTTTTGGCTCGCCTGGCTGAGCTGGGCCTGGACACCCCGGCCAACCGCCAAGCCCTGGCCGCCACGGGCACCGCCGGGGCGGTGGAGGGTCTGCCTCCGGAGGTGGCCGAGGTGTTCGCCACGGCCCACGAAATATCGCCGGACGGCCACTTGGCCATGCAGGCTGCTTTCCAGGCCTCTACCGACAACGGGGTGAGCAAGACGGTGAACCTTCCCGCCGAGGCAGGGCCGGACCAGGTGCGCAGGGTGTTCACCCAGGCCCACGCCCTGGGGCTCAAAGGGGTCACTGTGTTCCGCTCCGGCTGCCGGGGCCGCCAAGTGCTGGAGCTGCTGCCCTTGCCGGGCCGCGAAGCCCCTCCGGTGGTGCACCGCTCAGGCCACTGCCCCCGCTGCGGCGGCCTGCTCAAGACCGACGGCGGCTGCCTGGCCTGCTCCTTTTGCGGGGCCTCGGGCTGCGAATAGGCAGCCCGCTCAATCTACATAATTGACCCTTGCCAGTGGGCGAATATGGTCGGATACTTTGAGGATAAAAGATCCGTGAAGCGATCTACGCATCACAAGGGAGACAGATCATGCCCACGGTCAAAGAGCTTAAACAAACCGCCCGTAAGCTGAAAATACCCAGGTACAGCAAACTCAACAAGGCCGAGCTCAGCCGCGTGGTGCAGCTTTATGAATGCGCCCGCAAGCTGAAAGTCAAGAACTACGCCAAGCTACCCCAGGATGAGTTGATCCGCGCGGTGCAGGTGGCTGAAGGCAACCAGCCCTGCTACGGGCAGATACACGACTGCCGCCAGGACGACTGCGCCTGGATCGCCCCCTGCCAGGGGCGCTAGCCCTTTTCCAGGCCCAACTCCGCGCGCAGCCATTGCCTCAGTGCGGGGCTAAGGGCCAGCTGGCCCCGGGGCATGTCTTGGCCCTCACCCTCCTGGGCCGCCGCCTCCACCAGATCCGCCGGGGCAGGCGCTTGGGCCACCTCTTGGCTGTCCACATAGGTGCGCTGCACCAGAAGCACTTTGTTCTCCCCCCGCCAGGTGGACAGGTAAAAGTAGTAGACCTTTTCCAGGCCCCGCCGGGGGGTGGTGGACTTTATCTGATAGGCCTCAAAGGCCTGGGCCGGGGTGATCTCCCAGTCGATCTTGCCCACGATATCCGGGCGGTTCTTCAACTCTTGCCAGCTCAGCATGTTTTCACTTTCTTGACATCTTTAAAGGCCTTGCATGTATTGCGCTCAAGGCCCCAGGGTATATAGTACCGGCCAAATCAAACGGCCGAAGGGCCCTTAACACCTTATAGCAAAAAGGCGGTGCCACATGGCGTCTGCAAATCAAAGCCCCGGCAAATTGTTCATGGCTTATTGCTATGCTGAGATGAAACCCAGCGAGGAGGGCGAGGACCGCTCCTGCTACTTCAGCTATTTGCTCAAGGCAAATTCGGTGGAGGAAGTCGGCGACATCTGCGCCGCCGAGTTCGCCAAGTTTCCCTTGGACGGCGAACCCTTTCAAAAGGGCGACGCCATAGCCATTGAGGAGATCGTGGAGGTCGAGGACATCCCGGCCCAGGGGGTGATGCTCGACTGCAAGGTGATGCAGGGCGACTA
>JAHLLJ010000106.1 GCA_020444205.1 Deltaproteobacteria bacterium | reverse complement strand
TACATGACCATCGAGGTCATCGCCAGCTCCTTTGAGGCCGGCAAGCTGGACGCGGCGGCCATGTGGGAGCCCCACGCCCGCAAGGTGGTGGAGCAGGGCTTTGCCAAGTACGCGGCTACCGGTTCCCCTTACAACGAGTTGGACGCCAACTTCACCCTGATGCGCCAGGACTTCATCGAGAACCATCCCGAGGCGGCCAAGGGCTGGATCAAGGCTGAGATCGAGGCCCTGCAGATCATGGAAAAGGACCCCATGGCCGTGGCCAAGATGGTCATGAAAGAGACCCAGGGTTACACCCCCAAGATTCTGTGGAAGGCCCTGTATGAGAAGCATCCCAAGTCCGTGGGCGGCGACGACGTGGTCTACGTGGGCGAGATGGTCTTCTCTCCCCAGGTCCTGGACCTGATGAAGAAGGGCTATGAGTTCCTGCACAGCATCAAGGTGCTCAAGTCCGGGGACATCCCCAAGGGCGCCATCAACGAGGGCCCGGTTACCGAGGCCATGAAGGAAATGGGTGTGAAGGCTCCGGTGGCGGTCATCAAGGGCCTGCCGGCCAGTGCCTATACCGAGGAGTAAAGGCGCGGGTGCGCGATGCGCCCTGTAAGCGGCCAAGCCCCCTTCCCGTCCGGCCCCCCGGGCGGGGAGGGGACCAAACAAGGCATCCTGCTATTGCACCTGAAGATGGGATGACAGAGTCATGAACCCATATATCGTTTTGGGACTTTTGCTGATCGCCGTAGTGGCGGTGGGCGCATGGCAGCAAAAGAAGAAAGCCCACCTTTACGAGATTTCCTGGGGCCACCAGATCCGCAAGACCCTGACCAGCAAGAGTTTCTTGTTGCAAATGGGCGGCTTTGTAGCCTTTGTGTTGGCCTGGGAGCTGACGGTGAAGACCTTCAGTTTGCCCTGGTTCAGCCGCCTGCCCGGGCCCTGGGAATGTCTTTTGGAGTGGCTCAGCCCGGACCCGGACTACGGCATCTCCATCTACACTCAGGACTATTACACCCACATCATCTACAGCACCTACCGGGCCACCACCGCCTTTGTGCTGGCCACCCTTTTGGGGGTGCCCATGGGCCTTTTGATGGGTTGGAGCCGCAAGTTCTACGACTACTCCTTCCCCTTGGTGGAGCTGATACGGCCCATCCCGCCCCTGGCCTGGGTTCCGTTGGCCATACTCATCCTGCCCGGGGACGAGCCGGCGGTTATCTTTGTCACCTTCCTGGTGGCCTTTTTCGTCACCGCGCTCAACACCCTGCTGGGGGTGGAGTCCATTGACGAGAACTACTTCAGGGCGGCGCGCTGCCTGGGGGCAGACAAAAAGCGCCTGCTTTTCGACGTGGTGCTGCCCGGGGCCATGCCCTTCATCTTCACCGGCCTGCAGATATCCATGGGAGCCGCCTGGTTCTCCCTGGTGGCCGGCGAGATGATCGCCGCCCAGTATGGCCTGGGCTTTTTGATCTGGGACAGCTATTCGCTCATCCAATACCCGGTGATCGTCATCGGCATGGTCACCCTGGGAGTTATTGGATGGATCTCCAGCGCGGCGGTGCGCAGCGTGGGCCGCAAGCTCATGGCCTGGCGCGAGCGCGAACTCTACGGCTCATAGTCGGGGGGTAGGAACATGGAACAAACACATATAAATTCGGCTGATACGCCCACCCCGCCCCCGGTTTGCCGGGCCAGCGAAGGGGCCATGTCCATCCGCAAGGTGGGCAAGATATACGACCCTGAGGGCGTGCACGTGGTGGCCCTCCAGGATTGCTCCTTGGAGATCGCCGCGGGCGAGTTCGTGGCCATCGTGGGCCCCAGCGGCTGTGGCAAATCAACTCTGCTAAACACCATCGCCGGCTTCGACGGCCTCACCTCCGGGGAGATACTGCTGGACGGGGAGCCCCTGGCCACGGTGGACAAGGACCCCAGCCCCGGCCCCGACCGGGTGGTGGTTTTCCAACACGGGGCCTTGTTCCCCTGGAAGACGGTTCTGGAAAACGTCACCTACGGCCCGGTGGTGCAGGGAGACATGACCGAAGAGCAGGCCAACCGGCGGGCCCAGGAGATGCTCTCCAGGGTGGGGCTCAACGACATCGAGACCTCCTACCCCGGCCAGCTTTCCTCGGGCATGCAACGGCGGGTGGAGATCATCCGCGCATTGATCAATAATCCCAAGGTGCTCCTGTTGGACGAGCCCTTCCGGGCCATGGACACCGTGACCAAAAGCGCCAGCCACCAGTACCTGCTGGAGCTTTACGATGCCACCGGCAAGACTATCTTTTTTATCACCCACGACCTGGAAGAGGCCATTTTCCTGGCCGACAAAGTGTTGGTGATGACCACCCGGCCCGGCTACATAAAAAAGACCCTGCAGGTCAACCTGCCCCGCCCCCGGCAATATTCCATGCTGGCCTCGGAGGAGTTTTTGGCCATGAAGGCCCAGCTGGTGGAGGCGGTGCACGAAGAAGCGGTCAAGGCCTTTGAGGCCGGCGAACGCGAAATGGCCTAGCCCGCATATCTCATGAGGGTTGGGTGGAGATCAAACAACGAACCCGTATTCATGGGGCCAGTATGAAAAACCAAACACCCGCGGCATCAAGTTACAGCTGGTATCCAGGCCCGGCACAGCCAGCCGCCATCAGACAAGGCGTCTGGCAAGCGAGGACCGTAGGCGTAGCCCGGGCTACGTCGAGGCTCGAGCGCAGCCAGCAACACCGTATGCCGGAGGCTGGCGCAGTCGGGCACACGGCCCACATGAGATATGCGGGCTCACCGGGAGAGGGAGCCAAGCATGGCTAGAGCAGCAACCATGAACGGCGCATCCTTTGGCTATAAGATGCGCAAATTCGTAGCGAGCAAACACTTCACCCGGGGCGCCTTGGCGGTAATAGGCTTTTTCGTCTTGTGGCAGGCGGGCTCCATGGGCCTTTTGCCCTTTATGCACGCCATACCCACCCCGGTTACCGTGGCTGAGGCCTTTTGGGAGTTCATGGGCACCGGCAAGTATTGGCAGAGCTGGCTGGACTCCACCCTCAGGGTGGCCTACGGCTTTATCGCCGCGCAGATTTTAGGCATTCCCCTGGGCTTGGGCATGGGCTGGAACCGCAACTTCAAGGATTTCACTTATCCCTTGTTCGAGCTGATGCGGCCCATTCCGCCCCTGGCCTGGGTACCGGTGTCCATCCTTTTCTGGCCCACCAATGAAAGCTCCATCGCCTTCATCACCTTTATCGGGGCCTTCTTCACCATCGTGGTCAACGTGCTGGGCGGAGTAAGCGCCATACCCCGTCAGCTGGTTGACGCAGCGGTGTCCTTTGGGGCCTCGCCCCGCCAGGTGTTCTGGCGCATCGTGCTGCCCGCCACCATCCCCAGCATCGTCACCGGCATGATGGTGGGCATCGGCATTACCTGGAACGTGGTGATCGCCGCCGAGATGATCGCGGGCAACACCGGCCTGGGCCGCCTTACCTGGGAGGCCTATCTGGCCGGGCACACGCCGGGCATTATCGTGGGCATGATCAGCATCGGCGTGGCGGGGTACGTAAGCAGCATGGCGGTCAAGATGATCGGCGACTGGCTCATGCCCTGGAAGAAGGTTTTCTAGACAGCTCCGGAGAGCGAACATGGCCAACAACGGCAAAAAGAACAAGCAAAACCGGCAAAAGGGCGAGCTGATCCTTGAGGACGTGACCCGGGTGTTCCGCATTCCCGGGGCTCCCGCCTGCCACGCCTTGAAGAACTGCTCATTTACCGTGCCCCGGGGCAGCCTCACCGTGCTGGTGGGCCCCAGCGGCTGCGGCAAGTCCACCCTGGCCAACATCGCGGCGGGATACGACCATGCCGACAGCGGCAAGGTCTTAATCGACGGCAAACCGGTTACCGGCCCGGGCCGCGACCGCATCATGGTCTTTCAGGAGACCGCCCTATGGCCCTGGATGACGGTGATGAAAAACGCCACCTTCGGACCCACCATGCTGGGGGGCATGAGCAAGAGCGAGGCCGAGGACAAGGCCATGGGCCTTTTGGAAAAGGTGGGGCTCAAGGAGTTCCGTGACAAGTACCCGGCCCAGCTCTCCGGCGGCATGCAGCGCCGGGCCGAGCTGTGCCGCGCCTTGGTAATGGACCCCCAGGTGATGATCCTGGACGAGCCCTTCCGCGGATTGGACGTGATGACCCGCGAGCTGATGCAAGAGTATCTGCTCGCCCTGTACCGCGATACCGGCCTGACCATGCTGTTTATCACCTCGGAGATCGAAGAGGCCCTGTTCCTGGGCGACCGCATCCTGGTGATGACCAACCTGCCGGGCACCATCAAGACCACGGTGGAGGTGGATTTGCCCCGTCCCCGTGACTATAAGGTGTTGGCCACCGAGCGCTACCGCCAGATCAAAAGCGAGGTCATGGAGTCGCTCTACGAGGAGGCGACCAAGATCTTCGGCAAGCTCGACAGCGCCGGCGACCTCTTGGGCACCTGCCGCACCGAGGCTTAGAAGGAGGCATGCCATGCCCGCTTACCTGCCCACCCTGACCTGGGTGTTGGCCGCTGTCGGAGGCCTGATGGCCCTTGGAGCAATACTTGGCAAAGGAGGGGGCTGGCTTGGGCCAACTTGGGCCGGCCGGCTTTCCGGGGCATCTTACGCCTTCATGGGCCTGAGCATGGCTTTGTTCGTGCTGCGAGGCCTGGGGGGGTGAGCCCGGTGGCTTCCGGCCGTGAACCGGGCGGGACCAGGGTTCTGGCCTGCCGGGTCTTTCAGCCGGAGCTTACCAGCCTGGGGGTGAGCGATGAACAGGCCCTTTATTTAGACCAGGGTCTGCACCGCTACCCCGACCAGCTTCGCCTGGAGCTGGGCAAGGCCCTGGCTGAGTTGGAGGCCGATTCATCTGTGGACCGGGTGATCCTGGGCTACGGCTTTTGCGGCGGCGGCATGCAGGGAGTCAAATCCTCCAGGGTTTCTCTGGTGCTGCCGCTAGTCCACGACTGCGTGCCTCTTCTTTTGGGAAACGCCAAGGCAAATCCTTGCGTGGGATGCGGCGGCATCTTCTACCTCACTCCCGGCTGGATCGACCACGGCCAGACCCCCTACAGCGAGTACTTTGTCACCAAGAAACGTTTCGGGCATGAGGATGCCTTGTGGGTGGGCCGGCAGATGCTCTCGGGGTATCATCAGGTCACTCTGGTGGATACCGGGGTGGGGCTTCTACCCCGCCACCGGCGCTACGCCCGGGAAATGGCCCGGTTGTTCGGGCTGGATTATCAACAACAGCGTGGCCATCGGGACTGGCTGCGCCGCCTGTTGGCCGGGCAGCCCGGCCCTGGTTTGGCCCTGATCCCTCCCGGCGATACGGTTGATATCAGCCTGTACCCCCAAGCCCGGAGCCAGCCGGAGAAAAGCCAAAGCAATGTCTGAGCAACTGGCTCTGGGCCTGATATTTTTGGTCAGCGGCTTTACCATGAGCTTCGCGGGCTTTGGCTTTGCCATGGTTTCGGTGCCGCTTTTGGCCCTGCTTTTGCCCATCAAGGACGCGGTGGCCCTGCAGTTCCCCTATTGCATGGCCCTGTTCCTGTACCAAGCCTGGCATTACCGCCGTTACTTTTCCTGGGACCTTACACGCCCTCTGGTGCTGGGCTCGGCCGTAGGCCTCACCGTGGGCACCTTCATGCTCTACGGCCTGCCCGACGTGGCCCTAAAGAGGGCTTTGGCCGGGTTCATTGCCGTGGTGGTGGTGTTCAACGCCCTGCCCGCGGGCCGGACCCTGGCCGCGCGCTACGCCAAGAGCCCCTGGTGGGGCCGTTTCTGCGGTTTTCTCAGCGGCTCCTTTTTAGGCGCCTACACCATCGGCGGGCCCCAGGCGGCCCTTTACATCATGTCGGTTACCGACGATCCCAGGGAGGCCAAGAGCTTTTTGGCCACCTTTTTCAGCGCTCAGTTCATTCTCATGACCGTGGTGTACGGGATAGGGGGGATGTTTTCCTGGGAGATGTTCAAAGGCACCTTAGTCTACAGCCCGGCAGTGGCCGTTGGGTCGGCCCTGGGCTTTTGGGCCTTTGCCAAGGCCTCCAACCAGCTCTACCGCTACGTGGTGTTCATCATGCTGTTGGTTACCGCCGTAGCCTTATGGTGGAGGGCCTAGGCTGTTCAGCTACCGGCTTCGCCAGCCACCGGCATACTGCGTTGCCGGCTGCGCTCGGTCCTCGGCGTAGGCTTGCTACGCCTGCGGCCCATACTCGCCGGGCGCCTTGTCTGCCGGCGCCTGGCTGTGCCGGGTTTAGGGTAAACCGCATCCCGAAAAAATAAGGTTTTGCTTGTTAAGCGCCGAAACGGCAACAACCTACACCGCCGTATGGCTATGCCGACTTAATGCAGGGTGGTGCTGCCGTTGATGGGCAAATCATACTTCTGAGCCTTGCGCACCACGGTGGAGTGGGTAACCCCCAGCAGCTTGGCCGCCTCGCGGGTGTTCTTGGTTTTAGCCAGGGCCCTTTGGATGAGCTGCTTTTCCAATTCGTCGCGGGCCTCGCGCAGCTTCATTCCCTCGGTAACCCACACCGCCGGTGTGGGGGTTTCCTCTGAGCCTTGGTTCATGTTGCGGGGCAGATGGCGGGGCTCCAGCACGTCGGCGTCGGCGGTGACCACCAAACGCTCGATTACGTTTTGCAGCTCCCGCACGTTGCCCGGCCACTGATAGGTCTCCAGCACCCGTAAGAGCTCGTGGCCCAGGGTCCGGCTCACCTCATACTTCTTGTTGTAGGTCTTGAGGAAGCGCAGGGCCAGGGGCAGGATGTCCTCGCGGCGTTCGCGCAGAGGCGGCACCTCGATGGGCACCACGTACAGGCGGTAGAAAAGGTCCTCGCGGAAGGTGCCTTCGGCCACCATCTGCTTGAGGTCGCGGTTGGTGGCCGCAAGGATGCGGATGTCCAGATCCACCGTCTTCACACTGCCCAGGCGGCGGCAGCGCTGCTCCTGCAAGACTTTCAAAAGCTTCACCTGCAGGTTTAGGGGCAGCTCGCCCACCTCGTCCAGGAACACGGTGCCCCCGGCGGCCTCTTCCAACAGGCCCGGCTTGCCGTAGCGGTCCGCCCCGGAAAAAGCGCCCTTTTCATAACCAAACAGCTCGCTTTCCAGCAAGTGCTCGGGGATGGCTCCGCAGTTCAAGGAAACAAAAGGTTGCTCGTGGCGCTTGCTCAGGTTGTGGATAAGCTTGGCCAACACGTCCTTGCCCGCGCCGCTTTCGCCGCTGAGCAGAACCGTGGAATCCACCTGGGCCACGCGCACCGCCAACTCCAGCAGGTTGCGGGTGGCCGGGCTCTCGGCCACGATGCCGTAGGTCGCCTCTGGGCTGGCGGCCTGGTCTTCGTCAAGGCAGGCCATGGAGATCATCTTGATGCGCTCACCCAGGGAATGCAGCTCGGTTACGTCGCGCACGTTCATCACCACCCGCACAACCTGACCGTATTTGTCCAGGACCGGGTTACCAGTGACGAATATCTCGTTGCCGCTTTTGATCTTGCGGCGCATGGTCACCGAAGAGTGGTGGCTTTTGACATGACGGAATACCGCCTGCACCACGGCCATGCACACGTGGCGCTCCGAGTCCAGGCCGCTTATGGCCTGGCCCTCCAAGGAGGAGGGGGCTATGCCGGTGATGCGCCCAAAGCTGGGGTTCACGGTGAGCACTTGGTCGTTGTCGGTGATCAAAATGCCGTCGTGGGAGTTTTCAATGAGCGAGGACAGCTCATCATTGAGCCGCCTCAGCTCTTCCACCTGCCGTTGCACCGCTTCCAGCTCTGATTCGTCCTGGAACACCGACACCGCGCCGATTATGTTGTTCTGCTTCATGATGGGGCTGCGGCTGACCAGGAAGGTTCGCTCGTTGTGGGTGAAAGGCTTGCCCATTTCCAGCTTGCCGCTTTCCAGCACCCGGTGGAGCCTGGTGTCGGGCACGAATTTGCTGGCCGGCTGACCCAGGGCCTCGGACGCGTTGAAGCCCATAAGTTTTTCCGCCTGCTGATTGACGATGGTGAAGCGGCAGTCCTGATCCACCGCGAAGATGCCCGAGGGCACTGATTGCAGCACGGTCTCCAACTGGGCCTTGGTGCATTTGAGGTTTTCCTCGGCCAGCTTGCGGTCGGTCACGTCCCAGAAGATGCTCTGCACCCCCACGATGGCTCCCCCGGCGTCACGCACCGGATGGCGCAACGACTCTATGTAGCGGTCGGCGCCCTCGGAGTCCTTGTGCTCGTAGACCACATCCAAAGTGCGGCCGCTGCGCATCACCTGCAACTCGTCGGCCACCAGCTTCCCAGCCACTTCCTTTGGGTAGAGTTGATCCAGGGTTTTGCCCTGGCAACTGGCTAGGGTCCTGCCCAGGTCGGCCAGTAGGGAGCGGTTGGCAAAGGTCAGCTTGCCCTCGCGGTCGGTGCGGCACAGGCCTTGGGGCATGGTGTCCACCAGGGACTGGTAGCGCTGCTCGCTCTCGCGCAGGGCATGCTCATAGCCCAACTGCTTGCGCTGAGCCCCGCTGTAGGTGCGAAACAGCAGGAAGAGAAACACCGGCATGAGGATGCCGCATACCGACAGAAAGCCCACCAGCAGGGGACGGAAGCCGTCCTCGATCTCCGCGTATAGGGCCGAGCGGGAGCGGTGCACCCCCAGCATCCACTTACGCCCGGGAATGGCGAAGAATGCCGCGATCTGATCCTTGCCTTCGCTGGAGATGTACTTTCCCGCGTAGTTGGATTGGGCCACCACCAAATCGCAGAGCTTTTTGGGGTCCGAGGCCGAGCCGTCCAAGATGGGGTTGTCGCCCGCGTATTGGCCCACCGAGCCGGGGCGGGCGGTGTGCAAAAGCAGATCGCCCTTTTGGTTCACCACGCAGATGTACTCGTCGGCGGGTTTGTTGGCCGCTCCTTGCCAATACTGGTTTAGAGCATCCAGGAACTCACGGTCCGAAGCGCCTTTAAGGGCGCTCGCCGCGTGCACGATCATCTGGGCTTTGTTCAGATAAAAGGTCTGGTAGCTCCTCTCCATCATGTTGAAGGAGTATTGGTAGCTGACGTATCCGATGAGCAAGGCGGCCGCGATAAGGGCGGCATAGAGCAGAAAAGTGGCCCGGGCCACGGGGCGGGTGCGGGTCTTTAACTCTAGGTTTTTTTCTTTGGGCATGGGGCAGAGTCTCCAGGGGGCCGTATTGAAAAACCTTCCTGGTGGCCGTTTGAGTGTTGCTTCGAAGAGGAGTCTTCAGCCGCGCCAACGGGCCACGCCTGCCCCAAGGACAAGCGGCCAAGGCCGTGGATGGCACTGACCCGTAAAAGCGGATTTTTGCCCTCGCTAGAATCGGTTACGTACTTTATATATTATCAGCACGGAGTCGCCCGCGCCTTCCTTTTTTAAGCCTAAGCCCCGGTTTGCCCTGTATATTTTGCGTCCCTTGCTTGCAGGTGGCGTTCGGGATTCGTATATACTTAGCATAGGCGTCAAAAGCCCCAACGCCTCCGGCGGGGCAAGGAGATATGTAGTTGCCTTTTGGTCTTAAAAGCCTGCGCCAACGCCTGATGGTGCTGTTGCTCTTGCCCGTGGCCCTGCTTTTGCTGGGCCTGGGGGCGGTGGGCTTTTTTTATGCTCGGGGCAGCCTTTTGGATCAGTGGCGCGGCTCGGCCGAACTGAGTCTGGCCCGGGCGGCCCACGCGGTGGACATGCGCCTGGAGCAGCCCGAGGACGCGGTCAAGCTCATCAATAGCATGGCCGGTCTGGCCCCCTACACCACAGAGGAGTGGGAACAGCAAATTTCGCGCCTCCCTGGAGTGACCCGGGCCAAACTGACCCTGGCCAACCCGCTTGAGTCAACCGCCACGCCCCCTGCCAGTGGCATGATGTCCGGCGCGGGCATGGGAAGAGGCCGGCGTTTCTCACCAGGCTCTTCTCTGGCACCAGGCCAGGGAAGGGGCATGGGTATGATGCGCTTCCAGAGGGTGGAGATGGCCAAGGTGACCAGCCCCCGTTTGGATGCCGAGGCCGGGGCTGAAACCGTTACCATGATTTTCGACCTCAGCGGCGAGGACAAAAAGCCGGTGGCCCGCCTGGAAGTGGTCATGCGCTTTGCCCACCTGATGGAGGACTTGAGGGCCCTTAATTGGTGGCAGAGCGATGACGTGTATCTGGTGGACGATACTGGCAGAGTTCTGGCCAAGGGGGCCGAGGCCCATCCCTTGGGGGGCCGCCTGGGGTCCTCGGGAGACGTCTTTCAGCTGAAGGTGCTCACCGAGGTGCTGGCCAAGCATTCGGGCACCGTACTGGGCCCCGGCCATCCCGCCGAAGAAGTGGCCGGCTTCTTCCGTCTGGCCCGGGCTCCATGGTCTCTGGTGCTTTTCGCGCGGGGAGACGCGGTGCTGGCCCCGGTGGAGCATTTCCTCAAGTTCTATGCGGCCGCGGGCCTGGTTTGCATTGGGCTGGTCCTTTTACTCATCTTCACGGTTACCGGCCAGGTGGCCGGCTCAGTGCGCCAGGTGTGCCAGGCCGCCCGCCAGGTGGCCCGGGGCCACTACCAGGACGTGCCCGTGCCTCGCCGCAACGACGAGTTTTTCCGCCTGGCTCACAGCTTTAACACCATGGTGCAGGGCCTGAAGGAGAAGGAGCACATACGCGACACCTTTGGCCGCTATGTGGACCCGGCGGTGGCGCGGCGCCTCATGTCCCGGCCCGAAGCCACCCTGTTGGGCGGGGAGAAGCGCAAGGTGGCCATCATGATGACCGACGTGCGCGGCTTCACCGCCATGTGCGACACCTTGAGTCCCGAAGAAACCATCGTGGTGATAAACCGCTATCTGTCGCGCCTTATCGAGGTGATTCAGCGCCACGGCGGCATTATCGTGGATTTCCTGGGAGACGCGGTGCTGGCCTTTTTCGACAGCCTGGACGAGGGCGAGGCCGAGGCGGTGCGCCTGTCGGTGTGCTGCGCCCTGGAGGTGCTGGAAGCCACCGAGGAGTTCAACAAAGAGGCCGCGGAAAAGGGCTATCCTCAATTGGAGACCGGCATCGGGCTCAACTTCGGCGAGGTGGTGGTGGGCAATATCGGCTCCCCGGCCCGCACCAAGTACGGCATAGTGGGCGGACCGGTGAACCTTACCCAGCGCATCCAGTCTCAGGCCGAGGGTGGCGAGGTGGTCATCTCCAAGGAGGTCCACGATCTTCTGCCCGATCAAATCCAGGTGGGCCGCAGCTTTTTGGTGCGGCCCAAGGGTCTGGACCGCGATATTGAACTTTACACCCTTACCGGCTCCTCCTTTTGCGCGGGCCCCCAACCCGAGCCACTGTAAGCCGACTATTAACAGTTAACAACTATGCCATGCCCCTGTTGGTAGACGACTCAGGTCCTTGCCACCATATACCTTAAATTATTTCAAAAAATATCATGAGGTTTGCCCTGGGCCCTAGCGCTGCCTTGCCGGGGTTGCCGGTGTTAATCTGTTCAATTTGCCTGTTGATCCTGTCATCGGCAAGACATATCAAAAACAGATATTTTAAGCGAAATAATAAATATTCAAACAATTTTAAGCACCTAACCGGCAAAGCCATTGGTCCAACTGTGAGCGGCTTGGCCCCTCCGCGCGTCCCTGTTAGCGCAAACTATTAATAGCTGTTAATAAAATTAACACATTGTACTCTTGCATTAACAGTTCCGCCTATCTCTCAATAAGTATAACTATCATAAAAAACTACTAAAATACGATAAATGCCACCCGTGGCACGCCTGTTGCTTTATCAGCGGACCCAAGGACGATTCCAGCCGTCAGGGACAGCAACCGTAATTTACATCTGTAAAACGTCCGGCCACGGGGCCGGCTGCGGGCTAAGGAGACAAAGTAATGTTTAAGCGTTTGATCGTAGTGATGTTGGTTCTGAGCTTCATCGGCGCCGGCCTGGGCGTGGCCCTGGCTGCCGGCGGGAAGGGCAACTCTCGCAAGGGCAAGTACCTCTACCGCAAAAACTGCCGCGTGTGTCATGTGGAAAACGGCAAAGCCAAGGAGCTGAGCCCCATTTCCAAGACCCAGGCTCAGTGGAAAACTACCTTCGAGGCCCATGACAAGCTGCCCTGCGCGGACCAGTGGGCCAAGCTCAAGGAAAAGGACATCACCGATATCTATGCCTACCTCTGGGGTCATGCCAAGGATTCTCCGTCCCCGGCCAAGTGCAAGTAGCTAATCCCGGTGCCGCGGCACCTAGCCGCGGCACCCCGGCCTTACAGCGGTTTTACTAGCGGAGAGTCGAAAATGGCCCAGACAAGCAGCCGAGGCATATCCCGGCGGGGCTTTTTAAAGTTGGCGGGCGCTGCCGGTGCGGCGGCGGCCGTGGGCGGTGGTGTCACCGGGCCCAGGCCTGCCCAGGCCGCCGGTGGCATCAAGCCCGGCTTTGAGAGCAAATACAGCGTCTGTGACATGTGCTTCAATAAATGCAGCCTCATAGCCAGGGTGCAGGATGGGGTTATCCAAAAACTGGACCCCAACCCCAAGTTCCTCAAGTCCCGGGGCATGCTTTGCGCCAGGGGCAACGCCGGGGTGGAGCAGGTCTACGGCGCCGACCGCCTTAAATACCCCCTGCTCAGGGTGGGCGAGCGCGGTGAAGGCAAGTTCAAGCGTATCTCCTGGGAACAGGCCCTGGATCTGATGGCCGCCAAGTTCAAGGCCATCGGTGAACAGTACACCCGCTGCGGCTTCATGTTCATGGCCGGCTCGGACATGCAGTCCACCTTTGTGCACCGCTTTGCCGAGGCCTACGGCTCCTACAACACCCTGAGCCACGAGTCCATGTGCCTCATCGCGGGCACCCGGGCCTTTTTGGACACCTTC
>JAHLLJ010000105.1 GCA_020444205.1 Deltaproteobacteria bacterium | reverse complement strand
TGATGGTGTTTTCCCCACCTGTAGCGCCTTCGCCGGAGTTGCGGCTGCCGTAAACGCTGCTGCCCACATCGCCGTGGTTGTTTATCTCATTGGAGCCGCCGCTGCTGTTGGCGCCTTGGTTGTGGGAACCGGTTATGGTGCCGTCGACGTTGCCCGTCAGCCCCAGAACATCCCCGTTGGTGATGGTGTTACCGCCGCCGCTGGAGCCCTCACCCAGGTTGCGGCTGCCGTAAACGCCGCGGTCTACGTCACCGTAGTTGGTGATCTCGTTGGAGCCGCCCTCGTTACCGGCCTTGGTGTTATCCGAGCCCACCACGTCGCCGCCCACGCTGCCGGTGGCGTGGTTGGTGATGGTATTGTCGCTACCCGTGGCGCCGTCGCCGGAGTTGCGGCTGCCATAAACACTGGCGTCCACGCTCCCGGAGTTGGAGATGTCATTGGAGCCGCCGTTGCTGACGGCACCCTGGTTGTGAGACCCGGTTATGCCTTGCCCCACGTTGCCGGTCAACTGGTTGTTGATGGTGTTGGAGCCACCGCTGGCGCCTGAGCCGGTGTTTTTACTGCCGTAGACGTTGCCGTCAATATCGCCGGAGTTGGAGATCTCGTTGGACCCGCCGCTGCTGATGCTGCCTCGGTTGTCCACGCCCACCACATCGCCACCCACGCTGCCGGTTATGGCGTTGGTGATCTCGTTGCCGCCGCTGGTGGCGCCATTACCATTGACACCGCCGGTGATGTAGCTGCCGACGCTGCCGGCGTTGGTTATAGTATCGCTTCCGTCGCCGCCGTCGATGTAGGTGCCAACTTCATTTAAGTTGGTGACCTCGTCATCACCACCCTTAGTCTGCACCTGGTTTTTAACTTTTCCAAAAGGAGGATAAATAGTGACTGTGTCGTCACTATCCGTGCCTACCACACTGTTTTTAGAGTTAAAGACATTATAGTTTGCCGCCATGGAAGCAGGGGCAAGACAAATTATAAAGCAAATAGTGAATACTACTCGCAGCAGACTGCTCTTACCAGGCATAACGGTACCTCAACTAGAGCGTTTACGGTGGTGGAGCAGACCGGCAATTGCCGAGTTCCGATTATGTCACGGACGTATATTTATCGATTTTAATGGGGATTATAGCGGTTAGGCTGCCGGGTGAAACTGCGGACCGGCCCCCAGCTAAACGGTTTTTCATAGTAGGTTAGTTAGGCATCCCCCTCACTTATTAATTGTTCTTTTTATAATCTTATGGGAGACAAAGGTCAATTTAATTTTTATCTAAAACACTGTTAAGCCCCATAAACATTGCGATTTTATCGGGCCATTAATGCTCTCATATTCATAATATATTAAATTGGCACTATTTTTAATTGTAGGCTGCTCGTGCAAAACAACTAATTTATTTAAATTTTTTTAACTGGTTTTCACTCTCATTTTATTTAGTTGTTAATGTATACATTTTTACAGTAGACAAGGGCACTGCAATTTTTTTATTACGCCGCTGTGTCACGCTTGAAGCACCTGCTGATTTTTTGCGATCAATGATATTTATTTCTAAATTAGGTTAAAGCGATGTTCTAAATATTCTAATTTGCTGGTATGGTTTGTTGTATAGCTTAAAGAAAAGAATCTTAATATTATTTATTAGTATGGCCTATATTCCGTATTAAAAGGCAAAGCCTTTCTACATGAAATTGATCGAAAAATTGACAAGCGCCCCATTATGCCATCCGTTTTAGGAGATGGCTGAAAGCACGCATTGCAGGTCTGGCTGTGTTGCGTGGCCACCAAAGAGGCGCCCTGAAAAGAGACTTGCTTTATTCCCGATAGGTACGCTGACGACAGAAATCCTTCCTCAAACTCCACCACACCAACGGCATAAGGTTTATTCCGGTCGAAACCCATCCGCTTGAACGCGGGCCAAGGCCCAGTGCTGCCGGAGTGTGGAGCTCATGGCAGCCCTGACGCTGGCCAGGCAGCCTGGAGTGAACCCCGCCCCACCCTGAAGCTGTTCTTGACGCGTTATATTTTTTAGAATATAACGCGTGTATATATGCCGAACCAGTAATTGGGTTCGTTCCTTCATATGGAATTTGTTCCGGACAGCGAACCGCAAACAGGATTGGGGAGGCCGGGCCCGCGACCATCTCGCCGCGAGTGATCCGCAACATCGTGCCGTCTAGGAGGTGAGAATGAAGATCAATGCCAAGGAATTCGATCATCGGGCCCGCACCGTTTTCGGGCCTGTCTATCCCCTGATCGCCGATCAGATTCTGGCCTACACCGGCATCAACCAGGGCACCTGCCTGGATCTGGGCTGCGGGGGCGGCTATCTGGGCCTGGCCCTGGCCCGCAAGAGCGATCTGTACGTGCACTTCTTGGATCAGTCCAGCGACATGCTGGAAATCGTAAATAGCAACCTGGCCGAGGCAGGCCTGGCGCAAAGCGGCACAAGTATCCTGGCCAACGTGGAGGAGATCCCCCTGCCCGACGCCTCGGTGAATCTGGCGGTCAGCCGGGGCTCGGTGTTTTTCTGGGAGGACCTCAAGTCCGCTTTCAGCGAGGTATACCGGGTGCTGGCTCCCGGCGGCATGACCTACATAGGCGGCGGCTTTGGCTCGGCCAAAATCAAGGAGGATATCGGGCGCAAGCTGGATGAAAAGGGCCGGGAAAATGGCGACAAGTGGCGCAACCTGGTCAAGCGCAACATGGGAGTTGAGATGCGCCAGCGCTTCTTGGATGGGCTTCAAGCCGCGGACATCCCTGACTACGAGGTCAGGCAAGACCTTGAGGAGGGCACATGGATAGTCATCCGCAAACAGGATTGAGCTCCCAGCGCTGCACCATCTGCGAACGCGCCTGCCGCCTGACCCCAGACAAGAGCGGAGCCTGCGGCCTATATCACCTGCGCCAGGGCCAGGTGGTGGAGATATCGACCGACCGATATCTGGCCGCGGCCCCTATTTCCATTGAGACCATGCCCCTGTTGCACTTCTGGCCTGGCCACAAGTTCTTACAAATCAGCACCACCGGCTGCAATTTTGACTGCCCCGGCTGCATCTCCACAGTGATCGTGCGTGAAATGCCCCGCGACAGCCGGGCCCTTTTGCACCTCACCCCCAAACAGGTGGTGGACAAGGCCCTGTCCCAGGGGTGCATGGGCATCGCCTTTTTGATGAACGATCCTCTTGCCTCGCTGCCCAGCTTTCTGCGGGTGGCCGCCCTGGCCAAGCAAGAGGGCCTGATGGTGGGATGCTCCACCAACGCCTATTTCACCGAGCAGAGCCTGGATCGCCTGTTGCCCTTGCTGGACTTCGTGAATCTGGGACTCAAGGGCTTTTCCGACGCCGCCTACCGGGCCTGCGGAGCCACGGCGGGCATGGGCCCGGTGATGCGCAACTTGGAAAGCCTTCTAGCGGCCAGGGTGCATCTGGAGCTGTCGGTGATGTACAGCCAGGGCAATGAAAAAGACCTGCGCGCCCTGGCGCGGCATTTGGCTTGCCTGTCGCCGGCCACGCCCTTGCAGCTCATGCGCTTCATTCCCTTTGAGGGTGCTGAACAGAGCATGGAGCCCAGCGTGCGCCAAGCTGAGAGGTTCTGCCAAGAGCTGCGCAGAATCCTGCGCCACGTGTACCTGTTCAACACTCCAGGCAGCCCCTATCTGCACACCGTGTGTCCCGCCTGCGGCCAAACGGCCCTGCGTAGGGAGTTCTATGGCCCCATGGGAGCCAAGCTGTTGGGCCAGCCACCTGCCAAAGCCCAAGAGGTGCGCTGCCCCTCTTGCGGCGGGGGTTTGGACATCAATGGCTCCAGGGTGACCGCCAGCCATCTGGAAGGCGCCTTTCAAGGCGGCTATCCCTTCACCCGCGCCCTGGAGATGGTGGAGGCCATGCTCATCGCTATGGGGGTGCGCCGCCAAAGCGACATCGTGGGGGCCTGGGAGCATCTGCTCAGCCAGGAGGACGGGCTGCATGAACTGCACCACGACGTGCAGCATCCACGCAAATACATCGCCGCGGTGCGCCGCTTTGGCCAGGTGGTCAACGCCCAAGACCAGGCCGAGGAGCTGGCCCGCTACCTGGAGGAGAAGCTCGATGCCCTGGCCCAGGCCCTGGAAGGTGTGGAGCACCGGCCCGGCGTGTACTACGCCATGGGCAAGCCGCTGTTCTATCTGGGCGGCGGCCGTTTGGAAAACCAACTAAGTGAGTTTGCCGGCGGCGTGAGCCTGAACAAGCAACTGCCGCCCGGCGGCAGGCCGGGTCGCAGCCTGAGTGTGGGGCAGCTCAACCAACTCAACCCCGAGTACATCTTCATCTCCGCCTTTTTATCCAACAGCCCAGGGGACTTCCTGGCCGAGTGCCGGGAGCTGGGGGTGGATGTCCAGGCGGTGAGACGGAAACAAGTCTTTGCCCATCCTGCTCCGGGATGGGATTTCGGCAGCCCGCGCTGGATTCTTGGTTTGTTGTACATGGCCCAAGTCATGCACCCCGGGCGCTGCGACTATGACGTAATGGAAGAAGCCAAGGCGTTTTACCACCGCTTTTACGGTATGGAATTTTCCGCCCAGGAAGTTAACCGCTCCTTTGCCAAGCCCTCGGACAATTGGCGCTGGCAAGGCAGCGGGGGGCAGGCTGCTTTGGCTCCGTCCGCACCAGAACATCACTAGAACAAGCACCCTAAGGAGTTAAAGGCAGTGAGAAAGTCCCTGTGCATCGTCCTGATACTGCTCTGTTGCCTGCCCGCCACAATGGCCTGGTCCCAGACCCAGGCTCAAACCGAAAACCCAAATCAGGCCCAGGCCCAGCCCAAGGCCGACAAAACCAACCCCGAGAAGATGGATCCCATGGAGGTTTCCGCCACTCGGGTGGAGGAGCCGGCCAACAGCCCCTATCACCTGCCCGCCAGCTCCGCCGCCTCCATCTGGGCCATCGACCATGACCAGATCATGGCTCTGGAGCCGCGCGATATATTCGACGTGCTAGGCTATGCTCCCGGCGTGCAGGTGTCCTTCCAGGGGCGCAAGGGCATGAACTTCGTCAGCGGCCGGGGCGGCGGCAACTTCATCGGCGGCACCAGCTACGCCTTTATCATCGATGGCGCCTACATCCCCTGGACCCAGTCCAGCCGCATGATGGCCGACTTTCCGGTGGAGACCATCGAATCCATCCAGGTAGTGCGCGACACCACCACCCTCACCCTGGCTCCGCTGACCACCCTGGGCGGCATCGGCGCGACCATCCAAGGCGTGATCATCATCAAGACCCGTAAGCCCAGCAAGAGCAACCAGAGCGAGCTCAAGGTGGGCTACGGCAACCTGGACAGCTACAAGGCCTATGTGAACAACAGCGGCAAAAACGAGAGCGCCTACTACTCTCTTAACTATAAGAAGAACCATACCGACGGCCGCGACGACTGGAACAATGGCAGCGACTCGGACGTCATCCTGCTCAAGGGCGGCTACGACAAAAACGGCCTGACCGCCGACGCCTCCTTCTACTACGACTGGGCCAGCCGGGAAATCCAGCGCTCCACCGCGGTCAGCAAGACCTATGGAGCCAAGTGGGAGTACGACCCCCTGGATACCCTCATGGCCACCTTGAACCTGGCCAAACAGTGGAACAAGAGCCAGAGCACCTCCCTGGGCCTTTACACCGGGCGCATCAACACTACGATAAACTACCGCACCTGGGTCAACTCCACTTACTCCTCGGACGACCAAGAGGACAACGTGGTCCAGGCCGACCTGCGCCACATCATCGTATCGGGCAAGAACAACTTCCGGGTGGGAGCCCAGGCCATTTGGTGGGACTGCCCCGATGGCCAGCTATATTACGAGGGCTTTGAGCGCAAGGAGCAATTGTACTCCGGCTACATCTACGACGAGTACTCCCTGACCAAGGCCTGGAGCGTGGACGCCGGATTGCGGGCCGACTTCCGGCACATAAGCAAGGGCATCAACAAGTTCTCGCCCACTTCGGTCACCCCCAGCGACATCATCAACGATGATTGGGCCGAGCCCAGCTACAGCGTGGCCGCGGGAACCGCCTACCGCTTCAACCCCATGTGGGAGGCGTCCTTCCGGATGAGCTTCGTGCAGCAGGGGTCTGACGACTACCTGTTCACCAAGGACGGCCAAAGCCTGGACTCGGAACGGCAGATGCGCTATGAAGCCGGTCTAGTGGCCCGCATCCACCCGGCCCTGCAGGCCACGTTCACCGCCTTCTTGTATGACTTAACCGACATGAAGCAGGTGGTGGGGAGCGTCACCGTGGGTGAGGATGTGTATAACGTCTACGCCAACGCCGATGCCATCCGCGACGGCTTTGAGGTCAACTTCACCGGTTACCTGTTCACCACGGCGCTCAATTACGGCCTGAGCTATTCCTACCAGCGCTCCGACAACGATGCCGATGATGACGCCATCCCCCACCACACTGCCTCGTTGCGCCTTGGTTACCGCTACAACCCCTTCTCCGTGAACCTGATGGCCCGCTATGTCAGCGAGTACAACTCCAACCAGTTCGCGGTCAACAACAGCTATTACGAAATCGGCGACTTCTCGCGCATCGATGCCAACGTCAACTACGACTTTGTGGTGGGCAAGACCCAGTGGCGGGCCACCATCTTCGGACAGAACCTCACCGACGAAGAGTATGAGACTCGTCTGGGTTGGAAGGACGTGGGCCTGCTCTTCGGCGTGGAACTGGGCCTGAAGTTCTAAGTGGGCATGGGCGGTAAGGGAGTTATTAAGATGAGCAGGAGATACGGCGCGAGTTTGATCCTGTCCCTGGTGATGCTGCTGCTGGCCTGCGGCCTGTCCCAGGCCCGGCAGATCACCGATATGGCCGGTCGTAAGGTCCAGGTGCCGGAGGTGATAAAACGAGTCTACGCCACCGCGCCGCCTGCCACCTACATGATCTACGCCGTGGCTCCGGACCTGCTGGTGGGAACCAACGGGCTCTTGCCCAAGGCCGATCCCCAGTATATCAACCCGCATGTGCGCGGCCTGCCCGTGTTGGGCGGCTGGTTCGGCCAGGGCCGCATGGCCAATCTGGAGGCCCTGCTACAGGCCAAGCCCGACGTGGTGGTGGCCTTCCGTTGGCGCAATCTCACCACGCAGTGGAAGATCGAGCAGACCCTGGAGCCTATGGGCTTGCCGGTGGCCTCGCTTATCATGACCGGCACCAAGGACTTCCCCCAGGTGTTCCGTTTTCTGGGCCAGCTCCTAGACCGCAACCAGCGGGCCAAAATCCTGGCTGCTTACGGTGAGCATACCCTGGCCGATCTGGCCCGCCTGCGCGATTCCCTCCCTCCGGCCCAGCGCCTGCGCGTGTACTACGCCGAGGGCGGCAAGGGGTTGCAGACCGAGTGCTCAGACTCTTTTCACACCGAGCTGATCCCCTTGTGCGGGGCAGTCAATGTGCACAAATGCATGGCCAAGACCATATACGGCATGGACAAGGTCTCACTCGAACAAGTGCTGGCCTATGATCCTCAGGTGATCCTTACCCACAACCACATGTTCTACAAGGCGGTGCGCGAAGACCCGCGCTGGCGCAAGGTGCGGGCCGTGGCCCAGGGGCGGGTGTACAAGATTCCTTCCGTGCCCTTCAACTGGTTCGACCGGCCTCCTTCATTTATGCGCCTCTTGGGAGCCCAGTGGCTGGCCAACAAGCTTTATCCTGCTAAGTATCCCGTGGACATGGTTGCCAAGACCATGGAGTTTTACCGCCTGTTCCTGAGCGTGGAGGTGGACCGGGCCACGGCGGCCAAGCTGCTGGGCCGGTGAAAAACGCCCTCCTGCTGCCCCTGATGGCCCTGGCTCTGGTGGCCGCGGTCCTGGTGTCGTTGACTCTTGGCCGCTACCCCCTGGGCTTGGGCGATCTGGCCTACTTCTTTGGACACCTCGCGGCAGGGGGGGAGGCGGCGGATCCTTCGCGTTGGGAGACCTTGTACAACGTGCTTATCAACATCCGCCTGCCGCGCATCTTAGCGGCGGTGTTGATTGGCTCATCCCTTTCGGTGTCCGGGGCCGCCTATCAGGCCATGTTCGTGAACCCCCTGGTTTCACCAGGTCTGTTGGGGGTTTTGGCCGGAGCCTCCTTTGGGGCGGCCCTGGGCATCGTTTTCGCGCAAACCTGGTTGGCGGTACAGGCCTTGGCTTTTGCCTGCGGTCTGTTGGCCGTGCTGGCCGCCCTGGCCCTGGCCTCCATGTATCGCGGCGAGCGCATCCTCATGCTCATCTTGGGTGGAGTCATCAGTGGGGCTCTGTTCACTTCTCTTCTGGCGGTGATCAAGTACCTGGCCGACCCCTATGATCAGCTTCCAGCCATCGTCTACTGGCTCATGGGTGGCCTGTCTATGGCCGACGGACACACCGTGTGGACCATGGGCGGACCCATGCTGGGCGGCGTGCTGCTGCTCATGCTGTTGGGCAACTACCTCAACGTGCTCTCCATGGGCGACGAGGAGGCCCGCAGCCTGGGGGTGAACGTATCGCGCCTGCGTCTGCTTTTAATCTTCCTGGCCACCCTGGTCAGCGCCCTCACCGTGGCCATGGGAGGCATGATCGGCTGGGTTGGCCTGGTGATACCCCACATAGCCCGCATGCTGGTGGGGCCGGACAACCGGGTGCTCTTACCCGCGGCCACCCTGGTAGGCGGGACTTATCTGTTGATTGTGGACGACCTGGCCCGGCTGATGTTCAGCACCGAGGTGCCCCTGGGCATTTTGACCTCTCTGGTGGGCATACCCTTTTTCGCCCTGGTGCTGCGCAAGGCCAAGAAAGGCTGGCAGTGATGCCTTTGCTTTCGGTGGAGCACATAAGTTTTTCCTATGGCCGCGAGCCCACCCTACGGGACGTGAGCCTGGCGGTGGACCCTGGTGAGATCGTATCCCTGCTGGGGCCCAACGGCAGCGGCAAAACCACCCTGCTCAAAATCATGCTGGGCCTTCTCCGGCCCCGGCAGGGCCGGGTGCGCCTGGCCCGGGCCGATATAGCCCATATTCCGGTAAAGCAGTTTGCCCGGCGCATCGCCTATGTGCCCCAGACCCACCGCATGGCCTTTGCCTACCGGGTGCTGGACGTGGTGATGATGGGCCGCCTGCCCCACAAGCCCTTTTTGTTCAAGTACGGCAAGCAAGACCAGGAGCTGGCCCTGGCTGCCTTGGACAAGCTCTCCATAGCCCACCTGAGCCAGCGGCCTTACACCAGTATCAGCGGCGGCGAACGCCAGCTCACCCTCATCGCCAGGGCCCTGGCCCAGGATGCCGAGGTGTTCGTCATGGACGAGCCGGCCAATGGCCTGGACTACGGCAACCAGATACGCCTGTTGGAAAAGCTAAACCTCTTGGCTCAGGAAGGATACACCTTCATCAAGACCACCCACTTTCCCGATCATGCCCTGTGGGTGTCAGACCGGGTGCTCATGCTCAAAAAGGGGCGCGTCGTAGCCGATGAAAACGCAGAGAAGGTGATTAATGAGAAAAACCTTTTCGAGATATACAATTCCCATATCTGCGTGGAGGCCCTCCCAGAGGGTGGTAGAATTTGCATGCCCCAAACCATGCGGGACCATATGGCCCACACCTGCCGCTACCATGGGCCTCCAGAGTTGAAATGCCTTTAATGCCCAGCCAGGGGGAGCGACCTACATGAGCACCATTGAAACCTTTCGCAAAAAATTCGCTGAGATCGCCAACCAAGAAGGCCTACTCAAGCAGGAAGTGCTGGTCAAAGTGAAGCCCCTGACCACCGAGCAGGCCATCGGCACCCCGGAGCGTGACGACTTTCCCCTGCAAAAGGGCAAGGAGCGCATTATCGAGGCCGATTTCCTGGGCAGCCAGGGCCAGGCCTTTACCGACTCTTTCCATAATTTCAAAAGCGATGTGTCCGGCCTGCTGGGCCTGGAACTGAGCGACCGCTTCAATGCCTCGGTGTTCATCGCCGCGGCCAACGCGGTGCTGCGCCATCTGGACCTCACCGACCGCACGGTGCACTGCCGGGACAAAGAGCCCACCCAGTGCGCTCCTCAATTGGTGGACTACCTGCGCCAGGCCCACCCGGAAGCCAAGAGGGTGGCCCTGGTGGGGCTGCAACCAGCCATGGCCGCAGCCCTGGGCAAGGTCTACGAGTTGGCTATTTTGGACCTTGACCCGGACAACCTGGGCCGCCAAGTGGGCGGCGCCAAGGTGCGCAACGGAGCCACCGATCTGGAAGAGGTGGCGGACTGGGCCGACATCCTGGTGAGCACCGGCTCCACCCTGAGCAACCTGAGCATGGACCAAATACGCCAGGCCGCCGGGGAAAAGCCGGTGGTGTTTTTCGGAATCACCGTATCCGGCGCGGCCAGCCTCCTGGGCCTGGAGCGCTTCTGTCCCTTGGGCCACTGAAATCAAAAACCACGGCACCAGATTTTTTGGAATCCCACCCTCGTCGCCACTTAAAATGCTCAGAGGCCTTGCGCTGATGAACGTGCAGGGCCTCTTTTTTGCACAATTGTGGACAGGAAATAAGGGGTTGCTTTGGTTGTAAAAAAATTATCTTAATATTAACTTCATCTAATTTGTAGACCGGATAAACACTGTTTTTACAGCAACCTAGAAGCTATCCGATATCCTGCGGAAAAAGATCTGGAAATAAGTATTGGGCGAAATGTGTCGGTAGCCCTAGGCGCACTGGCCCTTTAGGAGTGTCTGAAACCAGCAAACCTTCCTCCAACATCTGACTCAACACGTCGCGTCCGGTCCGCTCGGCCATTCCAGCAAGTGAGGTGATCTGCCCCCTCCCAACCTGGCCTCTCAATAGAGCTTCTTGCAACATCACGGCTGCGCCAGCCTTGATTGTGGGAGAAAACGGCTTAGGCGGCAAAATAACCTTTTCTTGCCTTAACTTCACATATCCTTTTATACGATCATTTAACGTGTCGGTCTCTAAGAGCCCTCGCATATATTTTGTTTGGTCTAAACAAACATCGAGAAAAAAATTACAAAAATTATTTAGGCCTTTATCTGAAAGATTTCCTCGGCCGTCGTAATCCCCTTGGCGAGGGACGTCTGCGTAGGCCAAGGCTTGCATGTAGTCATCCCGTTGCCTAGCCAATCCTCTACTAACATTCCACATACCATACCCGTTCAGGGGCATTTGAAGTAGACAGGCGTCTGTATAAAGACGAGCTACTCTCCCGTTGCCGTCAAGGAAGGGATGGATCCACATTAAACGTTGATGTGAGGCAGCGGCAGCTATGATGGGCAATACACCGCGGCGGGTCCCGGTTTTATAAAAAGAAGCAAATCGTTCTAGGAAAATATTCAGGGAATCCGCGCTCGGACCGATATGCCTCCCGACCTGAACTTCTCGTGTACGCAATTTTCCGGGCACTACCGTTTCTTCCTCACCAGTATTCTCGTTTCTCACCTTATGAAATTCTTCGGGCAATCTTTCATAAAATTCCTTGTGAATCCAACATAGGAACTCAGGGCTTGCCACGTTGAGGTCATTATTATCTTCTATCTTTTCTTCAACCCGTTTTTGGCATGCTATGTGTGCAATACTTTCAATTTGTAGAAGACGCTTGGCAGGGTCGGTTGCATAGTCTTGGTGCATTGCGCGTTCGATGTCCACAGGATGGGTGCTGTGCCCCTCAATGCGATTTGAATAGTAGCTATTGGTAATGCGCAACAGTTCAGTTAACGTCTTTTGAGTGGCTTCTGGTAGACGCCCCGCCAGCAAAGCTGAATCAGCAATTAACTGCACGACCTTATCTTCCAACGCCTCTGGCCGGCTTGGCAGGAGTGGTTCCATTTGTGAAATGCGGTCGTACATAGCCTACAGTATTTTTGCCGGTTTATTTGCCGATTATTGTGCCGATACCACTATCTGCCATATCTCGCATAAACTTCTATAACTATTAGTATAAATTTATTTAAAATATTGCAACTAAAAAATGTTTCCAATTTTATTACCTATATATCTGCCGATCTCCCTGCCGAAATATATGCCAATTAATCCTGGGTGGCAAACTCATCTTCCCTAGCCCCTCTTCCTACCCAGTTCATTTGCTGGAGCCCTTGGTGCCTTTGGGCGCGAAAGGGTAACATGCCTAATTTGGTGGTGAAAGCGGCTGGGCTAGGCTCTGGCCCTTCCCCCATAGACCTGCTCTATCTCCGTGGAGAACTTCTCGTAAATATTGGCCCGGCGCACCTTCATGGTGGCGGTGAGCTCATCGTCATCATGGTCCAGTTCCTTGGTCAACAACAGGAACTTGCGCACGTTTTCCACCCGGGCGAACTGCTGATTCACCCGGTCCACCTCGGCCTGGACCAGGCGGTTGACCTCAGGGTTTTGCGAGAGGTTCTTGAAGTTGGTGTAGGCAAGGTGGTTGTCGGTGGCCCACTTGCCCACATTGTCGAAGTCGATCTGGATCAGGGCGGCGATGTAGTTTCGGCCCTCCCCTATTACGATGGCCTCCTTGATGTAGGGGCTCACCTTCAGGGCGTTCTCGATCTCACTGGGGGCAATGTTCTTGCCACCGCTGGTGATGATAATGTCCTTCTTGCGGTCCACAATGGACAGATGGCCGTGCTGGTCCATCTCGGCGATGTCGCCAGTATGTAGCCAACCGTCGATAATGGTCTGACGGGTGGCCTCCTCGTTTTTGTAGTAGCCCACAAACACCGGGGCGCCCCTTTTGAGCAGCTCGCCGTCCTGGGCAATGGCGAACTCTATGCCCTCGATGGGCTTACCCACCGTGCCCATGCGAATGTCGTCATCCATGTGGATGAAGCTCAAGCCGGTGGACTCGGTCATGCCGTAGCCTTCCTTGACCCGGATGCCCAGGTCGTGGAAAAAGCGCAGCACATCTGGGCTGACCTTGGCCGCGGCGGAAAAGCAAAAACGTACCTTTCTCAGGCCCACAAAGTTTTGCAGAGCCCTGAGCATGAGCCAATAGGCTGCCCAGAAGGCCAGCTTCAACCCCAGGCCCGGCTGATGGCCCTGAAGGCGTTGGCCGGCCATGCGTTGGCCAACCGCGTAGCATCGCCTGAACAGCCACTGCTTCAGGCGGCTGGAGTCCTTGATGTTGATGTAGATGGCTGATTGCAGCTTTTCCCAGATGCGCGGCACGCCCAGAAACACCGAGGGCGCGATC
>JAHLLJ010000104.1 GCA_020444205.1 Deltaproteobacteria bacterium | reverse complement strand
CCACCCGGTCCTGCTCGCCGGTGCCGATGCCCACGGTGCAGCCGTCCTTCACGTAAATGACGCTGTTGCTGCTCACCCCCTGCTCCACCGCCCAACCGAAAACCACGTCATCCAGCTCGGCCGGGGTAGGCTGGCGGATGGGCTCGACCATCTCGCCCTTGTGCTCGCAGCGCGCGGGCAGCAGGTCCTCCGAGGTCTTGATGGGGTTGAAAGAGGAGGTTTGCAGCACCATGCCCCCGTCGATTAGGCATTTGATGTCCAAAAAGCGGCTGTCGCGCCATTTGTCCAATTCGGCGATGCGGGGCATGCCCAGGATGCGCAGGTTCTTGGCCTTTTTCAGGATGTCCAGCACCCCTTCCTCGTACTCGGGCGCGGCCACCACCTCCAGGTAAAGCTCATTGATCATCTCGGCGGTGGTTTTGTCCACCGGACGGTTCAAGACCGCCGCCCCGCCAAAAGCGGCGATGAGGTCGGCCAGGAAGGCTTTCTCATAGGCGGTGGAAATATCGTCGGCAACCGCCGCGCCGGAGGGGTTGTTGTGCTTCATGATGGCGCAGGCCGGGCGGTCGGTGAGATAGCGCAAAATATGCAGGGCGCCGTCCACGTCGGTGAGGTTGGTCTTGCCCGGGTGCTTGCCCGCCTGGAGCATCTGGGCCTCGTCAATGGCGCTTACCAGGCCCATGCCCGGCCCCACCAGCTCGATGTCGCCCACGCTGAGCCCGCCGCCGGTCAGTTCGTACAGGGCCGCCTCCTGGCCCGGGTTCTCGCCGTAGCGAAGCCCCTTTTCGATCAGCTCGTCGCCGTCGGCCAGCTTCCAGGTGCGTTTTTTATAGACCAGCTCCTGCCCGCCCAGGTTGATTTTCACCTCGGGAGGGAAGTGATCGGCCATCACCGTACGATATTGCGCCTTGATATCCGCCAACTTTTATCTCCTTGCCTGAACGCGCCCGCGTCCGGGTTATTTTTTGTCCAGTTCCTTGCCCCGGCGGGTGGCCGCCTCGATAACCTTGTAGAGCACGCCGCGCACCCCGCCGCGCTCCAGCTCGGCCAGCCCGGCGGCGGTGGTCCCTCCGGGTGAGGTCACCCAGTCCTTGAGCACCCCGGGGTGCTCGCCGGTCTTGATGAGCATCTGGGCCGCCCCGGCCACGGTGTGCGAGGCCAGGGTCAGGGCGGTCTGGCGGTCCAGACCCTGGCACACCCCAGCGTCGGCCAGGGCCTCCACCATCACGTAGACATAGGCCGGCCCCGAACCCGACAGGGCGGTGACCGCGTCCATGAGCTTTTCTTCCACCGTGACCACCGGCCCCACCGAACCAAACACCTCGCGGGCGGTCTCCAAAAACTCGGGGGCCTGCACCTGGTCGGCGCAGATGGCGGTAACCCCCTTGCCCACCAGGGCCGGGGTGTTGGGCATGGCCCTGACCAGGGCCTGGCCCTGGGGCAAGGCGGTGGCCACCGTGGCCAGCTTGACGCCGGCGGCCAGGGTGATCACCAAACTGCCCGGCCGCATGGCCTGGGCCGCGTCCCGAGCCGCCTGGGCCGCATGGGCGGGCTTCACCGCCAGGATCAACAGATCCAGTTCGCTAAGCTCGGCGGGGCCGGCCACCGTGGCCACCCCCAACTCGGAGTTAAGCTGCTTGGCCCGCCCGTCATCGATCTCAGCCACCACCACCTGGGCGGCCTGCACCACCTCGGCGGCCAGCATGCCCTTGAGCAGGGCTCCGCCCATGTTGCCGCAACCGGCCAGGCCTACGCGTCCCTTTAGCGCCATGTTTATCTCCCTAACGTCCCTTTATGGGACGCTCCTGCTTTCCTACTATATATCTTGGCCGCGCCCGGCTCCAGAGTGTGTTTAACCAACCGGATCGCCCACCCGGTAGCGCCGCCCTCCCCGGCTGCCGCTGGCCATGGCCATTCCAGCCCTGGTCAAGGCGGCCAGGATGTTTTTGGCCGTGGAGTCAGAGCACTCCAGCTCGGCACGCAAATCCTGGTTGGCCACCTCCCGGCCTTGGTTGGCTGCCAAAAACCCGGCCAGCGCTCCCACCCGGGCGGCGGGAATACCCTCCACCCCAGCCAGGACCTTTTGCCAGGCCGCCTCGTCGCCATGGCCGGTTATTTCCGGAGGCAGCATCTCCGGGGTTATCTCAACCTCCGGCGACAGCACCACCAGCCGCTGCAAAAGATGGCGCAACTCGCGCACGTTGCCTGGCCAGGCGTATTGCTTGAGCCGCTCGCGGGTCTGTGGAGCCAGGCGGCAAGTCTTTTTGGCCAGCAGTCCGGCCTGAGCCAAAAAATGATCCAGCAACAGGTCCAGGTCCTCGGGCCGCTCCCTGAGGGGCGGCAAATACAAAGGAACCACCTGGAGACGATACAGTAGGGCCTGGTTAAACTCGCCCCGGGCAACGGCCTGGGCCAAGTCGCGATGAGTAGCCGCCACCAAACGAAAATCCACCGGCACCTCGCGCCCGCCCCCAACGGGCGACACCCGGCGGCTTTCCAAAACCCTGAGCAGGCGCACCTGCAGCTCGGGCGGGGCCTCGCCTATCTCGTCTAAAAACAAAGTGCCGCCCTTGGCTTGCCGGAAGTAGCCCGGCCGGGAAGTCTCGGCCCCGGTAAAGGCGCCCTTTTCGTGGCCAAACAGCTCGCTTTCCAGCAAGTTGGGGGGCATGGCCGCGCAGTTCACGGTGATCAGAGGCTCCTCCCGCCGGGGAGAGAGTTGGTGCAGGCGCCGGGCCAGCAGCTCCTTGCCCGTACCGCTCTCGCCCACCAGAAGCACCGGGAAGTCGCTGTGCGCCACCCGGGACAAATCCTTGAGCACTTGGCCAAAGGCGGGCGAAGGCCCGGCCACCAGCTCCTCCCGGTCCAGAGCGGCCACGGCCGGCGAGGCGCTAACCCCCCGCCCGGCCAGTTCGACCAATTGCTCCAGGTTCAACAGCCGGGGCAAGGCCGCCTCCAAGCGGGCGGCCACGGCGCGCTCCAGCTCGGGCCGGGCCATGAGCTGCTTGTGCACCTCCCGGCGCAGGGCTTGGCTCACTTGTTCCGGCCCCACGTTCCGGCCCCCCAGGGCCAATACCGCCTCCACCATATGGCGAGCCAGATTTTCCACGGCCCGGCGGCCGCCGGCATCCAAAGCCTGGGGTTGGGCCGCGGTCTGGGCTCTCTCCATGACCAAAGGACGCGAAGACATCTCCTCGCCGTCCAGGAGCCGTGCCACTTCCGCGGTAGAGGCCAATATCACACGCTCGGATGCTGTCACAGCTGCCACTCCATAAAAGTCTCTACTACATACCCCAGGCTTTGGCCTTGGCGCAAGCAAGCCGGCCCCGGCCTTGCCACTCAGGGGGGCCGATGCTATAAAATCTTATACAAGCTGAAGAAAACGCCCAACCCGTCGGGGGAGACCGCGATGATCAAAACCAGGCTCGCCGCGCTGCGCAGACTGCTCAAAAAACAGGGCCTGGACGCCCTCTTGGTCACCCTGCCGGCCAACCGGCGCTATCTCAGCGGCTTTGCCCCGGACGATGGCCAGTGGGGCGAAAGCTCGGGATGCCTTTTAATCAGTCAAAACGCTGCTTTGCTGCTCACTGACTTCCGCTACGAGCTTTCGGCCAAGGCCCAGGCCCCCTACTTTGAGACCCTGATCTACACCCAAGGCCTGGCCCCCCTGATGAACGTCATCGCCCCGGAGCTGGGCCTCAAGACCTTGGGCTATGAGTCCGAGGCCATGCTGGACATGTGGCACTCCCGCCTGGAGCAACATATGCCGGGTGTGGAGATGATGCCCACCCTGGGGCTGGTTTCCAAGCTGCGGGTGCAAAAAAAGACCGCCGAAATCAAAGCCTTGGCCGACAGCCTGGCCCTTATGGAGACAGTACTGGACCAGACCCTGGCCGGGGAGCTAATCGGCAGGCGCGAACGTGAGGTAGCCCTGTCCATCGCCCGGGCGGTGGAGGATGCCGGGGCCGAGGGAGTCAGCTTCCCGCCCCTGGTGGCCAGCGGGCCCAATGGGGCCGAGCCCCATGCTGAGAGCGGCGAGCGGGTCATTGAGCGGGGCGATGTAATCGTCTTTGACGTGGGAGCCAAGCTGAACGGCTATTGCTCGGACATCTCACGCACCGTGGTGGCCGGGGGCCTGGAGGCGGCTGACGAGCGCTTTGCCAAGGTCTACGGCACCACCCTGGCGGCCAAGAACAAGGCCTATCAGGAGATCATGCCCGGCATGATTGGCGACGAAGCCGACGCCATCGCCCGGGCGGTGATCGACCAGGCAGGGTTTGGCTCACGCTTTGGCCACTCCCTGGGCCATGGGGTGGGCCTGGCCACGCACGAAGACCCAAGGGTGGGACCGCGCGCCGACGACATCCTGGAACCGGGCATGGTCTTTACCATTGAGCCGGGCATCTACCTTCCCGGCTGGGGTGGGGTGCGCCTTGAGGACATGGTGCTGCTCACCGATCAAGGATGCATGCGCCTGGGAAGCCTGGACCGCTTTTATGACCTCCCCTGATGCCCAGGCTCCGGCCTTGCATGGGGCGGTGGACCGCTATCTGGCCCATCTGGCCGCCGAGCGGGGCCTGGCCGCCAACTCGGTAAGCTCTTATGCCGAGGACCTGGCCGACCTCACCGGCTATCTGCTCAAGGAGGAAGTCACTTCCTGGGATCAGGTGGAGTCCCTGCACATGGTGGCCTTCTTGTCCCAGGCGGCCAAGCAAGGGCTGGCTCCCCGCACCCGTGCCCGTAGGCTCTCCGCGGCCCGGGGCCTGGTGAACTGGCTGCTCAAGCGCGGCGAGTTGAGCAAGGACCCCCTGGCCGGGCTGGTGGGGCCTCGTCTGCCGGGAGGCCTACCCTACTTTCTCAGCCGGGATGAGATCGAGCGCCTGCTGGACGCCCCTGATCTTTTGACCGACCTGGGCCGCCGGGACCGGGCCATCCTGGAGCTTATGTACGCCGCCGGGCTGCGGGTCAGCGAGGTCATTACCCTGGGGGTGGGCAACGTGCAGTTTCAGGTGGGATGCCTGCTGGTGCACGGCAAGGGCGACAAGGAACGTCTGGTGCCGGTGCATGAGACCGCCCTCAAGGTGCTGAAGGAGTATTTGGAAGGCCCGCGCAAGCGGCTGCTCAAAGGCAAGCGTCACGAAGAGGTGTTTCTCAACAACCGGGGAGACGGCCTGAGCCGCATGGGGCTGTGGAAAATCATCCGCAAGTATCTGCAAAAAGCGGATATCAGCGGGCCGGTAACCCCCCACACCCTGCGCCACACCTTTGCCACCCATCTTTTGGAGGGCGGGGCTGATCTTCGCAGCGTGCAGCTGATGCTGGGGCACAGCGATATAAGCACCACCCAGGTTTACACCCACGTCACCCGCAAGAGGCTGGTGGAGGTGCACCGCCGCCACCATCCGCGGGGTTAGGCAAGCAATGGCACAAAAGTCCGCAAAAAAGCGCTCCCAACGCGACGTGGAGGTGATCACCACCCACATCAACGCGGACTATGACGCCTTGGCCTCCATGCTGGCCGCGGCCAAGCTCTACCCCGAGGCCATGCTGGTGCTGCCCGGCTCCCAGGAGCGCAATCTGCGCAACTTCTTTGTGGACTCGGTGTGCTTCCTCTACAACTTCGTCAAGGTAAAGCAGGTGCCCTTTGACCGGGTGCGCCGCCTGATCGTGGTGGACACCCGCCAAAAGGAGCGCATCGGACCCCTGGGGCCCTTGGCCGACGACCCCGAGGTGGAGGTGCACGCTTATGACCACCACCCGGACAGCGGCAACGACGTAGAGGCCTCCTACCAGATAGTGGAGCCGGTGGGCTCCACGGTGACCTTGCTCAGCCAGCTATTGCGCAACCAAGGGGTGTCCCTGAGCGAGGGCGAGGCCACTCTCTTGGCCCTGGGCATCTACGAAGACACCGGCAGCTTTACCTTCAGCTCCACCACCCCTGCTGATTACGAGGCCGCCGCTTGGCTGCTGAGCCAGGGGGCCAACCTCAGCGTGGTCTCCAACCTGATCACCCGCGAGCTCACCGCCGAGGAGGTGGGGCTTTTAAACGATTTGATCAGCTCGGCCGAGACCCTCAACGTGGGCGGGGCCTCTCTGGTGGTTGCCCAGGTGAGCCGCGACTTTTACGTGCCCGAGTTCGCGGTGCTGGTGCACAAGTTCATGGACATGGAAAACCTGGACGCCCTTTTCGCCCTGGCCCGCATGGAAGGGCGCATCTACCTGGTGGCCCGCTCGCGCCTGCCCGAGGTGGATGCCGGGGCCATAGCCCAGGCCATGGGCGGCGGCGGGCACCCCACCGCGGCCAGCGCCACCTTGAAGGACATGACCCTGGTGGAGGCGGGCGAACGCCTGACCAACGTGCTGCGCTCGTCCATCAACCCCACCATCCTGGCCCAGGATCTCATGACCGCCCCGCCCATCTCCGTGCCTCCGGAGACCACCCTCAAGGAGGCGGAGCGGGTGCTCACCCGCTACAACGTTAACGTGTTGCCGGTGAGCCGGGGCAGCGAGGTGGAAGGCCTCATCACCCGCCAGACCGTGGAAAAGGCGGTATACCACGGCCTGGGCCGGCTCAGCGTGGTGGAGTACATGACCCCTCACGTGGAGCTGCTCTCACCCCAGGCCACCCTGGTGGAGGTGGAGCAGGCGGTGGTGGAGCGCCGCCAGCGCCTGGTGCCGGTGATGGAGGACGGCAAGTTCCTGGGGGTCATCACCCGCACCGACCTTCTTAATACCCTGATTGAAAACCCCTTGATAACCGAGCGCCACGTGGACCGCGAAGAAGGCCCGCGCACGGTGCGCAACAAGAACATCAAAAGCCTCATGGGAGAGCGCCTGCCCAGGAGGGTAATGACCATCCTCAAGGAGATGGGCCAGGTGGCCGTGGAGTTGGGCTTCAAGGCCTATCTGGTGGGGGGCTCGGTGCGCGATCTGTTCCTCAGGCATGAAAACCTGGACCTGGACGTGGTGGTGGAGGGCGACGGCATCGCCTTTGCCCGGCGCTTTGGGGAACTGCACCCCGAGGTCAAGGTGCGTACCCACAAAAAATTCAGCACCGCCAACATCATCTTCGAGCAAACCGGGCTCAGCCTGGACGTGGCCACCGCCCGCCTGGAGTACTACCACTCCCCGGCCGCCCTGCCGGTGGTGGAGCTTTCCAGCCTCAAGCTGGACCTGTACCGCCGCGACTTCACCATCAACACCCTGGCGGTGCAGCTGAACCCGCCCGGCTTCGGCCAGCTCATCGACTTTTTCGACGGCCTCAGGGACATCAAGGAAAAGGCGGTGCGCGTGCTGCACAACCTCTCCTTTGTGGAAGACCCCACCCGGGTGTTTCGCGCGGTGCGCTTTGAGCAACGCTTCGGGTTCCGCATCGGCAAGCTCACCGAGGGCCTGGTAAAAAACGCGGTGAAGATCGACGCCTTCAAGCGCCTGTCGCCCCGGCGGCTGTTCGGGGAGTTCCGCCAGATGCTGGAGGAAGAGCGGGCCGTGGCCTGTTTGCAGCGCCTAAGGGACCTGAAGCTGCTCTATGTCTTCCACCCGGACCTCAAGCTGGAGCCCAGGGACGAGGAGCTGTTGGAGAACCTGGAAGAGGCCCTGGCCTGGCACCGGCTTTCCTTTCTGGACCAACCGGTGGAGCAGTGGCTGGTATACTACCTGGGCCTAAGCGACCCCTTGGAGCCCGAAGGGCGCCAGGCCCTGGGCCGCCGCCTGGGAATGTCGCGCAAGCAGCGCGACGAGTTGGAGAGCGAAAGGGGCCGGGCCGTCAAGGCCATGAACCTTTTGCAACGCAAAAAACCGGCCGCCTCGGATATATATTTCCTTTTGCATCCTCAGCGGCCGGAGTTCCAGCTATACATCATGGCCAAGGCCAACCGCCAGTGGGCCAAAAAAGCGGTAAGCCAATACATGCTGTCCCTGGCCCGGGTGCGCCCGGAGATGGACGGTGAAGACTTAAAAGAACTGGGCTATACTCCAGGCCCGCTGTTCAAACGCATCCTGGACCGGCTCACCGCCGCCCGCCTGGACGGCGAGGTGCTCACCAGGGACCAGGAGGAGCGCTTGGTGATGAAAGAATTCAAAAAAACCGGTGACGCAGCCTGATGGACACAATCGTCAACTTCCTGCTCAAGCTGGTAATGCTGGCACCGCCCATCCTCATGGCCCTCACCGTGCACGAGGCTTCTCACGCTCTGGTGGCCTGGCTCAGGGGCGACCCCACGGCCAAGCAAAGAAAGCGCATGAGCCTCAACCCCTTGAACCACCTGGACCCGGCAGGAACCGCGGTATTTTTCATCACCGCCTGGTTCGGGGCGGGCTTTGGCTGGGCCAAGCCGGTGCCCATTGACGCGCGCCGTCTGCGCGACCCCCGTTGGGATACGGTGTGGATCTCCGCCGCCGGTCCGGCCAGCAACATCCTCTTCGCCCTAATCATCGCCGCGGTGCTCTATTTGCTGGTGCAGGCGGGAGTGTTCTCGGGCTATGCCTCGTGGAAATGGTATTTCGGGCAGATGATGATGGTGGGGGTCTCGGTCAACGTGATCCTGGCCTTCTTCAACCTGATTCCCCTTCCCCCCCTGGACGGCTCGGGCATCCTGGCCGGGCTGCTGCCCCCCCGGGCCGCCTGGCGCTACCAACAGCTCAGCCGCTACGGATTCGTCATTCTGCTGGCCCTGATCTTTCTGCCGCGCTGGTTGCCGGGCATGCCCGATATGGTGCGCTACCTGGTTCTATTTCCGGCCCAATCCGTGCTAAACCTACTGTTGCCCTATTAACTTGGTGGTCGCATGGACGTCGCGGTAAAGCTGGAGATATTCGAGGGGCCCCTGGACCTGCTGTTGCACCTCATTCGCAAGAACGAGGTGGACATCTATGACATCCCGGTGGCCCTGATCACCAAGCAGTACTTGGGCTATTTGGACATGCTCCAGGAGATGTCCATCGCCGTGGCCGGTGAGTTTTTGGTCATGGCCTCCACCTTGCTGCACATCAAGAGCCGCCAGCTTCTGCCCTCTTATGACTCCTCCGAGGACCAGGAGGAGGAGGACCCCCGCCAAGACCTGGTGGAGCGGCTCAAGGAGCACATGCGCATCAAGGCGGCGGCGGACAAGCTGGGCGAGCGCGACCTGCTGGACCGCGACGTGTTCACCAGGGGCGGCGGCCGCCGCGAGCTGGACAAGCTGCGCGCCGGGGAGGAAGAGGTCATCGAGGCCGGGGTGTTCGACCTCATCGAGGCCTTCCACCGCCTGATGACCCACCGCCACGAGCAGATGGTGCTGGAGATCCCCAAGGACCGGATATCCCTGGACGACCGCATCGGCGAAGTTCTGGAAGAGCTCAGGGTGCGGCGCACCATGACCTTTGAAGAGTTTTTTGCGGGCCAGCGCACCAGGCCCCAGTTGGTGGTAACCTTCCTGGCCCTGCTGGAACTCACCAGGGTAGGTTTGTTAAGAGTCTATCAGGAGCGCGTGGCCACCGCCCAGAACGATGACCAACAATGGGGGATCATGCGCATTTACTTCCAGGCCTCGGGTAGGCAAGAGGAGGACGAGGCTTGAGCCGCGATTTGAAAAAGATAATCGAGGCCCTTTTGTTCGTCTCGGAAACGCCCTTGAGCCTGGCCCAATTGGGCCAGGTTCTGGAGGACAGCCAAAGGGATGCCATAAAGCAGGCCCTTGAGGAGCTCCAAGAGGAGTACAAGCAATCCGAGCGGGCCATGGAAGTGGCGCAGGTGGCAGGAGGCTGGGTGTTCCGCACCCGCAAGGAAATGGCCTTTTGGCTGCGCAAGCTTAAAAAGCAACAGGTTACCCGCCTTTCCAAGGCTGCCTTGGAGACCTTGTCGGTGGTGGCTTACAAGCAGCCGGTGCTCAAGGCCGAGATAGAGCGCATCCGCGGGGTGGAGGTGGGCGGTATCCTGCGCACCCTCATGGAAAAGAACCTGGTGCGCGTGGCCGGACGCCAGGACCTGCCGGGCCGCCCCCTGATCTACTGCACCACCCGCCGCTTCTTGGAGGTGTTCGACCTACAAGACCTCAAGGACCTGCCCACCCTGGAGGAGTTGGAAAAGCTGGCCGGCATCAGCCAAGACACCCCCGCGGACCAGGAAGAGGGACTGCCCTTGGGCGCCCCCCCGGCGCCCACCCTGGATGACCTTATTCCCGTGGAGGGCGGCCTGCCTCCCTTAAAAGAGGCGGAAGACAACGGCGAGTACGGCGAATGGGACGCCCCGCCCGACCAGGACGGCGAGGCAACTGAAGGCGAAGCCACCGAAGGCGAGACCGCTGGGTCAGAGGCGAGCGAGGATAAGCCGCAGGAGGAATCTCAAGCTCCTGAAGCCGAAGAGCCTGCCACCGAGGCGACCGACCTGGAGCAGAAAGAGCCCCAGGAGGAGCCCAGCGTTCCTGAATCCACCTCCGAGGCCACAACCGAGCCTATCCCGGAGCCGGCGCCCGAGCCCGAGCCTGTAGTCGAGCCAGAGACCGAGGCCGTGCCCGACCCCGAACCTGTTGACGAAGCCGTGCCATCCCCAGAACCGGAAGCTGAACCACAACCGGCCCAGGAGCCCACTGAGGCGCCGCCCAAAACCGAGCCAGAGCAAGGCTAGGTTTCATGCCCAAACAGCGCCTCAATAAAATCCTGGCCCAGGCTGGGGTGGCTAGCCGCCGTGCCGCCGACGAGATGATCTCCGCCGGCCGGGTGACGGTGGATGGCCAGGTGGTTAACCAGCCGGGCGGCAGCGCCGACCCGGCCACTCAAAAGATCACCCTGGACGGCAAACCTCTGCCCCCCCCGGAGCAAAAAGAATATTGGGTGGTTCACAAACCTCCCGGAGTGGTGAGCACGGTGGATGACCCCCAGGGGCGCCCCACGGTGCTGGAGTTGCTGCCCCCCGAGGCGCGGGGCCGCCTCTATCCGGTGGGCAGGCTGGACTTTGGCAGCGAGGGGCTGCTGCTTTTGACCAACGATGGCGAGTTGGCCAAACGGCTCACTCACCCCAGCCACCAAGTGCCCAAGCGCTACCTGGTGTGGGTGGAGGGCAGGCCCGGCCCGGCGGTTTTGGAGCGCCTGCGCAGCGGGGTGGAGATAAAAAGCGGACGCACCGCCCCGGCCAAGGTGGGCATCAAGTCTTCGGGCAAAAACGGCAGCAAGCTGAGCTTTTTACTGACCGAAGGCAAAAAACGCGAGATAAGGCGCATGTGCGCTGAGGTGGGCCACCGGGTGCAGCGCCTGGTCCGGGTGGGCATAGGCCCCCTTCGCCTGGGCGATCTGCCTCCCGGAGCTGCCCGGCAATTGCGCAAGAGTGAAATTTTTGCCCTGAGGCAGGCCTCGGGCCTTAAGGATGCTTGCAAACCCGGCGGCGATGGTGTACAAAAAACTCCGCGCGGCAAAGCCGGGCAAGGCGGGGGCCGCAAGCGCAAGCAAAGCCCCCGGCGCATACGCGACTAGGGAGGACATTTAGCGTGAGAGTGCCATCCTCACACGGTCGCGGTACAAAAGAAAATGAAGGCCGGTAACTCAGCGGGAGAGTGCCATCCTCACACGGTGGAAGTCACGGGTTCAAATCCCGTCCGGCCTACCAAAATCAAGACAGGCGGTTAGCGAACTCAGCTAACCGCCTGTTGTGCTTTTTCGACCTTACTAAATTCCCCTCTCACCCCCCACGATGTTTCCGCCTGCATCGGCTATCTTTAGCTCCGGCACGCCCCCGCAAACCTGGTTCCCACTAGTGCATCCAATTGCGCACTCGGATTCTTAAGACAAGCCCCCAAAATCCCTTTGCTCTGCCCGCCGCTTCCTAAGCACGGCACCGGCCGCGGGCTTAGAAGCCGCCGAGAAAAAACCAGATGCATCGCGAACCCTAGAAGGTCCAAAATGAAATTAAGCGCAATGATTGCCGCGTATCTCAGTTTTAAATTATTTTTTTCGTCGGCAATTTGCGGGAAAAGGAAGAAAGGTATGTACAAGCACATTCTGGTCCCATTGGACGGCTCAACCTTGGCCGAAACAGTGCTTCCTCATGTGGAGAGATTGGCCAAGGAGAACGGTGCGAAGATTTCGCTTCTTCAAGTGGTCATTGCCCATACCATACCGGGCACTGATCCCACCGACGCCCAAGTGGAGGTGGTCGAACGCGCGAAAAAGTACCTGGGGCAAGTCGCTGAAAAGCTGGAGCAAGCCGGCCTGACCGTGGAAACCCATATCCGTTATGGCCACGACGCCGAGGAGATCCTCGACCATGCCGAATCCAATGACATAGACCTAGTTGCCATGTGCTCCCACGGGCAAAGCGGCATAGGTCGTTGGAACCTGGGCGGGGTCACCAAAAGAGTGGTGAGCCATTGCATTAAGCCGGTTCTCACCATACGGGCCAGGCCATAGACCGGATCTAATATAACCGGCATGACCCTATTGCTGCCTTTGGCTGGCTATTAAAACCAAAAGGCATGATGTGCCCGAATTATGTTGCCTCTTGAAGGCCACTCGCCGTGGCCTCCAAGTTCACTTTAGGCTTTACTCAACCCCGGCCAGGCTCTTGGCCCATTTCTTTTTCATGTCCAGCTTCCCCAGGCGGCCGTACATCACCTTTTGGGTCTGGGGCGAGCCCGCGCCGTGCATGGATTCCACCAAGGCGGTTCCGCCGGTCATGTTCTCGATTAGCCGCAGAACCCGCATGCGGTTCTCGGTGGAAACGCCCTCCACTCCGGCCAGGTACTTTTCCACATACTTGCCGATCTCCGGGTGCCTCAGGTCGGCCTCCGAAGGCATGGTGGCCAGGATGCCGCCGGCCACGTCGTGGGCCAGGCGGGCGATCTCGTAAACGTGGCGGGTCACGTTGTGTTTGGTGCAGTTGGCCAGCAGGGGGTCCGGATAATAGGCCCCGCTGGCGGTCTTGGAGCCCATGGCCGAGCAGGACACCGAGCCGGCATAGAGCGTCTCGGTCAGGTGCATCATCTCGGCCAGCTTCTCCTTTACGTGGCTGGCCTTGGCGCTGCCCTGCATCTCGCTGGCCAGGGCGCAGGCCCCCACCAGCACGTCGCTGACCCCGCCCTTGCACCCGCCGTAGTTCTGGCGGTGCAGGGTGGCGAAGCGCTCCACCAGCAGCCCGGAAAACTCCGTCTCGCCGCACATGAACACCCGCTCCCAGGGCACGAACACGTCCTCAAACACGAT
>JAHLLJ010000103.1 GCA_020444205.1 Deltaproteobacteria bacterium | reverse complement strand
AGCAGGTGCTGGCCGCGGTGAAAAAATACCTGAACCCCGGGCACCGGGCCGAGCTGATCGCCGGGCCGCCTCCCAAGAAGGAGGCCGCGCCCCAGGACAAATAGGGCGTTGGTTTAAAAACGAACGCACCGGGGCGGGGGATGGCCCCGCCCCGCCTCTTTTATGCGGGCGGCTTTTGCCTTAATATTTAGGAAAGCCTGCCCCACGGGAGACCCGTCATGAAGCGCTTAATCCCAGCCCGCCGCTTTTACCTGGCCGCCTTGCTGCTGGCCGGGCTGCTTTTTTTGGGCGGCTGCGGGGGCGAGTTCTGGGGCGGGGTGGGCGATTGGGAGCCGGGCGAGTTGGGGGCGCTTCCGGCTAAAACGCATGAAAATTATGGTCATGTTTCCCAGGGGGTGCCGGGCGGCTAGGCGGGGGGTATCATTTCTCGCATGAATAACCTGAGTTTCAAGGCCCAGGCCCAGGGTCGCAACCGCGCCTGGGCCATCTATTTGATCTGCATCTGCTGCTACATGCTGAGCATGTTCTACCGTGTCTCGGTCACGGTGATCAGCCCCCAGTTAGCCGCTGACCTGCACCTGAGCGTCAACCAGCTCAGCGACCTTTCCGCAGCCTTTTTCTACGCCTTTGCCGCCGCCCAAATACCCCTGGGCCTTTTCTTGGACCGCTGGGGCACCCGGCGGGTCATGACCATTTTCAACCTGGTGGCCGTGGCCGGGGCCCTGAGCTTCGCCTTGGCCCACAACGGGGCCATGGCCATCCTGGGACGGGTGCTCTTGGGCCTGGGCATGAGCGGCAACATGATCGGGGCCATGATGCTCATCGCCGCCTGGTTCCCGCCCCGGCGCTTCGCCACCCTCACCGGGATCATAGTGGGGGTGAGCACGGCGGGCCAGTTCATGGCCGCCACCCCCTTGGTCTATATCTCCCAGGCCATAGGCTGGCGGGGGGCCTTCATCGCGGTGGCCGCGCTCAACGCCCTACTTATCACCATCTTCTATTGGGTGGTGCGCGACACCCCACCAGGGGTGGAGCTGCCCCGGGTGGACAATGAGAATCCCTTCAAGGGCCTGGGCCAGCTCTTCCGCCATCACTATTATTGGATCATCAGCCTGAGCACCTTTTTCCGCTACGGCTGCCTCATGGCCCTGCAGGGACTGTGGGCCGGGCCCTATCTTATGAACGGCCTGGGCCTTAGCCAGGTGCAGACGGGCAACATCCTTTTGTTCGTGACCATCGGCTACATGGTCGGCCTGCCCCTGTGGGGCCGGGTAAGCGACGAGGTGCTGAGCACCCGCAAATGGGTGGTGGTGCCGGCCTTGTTCATCTGGGCCGCCCTGGTCCTCTCCCTGGGCCTGATGCAGGGGATGCCGGTTTGGGTGCTCTGCGCCTTGTTCCTGGGCCTGGGCCTGATGTCCGCCCCCGGGCAGGTGATGTACCCGCATATCAAGGAGCTGCTGCCCGACCATCTGGCCGCCCGGGCCCTCACCGGCATAAACCTCTACACCATGCTGGGCGCGGCGGCGCTCATGCAGATGGCCGGGTTCCTGGTGGGCGCGGAGCCTTCATCCATGCACGGCATCGAGGGCTACTGGCCGGTGTGGCTGTTCATGGCCGGGGGGTTGTGCTTGGCTGGGCTGCTCTACCTCTTCATCCCCGACAGTAGAGTTGCTAGAGAGAGCCGGGTGGCCAGCGAAACCTAGGGTTTTGTCGGCGGCTTCGCCAGGCGGCGCTATGCTGCGTTGCGGGCGGCGCTCGCCTCCTCGGCGTATTGGTATATACGCCTGCGGCCTCCGCTCGCCTGCCGCCTTGCCCTGCGTCGGTTGGCCGTGCCGCTGGGAATTGGCGGGGCGATACTGGACCCCGTCTTCACTTTTCCGCTGAGTTGAAAACAGCCATTGTCGTCGCGAGGCGCGGCTCCCAGCCGCAACGAAGCGATCTCTGTGCGCCAGGAGATGCCCCCACGCCAATCCGCGGCGCTTTCCTCAACTAAACAGCAATAGTGAGGGTTGGCTGGAGCCAAGCGAAACCCAGCAACTCCCCTGCGCGGTCGGCAAACGGGAAAATCAGGGCAGACTTCACTCCTGCGGCAAAAGCCGTTCGCGGATTAAGGGGCGGGAATGATCCTCGCCCTGCGGATTTTTCCTAGAAAGAGCAGGCGGCGGCCAGGGCGGCCACGCCGTCCACCTTTAACCAGCGCAGGCGCCAGAAGCCGCCCAGGCTTACGTAGAGCTTGGGTCCGGACAGCATCAAGCCGCGATGTAAAAACAACTCCACGCCATCGACAACCTGCCGGTTGAAAAGATGTATTTGGTCCTGTTCCGGGGCCTGGGGCGCGAACCGCGCTCCGGTGGCGGGGGCTCAACCGCCTGTCTTGGCCGGAGGCATGATGGTCAACTGATTGCCTTTATCGGCCAACCACTCACGGGCCTCGGGGGTGATCTCTACACGCATGCGTTACACCTCGCGGGGTTTGTTCTCGTGGGGGTATGGGGAAGCTCAATAGCCTCCCGCTTGTTCTATTGTACCAGGAGCTTTTCTCATTACCAGGGCCGGAAATTTGCATCGCGGCGGCTTTTGCCTTCACAATATTACAAGAGCCGCCAATCGAGGAGACACATGGGTAATCAACAGCATGAACAATTGCTGGCCAAGCGCGACAAACTTATCGAGGAAGTGGAACAGGCCCGGGCCGCCCTGCCGGCCCACTCGGTGCGACCCTGGCAATGGCAGCGGGTGGAGGACGCCGAGGAGGCTCTGGCCGACATAGACCGCGAGTTGGAGGCCCTTCAAGAAGCTTAGACCCGTTGTTCCAACTACGCCGGGAAGGTTTTTCTCGGACCCGCGTCCGGCCGCATAAAATTTATGCGGCCAAGAAGGCCCCTGCATTGTTCCCTGAAATGATCTCCCTGCCCATCTATATGATAATCCATCAAAAATTGTCTAGGAGGGAACACCGGGGCTCTTGGCATGAGTGCTGCTAATACATAAAGGTGCATCGTTACCCCTAACTGGAATTGATTCATGGATTACACCAGGCGGCGCTTTTTACATACCTCGCTGAGCGCCCTGGCCGGAGCGGCGGCTACCGGTCTCTGGCCCATGCCTGGGCTGGCGGCCACCGAGCAAAGGGTGGAACTGGTGGCCCAAGAGTCCAGAATCAATCTGGGCAGGGGGCCCGATTTTACGGCCTATGCTTTCAACGGCCAGACACCAGGACCGGTCATTAGGGTGCGGGAGGGTCAGCGCCTCAATATTTCCTTGAAAAACCGCTTACTTCGACCAACCACTATCCATTGGCACGGCCTTCCCGTGCCCAATTCCATGGACGGTGTCCCGGATGTTACGCAGGCCGCCGTGCCGCCGGGCGAGAGCTTTTCCTACCGATTCCGCGCTCGTCCGGCGGGCACTTATTTTTACCACTCCCATTTCGGCTATCAGCTTGACCAGGGCCTCTACGGCGCGTTGATCGTGGAGCCAACTCGGCCCGTGGGCGGCTGGGACCGCGAGGAGGTCTTGTTGTTGGCCGATTGGGTGGTGGCCGATGGTGGAGGCACCGCTACGGTGCCTCGGCGTTCGCCCATGGGCGGCATGATGGGCCGTGGGATGATGGGCCGGGGCATGATGGGTAGAGGGATGATGGGGCGCGGCATGAGACGCGGAACCCTCCCTCCTGACGGCCCCCTTACCGAGCCCTATTACCAGGGTTATGCGGTGAACGGGCACCTATACCCCTCCGGGCCGCCCATAAGGGTGAAAAAGGGCGACAAGGTGCGCTTGCGCCTGATAAACGCCAGCTCTTCGACCACTTACGACCTTTGTCTGGCTGGGCACCGCCTTACGGTGTTGGCCCTGGACGGCCAGGACGTCACCCCCAAAACCTTTGACGTGGTGCGTTTGGCCATGGGCGAGCGAGTAGACGTGGAGTTCGTTGCCGACAACCCCGGCGCCTGGCTGCTGCAGGCCCACGACACCGGCCTGGGCGAAAGCGGCTTGGCCGTGGCCGTGGTTTACCAGGGACGGCAAAACAGCCCCCCCAAGGGCCCCAGATTCCATCCCGGCCTGAGCTTGGCCACCTATTGGGATTTGGCCGCCGCCCGGCCCAAGGCCCACCCAGCCGGAAATCCCCAACGCTGGTATCGCCAGGTCCTGAGCGGGGGCATGCACTCGCCCTACTGGAGCATCAATGGGCGCCTATACCCGGACAGCGAGCGGCTGTCCGCGGCCCCAGGGGAAAAGGTCCGCCTCAGCTACTTCAACCGCAGCATGATTGCCCATCCCATGCATCTGCATGGCCACTTTTTCCGGGTGGTTAACTACGCCCTGCCCCCAGAGCGCTGGCTGGTAAAGGACACGGCCATAGTGGAGCCCATGCGCCGATTGGACGTGGAGTTCGTTGCCGACAACCCCGGCAACTGGTTCCACCATTGCCACAACCTCTATCATATGGAAGCGGGCATGGCCAACTTGGTGACCTACACCAGGGCTTAGCCCACGTATTTTGTAAGGGGCCAACCACCAAGGGAGAGAGAAATCATGTTTACCAACCTATTTAACCTGCATGGCCTGATAACCCCCTCCGCCCAATACGGCGGCGGTCCCGGCTGGGGCGGGCACATGATGTACGGCTGGGGCGGCTGGTTGGGAGGCCCTTTCATGATAATCATCTGGATACTTCTGATCGTGGCCGGCATCGCCCTGATCAAGTGGCTGTTCGCCGCCTCAAAAAAGGACCAGCCCACGGTGTTGTCCCATTCCGCCCCGGGGCACGACCGCTCCCTGGCCATCTTGCGCGAGCGCTACGCCAAGGGCGAGATAAGCAAGGAGGAGTATCAGGCCATGAAGGCGGATCTGGAGAGTTAACCGCGGATTCGCCAGACACCACATGGCGGCGTTATCGGCGTCACTCGGTTCTCGGCGTAGGTAGACTACGCCTGCGTCCCTCGTTCGCCAGCGTGCCGCTGGCGGCGGATCGGGTCGAGAGCCAAGGTGCTTCCACCTAGGGTAATCGCTCCCGTTGAGACCTCCTTGGCTGCCCAAGCCTTGGGCCGCCTTGCCCTGTGGCGTCTGGCTGTGCCGCGGGGACTGCGGTGGGTTGGCTTAGCTTAGATTCGCCTGCGGCCTGCTCTCGCCGGGTGCCTTGTCTGGCACTCCCTGGCTGTGCCGCCGGGCCGGGGGAGGGTCGGGTTCGCCAGACTCCGCGTGGCGGCGTTGTCGGCGTCACTCGGTCCTCGGCGTAGGTAGACTACGCCTGCGTCCCTCGTTCGCCAGCGTGCCGCTGGCGGCGGATCGGGTCGAGAGCCAAGGTGCTCCCACCTACGGTAATTGCTCCCGTTGAAGCCACCTGGCTGCCCAAGCCTTGGGCCGCCTTGCCCTATGGCGTCTGGCTGTGCCGCGAAAATAGCCCAGCGGTGGTTACTGGTAAAAATACAGAATCGCGTAGGTTGGCGTAGAGGGCGCAAGCCCGAAACCCAACAATCCCCTTCTCCTTGTTGTTGCGAGGAGCGTAGCGACGAAGCAATCTCGGTTCGCCGGAGGGGCTCCCGCTTAGGCACCGACGTCCGAGCTGGTTGCATTCTTTCGTCTCATATTTCTCCAGCCAATAGCCGTCATGGCGAGAAGCGGCGGAGACAAGGGCTGGGAAACCAAGGGCGGTTTTCCCGCCGCGACGTGGCCATTTTCCGTTTCCCTTGTCATACCTCTGGTCATCAGACACGGCTAACCACTCGCCGAGCCACAACCGATCCCGCCTGGGGGAATACGAGATCACCACGTCGCATCTTTTCCAAGATGCTCCTCGTGATGACGGCTATAGCTGAGTTGGCCTGATACCAACCCACCCAGACTGGCGCGGAAAACATAGCCCGAAACCCAACAACTTCCTCTATGTGGTCATTTTCCTTTTCCCTCAAGGCTCGGCGAAGCTTACAGGCTAGTCAACCGCCGCCACCCATGGCATTATGAGGTAATGAAACCTCCGGCGCGCTACACTCGCCTGCGGCTGCCCTTGGTGCTGCTGCTGGTGTTCTTTATCAGTTGGCTACATTTCCGCCTGGGCCCGGACCAGGCGGTGGCCCACGTATTTCTGCAGGACTTTTATTTTCTGCCCATAATCCTCACCGGTTTCTGGTGGGGGCCTTGGATGGGTCTGCTCATTGCCTTGTTGGTGTCCGGGATCTACGCCCCCTACGTGGCCCTGGTTCACGATCTCACTCCGGCCACCATGACCTCGGCGGCCACCCAGATGATTCTATTCATGGCCGTGGGGCTTTTGGTGGGCTGGCTGCGCCGCCGGGAACAGTCCCACCAAAACATGGCCCGCCAAGCCGAAAACCTGGCCGCGGTGGGCCGGGCGGTGGCCAGCGTGGCCCATGACATGAAGACTCCCCTCATGGCCATCGGCGGGTTTTCCGCTCAGGTGAAGCGCAAGATGGAGCCCGGAGGCCCAGAGGATCATAAACTGGAAGTGGTTATCGAGCAGACGGCTCGCCTGGAGGGCATGGTCAAGGAGATGCTGGACTTTTCGCGCCCCCTGGAGCTGCATCGCCATGCCGTGGACCTGCGGGATTTGGCGGCGAGCACCTTGGAGGTTGCCGCGCCCTTGGCCGAAAAAAGCCTAGTAAACCTTACCAGCGATTTGCAGCAACCTTTGCCGGCCCTTCAGGCTGATACCGAACGCTTGCAGCAGGCGCTAATAAACCTCATCAACAACGCGGTGCAGGCTTCGCCGCCCCAGGGAGAGGTTGACCTTTCCATTTGGCGCCAGGGCAACGAGGTGGTGCTGGCCGTGTCCGATGACGGCGAGGGGGTCCCCCCGGCCGAGCGGCTGCAGATTTTGATTCCCTTTTTCACCACCAAGAAAGAAGGCACCGGGTTGGGCCTGCCGGTGGTGAACAAGATAGCCGAGGCCCACGGCGGCCGTTTGGAGATCGGCGACAATAATCCTCATGGGGCGGTGTTTAGGCTGGTCTTGCCTGTGGAAAGCTAGGCGGCTTCGCCGGCTGCCCGTGGGCTGCGTTGCCGGCATCGTTCGGTCTTCAGTGTAGGTACCCTACGCCCGCGCCCCGCGTTCGCCCGACCCCTGGCCCTGCGGTGCCCGGTTATACCGCTGACGGAGGTCAGCGGTCGAGACATCCTCTAGATATCCTCTACCAGCCCTTTGCGGTAAACCCTTTCGAACAGCTCCACCACTACGGGATCGAACTGGCTTCCCGAGCATTGCTTGATCTCGCCCAGGGTCTCATCCATGCTCAGGGACGGGCGGTAGGGGCGCTGGGTGAGCATGGCGTCGAAGCTGTCGGCCACGGCCATGATGCGGGCCAGGAAGGGAATGTCCTCTCCGGCCAGGCCGTCGGGATATCCTTTGCCGTCCCAGCGCTCGTGGTGGGCCCGGATTAGGGGGCGCACCTGGGACAACAGGCCCACGTCCTTGAGGATAAGCTCGGCGATGACCGGATGCTCCTTGATATGCTCATACTCCTCGTCGGTGAGGGGCGTCTTCTTGTTGAGCACCTCGCCCCTTATGCCGATCTTGCCCACGTCGTGCAGCTCGGCGGCGAACTCCAGGCTGGTCTGGTCTTCCTCGCCCAAGCCCCTTTCCTGAGCCATGGCCATGCACACCTTGCGCACCCGGCTGGCGTGACCACGGGTATAGGGGTCCTTGGCCTCCACCGCCCCGGCCAGGCCCTGCACGATTTCAAAGGCAGCCTGCTTTAGCTGGTCCAGGGTCTGGTTCAGCTCATGGCGGAACTGCTCGCGCTCCAAGGCCAGGCGGCGCTGGCGGGTGACGTCCACCGCCGTGCCCATGATGCCGGTGATCCGGCCTTGCTCATCCAGCAGCGGGCTGTTGTAGGCCAAAAAAATGCGCTCTTCGCCGTCGTCGCGGATCATGCGGAACTCCACGTCGTTTACCGTGTGCCCCTGGTCGCGCAGCTCTTTGAAGGCCTTTACGCAGTGGTAGCGGTCGTCGCGGTGGATGAAGTCGGTGAAAAACTGACCCAGGACCTCGGCGGGCTCCAGCCCCACAAAGGTTTTCAGCTTGGGCCCCACAAAACTGAAGCGCCCTTGCCGGTCCAAGGAAAAGATGAACTGAGGGTTGGATTCCACCAGGGAGCGGTAGCGGGCCTCGGAGCGCCCCAGGTCGGCGGTGCGCTTGGCCACCTGCTCCTCCAAGGAGGCGTTCAGCTGGGCCAGCTGTTTTTCCCGGTCCTGCACCTGCATGCGCAACATTAGCTGGCGCACCAAGGCTTGACGGTGCAAAAGGTTGGCCAGCAGCAGCAGGAGCACCGCGCCCACCAAGTTGCCCCCGTTGTGCGTGAGCGTCTCGGGCGGGATCACGCCGCGGGTCATAACCAGCTGGGGCAGGATATACACCGCCAGCACCCCGGCCCCGGTGATGGCCGCCACCCCCAGGCGCACCGGGATGAGCACCAGGGCGGCTATGAGCACCAGGATCAGGGCTGAGTAGTAACGGGCCCCGGGGGGGCCCATCTCCACCAGCATTATCTCCAGCATCACCGCTACGGCCATGGCGCCGGCCGCGGTCAGGGCTTCTTGCCAAAGTTGGTTCTTGTAGGCCTTGTTAAGGACGTACATCACCACCATCAAGGCGGCGGTGCCCAGGCGCAGGGCCAAAAAGAAAGTGAAATAGTCGGGGAACTGGAACCAGTCCACCAGCGAGAAGGCGGGCACCAGCACCACTCCGGATAAAAAGCCTATCTTCAGGCGCGACTGCAATGCTTCCACGTAATGGGCGTGGAAGGCTTCCGGGTCGGTGGTGGACAGGGAGCGGACCGTGGCCATGAGCGGCCTTTCTTCAGCTATCAGTTGGTCTCCTGGTTTTTAATATACGCGGAATAGCGATCCTTTACTTCTTCCGGCGTTTGCAGAGACCAGGACTCCAAGAGGTCGCTTTCAAATAAGCGCTGGGGGCTTATGCGCGATGGGTGCCATTTTTTGAGCAGCTGAGTGTCGCGGTATTCCGGCAGGCAGTGCAGGGCAAAGGCCACCAGCTCGGAGCAGAACCAGGTGGAGCGGCTGTTAAAGGGGTTGCGGCACCCGGCGAGCAGGTCCCAGCGTTCCCCCACCTTCACCACCTTGTCCATGAGCATGCCAAAGATGCCCGCGTAGGAGTAGCCCTGGCCCAGCTTGGCCCGGGCCGCGTCCAAGACCAGCCCGGCCTGCTTGGGGTTCATGCCCTTGGGGCGCTTGAAGTAGACCTCGTACTTGTTGCCGAAGTAATGGCTAAGGTGATTGCGCACCACCCCCTGCCCGGTGGCTTCGATGCAATAGGTATCATCCTCCACCAAAAAGGCGTGGGATACCTGCACCCCGCTCACCGCCTCGTCACCGGTGACCACGGTGATGCCTTCGCTCACAAAGGTGCCGGGACTGAATGAAAAGCCCACCAGGCCGGGTTCGTAGTTAACTCCATACGCTGGTTGCAGATAGATACGTTGACTTTGGGGCATGGCTACCCTCCTTTATAGAGGCAATACGCCGCCCAGGGGCAGGTTGTGCACCTTGGCGGCCAAAACCGGGTCCTCGTGCAGGGCCTTTTTGAGCAGCTCTTGGCTGAGGCCCAGGGGCTCGTTGCACAGGGTGAAGGTGCCCCAGTGCACCGGGACCATGCGCTTGGCGCCGCTTTGACCAAAGGCCTCCAGGGCGTCGATGGGGTTCATGTGGCGAGGCCTGAGAAAGTTGCGCCGGTTAAAGGCGTCTATGGGCATCAAGGCCAGGTCCAGATTGAAGGAGCCGGGCAGCTCGGAGAAGTGGGGGCACATGCCGCTGTCGCCGGGGTAGTAGACCGCGCGGCGTGGGGATTTGATGATAAACCCGCCGTAGCCGTACTTGTTGAAATCCATGGTTATCCAATGGCGGCCCCCCAGGTGCTTGCCCGGCCAGGCGATGATGCTCAGACCGTCCACATCCGTGGCTTCGCTCCATTCCAGGTTGAGCGCCCGTACCGGGAACTGGGGCTCAAGCTTGCCTTTGGCATAGCCGGCCACCCCATGCGCCCCCACTATGGTCAGGGGGGAGGGGCTGTGGGCGGCGATGTCCTTGAGGCTGGGCAGGTCCAGATGGTCGCCGTGGGCGTGGGAGAGCAGCACCAGGTCGATGGGCGGCAGCTGATCCACCCTGAGCGGCGGCTCGGTGCGCCGCTTGACCATCTTGGCAAAAGAAAAGCGCCCAGAGAACATGGGGTCGGTGATGATGTGCTTGCCGTCCAGGCGCATGAGCACCGTGGCCTGGCCCAGGTACTGCACAAAGTCCCGGCCCGGCTCGGGCCAGGGATCAGGCTCCGGCGCGGGCTTGGTGGGCGAAAAATTGCTGCCCAGCAATGCCCCCAAGATGAGCAAATATTCAAAGGGCCAGGCAATTATGCGGCCTATGGTACTCATAATGCTCCCCCTACGCGGACCGCGCCGGGTGAAATCCCCCTCACGTACCTAGTTTTTGCTTAGCACAGGCATAGGCGCGCTGTCTATGGGCCATTCCTCCGTGGCCGGACGGCTTGACGGCCCTGGTCCGGTTGGGTAGCTTTTAGGGCAATCGAAGTCGCATTTATTACCGCAACCGGGGAGGCAGCCGTGGACGTGGCCGTCGCTTGGGAAAATCTGGTTCAATCCATCGCGGACATCGAAAGAGGTGAGGGCGATTGGGAAATCCTCACCGCCACCTGCATGGCCGCCATGGAGATGCTTTTGGAGTATCCGCCCCAAGAGGTGCTGGCCACGATCGAGGCCTCGGAGATGCCTACCCGGGCCACGGTTAGCTGGCTGGCCTGGGAAGGGTGCAAGCTGGGTGGGCCCAACGCCGAGCGCAGCCAGGGCCTGGCCGCCTGCTGGATGGAGGCCAACCCGGGGCAGCAGCTCATCGCCGCGCCGGCGGGCGCTTCCCAGCAGCCCATGATTTTGCAATAAGCCCTCTAGTTCCCATCGGCCTCCGGGAGGAGAAATGCCCCCCGAGCCCATGCCCAGCGGGCCGCCCTGGTCCGGCCATGGCCAATGGCCACAGGCCAACCAGGCCCTGCGCACCCTGGCCCGCAAACCAGCCGCCGCCCCGGCCCGCGAGCTGGCCCGCCGCTTTGCCGAGGCCAGGGGCTTTCTGGCGCCCTTTATGGAACGCCTGTGCGCGGCCACCTGCCCCCGCTGCCTTGATCCCTGCTGCGTGCGCGCCCGCCTTTGGTGGGGCTTCGCGGACCTGGCCTTTTTGCACCTGGCCGAGCTTCCCCTGCCGCTAAAGCAAATGACCTACGCCCCGGGCGGGGCCTGCCCCCACCTGGGCCCGCATGGCTGCCACTTGGAGCGGCCCTTGCGCCCCTGGGTCTGCGACTGGCACCTGTGCCCCGAGCAAAAGGCCCGCCTGGGCGGTTGGGACCAAGGCGAGAGGCGGGAGTTGGTGCAAGTCTTGGAAAGGGCCAGAGGATTGCGTAAGCAGATGTTGGAGGCATTGGTTCAGGGCGTGGGGTGAAAACAGGTATTTAATTCTGAGGTGACGCTCAACATTACCCAGGTAGTTGCCGCATAATGGGGGGGAGACACAATCCCTGACCCCCAAACAACCTCGCCAAGACTGGGAGAAGCTGTCATGCCCGAGTTGAGCCTGGCCCAAGCCGACATCATTGCTGACGAGACCCTGAAAAAAGGACATGAGATCAAGGCCAAGCCGCTGACCGTGGTGGTTTTGGACCAGGGCGGCCACTACAAGGTGGTCAAGCGCGAGGACGGCTGCGGGCTGCTCAGGGCCGACATAGCCCGGGCCAAGGCCTGGGGGGTGTTGGGCATGGGCCAGGCCGGGCGCGAGTTGGCCCGCCGCGCCGAGAGCATGCCGGTGTTCTTCACCGGCCTGGCCGCCATCTCTGGCGGCAAGCTGGTGCCCCTGCCCGGCGGGGTGCTTATCTACACCCCGGATGGTGATCTGGTGGGTTCGGTGGGGGTAAGCGGCGATCTGTCGGAGATCGACGAAGAGTGCGCGGTGCACGGGATCAAGGCCGCCGGGCTGGTGCCCGAGACTGGGGAGGAAGCTTAGGAGCTTAAAGCTCTAGAGAGGGAAAAGGAAGACTATAGATGGAATGGATAAATGAAAACCTCCCTATGATATCTCTTGCGGCCTTTTTGGTGTCTTTAGCCGCCTTTGTAGTAGTAATTTGGGAAAAGGTAATTCCTAGATATCATTTGAACACTTCAATAAATCAAATTGCAGTATTAAGGGTGCCAGGAAATAATATCGCGCCCCTGCTATTGGAGATGCTAACCATCGATATTTGTTCTGGCACCCCTTCTCCTTCTGCACTCAATATTATTGCGCAATATCCGGCACTAAATAAAATTGATAAATCTAATAAAGAAAGTATTCTCCGCCTACTGGTTAAGCTATCAAAAGCAAACAAAATCGGTTATTCCGCCCCTCCAAATATAGTGAGTAGTTTTACTCATCACGAACTATATAAGTTGCCGCTATATGTACCACTGATAGTAACTAATACGGGTAATCGAATTGCAAACATTAGTACTCTTGTACTTGTTTTGAAAAAAAAGGACGCCCCTACAGAGAAATGGTTATATTGGGCAGTTGCTGAAATAAATCCTTCTCTTTTAATTAAACGAGGCATGGTTCCCATCAAAGATGCGGATAGATTTACACAGGGCTTGGGAATGATTTCCGTATTACCAATGAAAAGCGTAAGGATAGATCCTTACTTTGTGCCGATTATGGAACTTGACGGTAATAAAATATGGGTAAAAAATCCTGAGCCTGGAACCTATCTAGTAAATTTAAAGGGTTACGGAACAGATGGCGATCTGGTGGTAAAAAGTGACGAAGTTGAATTCAATCTCAATGAAAAAGCCATTATTGATGCTGGCCGTGGTAACGAAACACTCGATAGCCTTCAGGCAGTAGAGCACTTTAGAAAAGCCCTGCAAGACTAAAAGGAGTCACGCAAAACAGGCGTTTCGCTTCGCCAGGGGTTTGAATTTATTCTTTTCGTTTGGCGAGAGTGGGAGGTTCGTCTCCCCAACCCATTCACTGCCAACGATTTGAGTGCGTTTACTCGCTCCGCTCCCCCTCCCCCTACCCCACCAAGCTCTTGGCCAGGTCCAAAATCTCGGCGGTCATCTCCACCGGGAAGAAGTGCCCCCGCCCGGGCAGCTCGTGCCACACCGAGTTGGGCATGTTGCTCATGT
>JAHLLJ010000102.1 GCA_020444205.1 Deltaproteobacteria bacterium | reverse complement strand
CGCACCGAGGGCATCGTGCCCGCGCCCGAGTCCACCCACGCCATCCGCGGCGCGGTGATCGAGGCCCTGAAGGCCAAGGAAGAGGGCAAGGAGCGGGTGATCCTGTTCAACCTGTCGGGTCACGGCCACTTTGACATGAGCGCCTACGACGCCTACCTGGCGGGCCAGTTGTCCAACTATGAATATCCTAAGTCTTTGGTGGACGAAGCGCTTAGCAAGCTGCCTCACGTGACTTTGCCGGAGATGTAGTTAGCGATTGGCACAGGGCTCTGCCCGCCCTGGAACTTTTAGCTTTGTGTTCTTCCGTGTAGGGCGGGGTCTCCGGCATGGGCTGGAGTCCCCGCCTTTTAGAGGTTGGCGCGGGTAAACAATAATAGGCTTAAGGTGAGTCTTAAAAAAATATGGTTGCGGTGGTAGTGATATCGCAATAGTAATTATCAGCGGCAACCATGCATCGACACCGCCTATTTTTAAATATTTATTGATCCGGGCCAACGGGGAAAAGCATGAGCACTGGGGAGGGGGAGCAATTCATGGCTAACCAATCGGTTATCGATAAATTGGTGCAGTTGTGTCCCGACGGCATCATCGGGGTCAACCGTGAAGGCACCATCGTTATATTCAATGAGGCCGCCGAGCGGCTGTTCCAGCGCGATGACAATGAGGTGCTGGGTAAGCTGCACATCACCGACATCTACCACCCACCCGACGTGGCCCGCCAAATTAAAAAGCTTCTCTATGACCAGGAGCACGGCGGCAAGGGCCGTCTGGACGAGGTGGAGGTGGAAGTGATCAACGCGGTGGGTGAGAAGATGCCCATCCGCCTTTCCGCCGCCCTGCTGGTGGAAAACGGCGCGGAAGTGGGCAGCGTGGGTTTTTTCCACGACATGACCGCCCGCAAGGAGCTGGAAGACGAGCTACTGCGCCGCTCCATTACCGACAGCCTTACCGGATTGTTCAACCGCCGCCATTTCCATGACACCCTGAAGCACGAGATGGAGCGCAGCCAGCGTTATCACCGGCCCCTTACCCTGGCCATGCTGGACCTGGACAGCTTCAAACCCTTCAATGACACCTACGGTCACCATGAGGGAGACAACATCCTGCGCCTGGTGAGCGACACCATGCGCGGCAGCCTGCGCCAGTTGGACCATGCCTTCCGCCTGGGTGGGGACGAGTTCGCCTTTATCCTGGTGGAAACCGAACTTGATCAGGGCCTGATGGCGGTGGAGCGTTTCCGCAAGGCCTTTAACAAGGCCTGGCCCTCCAAGATGGCCTATTTGGGCACCAAGCTTACTCCGGTGACCTTGAGCATCGGGCTGGCCCAGATGGGCGAAGGAGAAAGGTCCGACAAGCTGACCATGCGCGCCGACCTGGCCATGTACGAGGCCAAAAAGGACGGCGGCGACCGCGCGGTAAAGGCCCGCCCGGAGATAAAAGACGGCTAGCTATTTGCCCAGGCTCCAGCCCCGGAAAATCCCGCTGATCTCCCGGTCGACCAAGGCATCGGTGCACTGGCTCAGCGCTGCCGATGGCCGGCAGCCCAGCTGCTTCCAGCGATTCTGCAAGGGACGAACCGCCGCGTCCATGCTGTCCAGACTCCCGTTTTGACACGCCCGCAGGGCGATGGCGTCCATGCGGCGGCACTCCTCCTGGGGGGTCAGGCGCCTGGCCTGCCGTGGAGCGGGGGCCTGCTGCTGCCGAGGTCTTGGGGGCGCGGCCTGAGGCGGGGCGCTGCGCGAGGCCTTGGCGTAGATTCTTTCCCCGGCGTTTAGCCAGTAGCAGTTGTTTTGCCGGGCATAGGCCAAGGCCTTGCCAGCCTCCTGGGTCTTGCGCGCGGCGATGTTGCGGTCGAAGATCAAGCCCGCCCGCAGGCACAGCGTCTTGGCGCGCCCCTTGTCGTACCAGTAGCACCCCCGGGCCTGGGTCAGGATGTTCTTGAGTCCGCTCAGGTTTTGGCTTTTCTGGGCCTGGGGAAACGCGGCGTCGAAGCGTTGGCCCAGCTCATGGCAGCGCAGAAACTTCTGGGCCTTGCCCTGCCAGTCGCAGCCCTTGGCTTGGGCCGCCGCCTGGGAGGCGGCCCGGCGGTCGCTTTTTGATAGGGCTTGGTTGTAGGCCTGGGCCAGACGGGCGCAGCGCACCCAGGTCTGGGCCTGAGCCTGCCAGGCGCAACCCTGGGCCTGGTCGGTCGCCTGACCGGCGGTGCCCAGGTCGTTCTTTTTCACGGCCTGGTTGAAGATGCGGCCCAGCCGGTCGCAGCGCTCCGCCTGGGCAACCTTGGCCTGGCTCTGCTGGGGCGGGCCGTAGGCGCTCAGGCGCACCGTGCTCCCCGCCCGGGCCGCAGCGCCGGGGCCGGGGCTCTGGGTGGCCACTTGGCTCACCTGCACAGGCTTGGGGGCGGGCCCGGCGGAGCTTATCTTGCCCTTGAGCCCCGCCCGGCCCAGGGCGCGGGCCGCCTGGCCGGTGCTCATGCCCACCACGTTGGGCACCACCCGGTGGGCCTGCAATTGGGCCTGGCCGGGGCACTTGTGCCGGTTGATGGCGGCCAGGGTGGTGGCAGTCTGCTGCCGGTTGCCCTCGGCAGCGAACTTGCGGTGGGCGCTCCACAGCTTGCGGCACACACTCAGGGGCACGCAGTCGCTGTGGTCGTTGTTCCACACCCATCCCTTTGCGGCGTTGCAAGCGCAGGCGGCCCGGTTCCCGGCCGGGTCCCACTGGGCAAAGGCATGCTCCGGGCATCGCGCCGCCAGCAGGGCCTTTTGCTTGCGCTCGGCCCGGGCATAACAGGCATCCGCCCGTTTGGCGGCGGCCAGGGCCGTGCCCCGTGCCTGACGCACCGCGGCCTCGGCCTGGGCCATGCCGCCGTACACCTTGGGCGCGTCCTGTACCTGCTGCCAGGCGTGCACCAGCCTGAGCAGTTCGGTGTGGCGCTCGTCGAGCATGGACCGGTTTTGGTTTTCCTCCGGGCTGCCGGTGGGCAGCAGGTTGTTGCTGTTTTTAAACAGCAGGGGCTCTTTTTTAAGGCGGGCGATGACCGGAGCCAGGATGGTCACGCTCCGGCGGGCGTACTCGGTCTGGGCGGGGGTCAGGTCTTTGGGCAGAGGGGCTCCCTCGCGTGAGCTTTTGTATATGCTCCACACCAGGCTTGAGCCGCCCCCAACTTGCTTGGCTCCTTGGCGCAGCGCCTGGTCCAACTCGCCGAAAAGGGCCTTCATTCGCTCGCGCTTGCCCTCGAAATAGTAGTAAGGCTCATCGCCGAAATAGCCCCACTCCAGCTTGCCGGCCCGCTGGTGAAGCTCGTGGGCCCGCTGGCCCTTGTCGCCCAGGGCCTTGAGCTTGCCCCAGTTGGCGCGTAGCCAAGCGTTGGCCTTTTGGGCCTGCCCCATGGCCTTATCCAGCGCCTTTTGCTCCACCGCGGCCTGATCCAATGTCTTTTGCAGCTTGATCTGCTCGGCGGTTATGCGGCCCTTGTCTCCAGCAGCGCAGGCGGCCTTGGCTTGGCTGGCGGCCTGGGCGTACAAGGCCCTGAGCACCCCGGCCCGGCCTTTCACCTGCTTGGACAGTGGGTACAGGTCCCTGGCGTGCCCCAGGGCCTGGTTGAACAAGGCGGCCTGATTCAGCACCTGGGGAGTGAGGCGGGCCTCTTTCTTGCGGTCCGCCTGGATAGCCTTTAGGGCTCCCTTGTGGTCGGCCCAATCCCGGCTGGAGGCCATGTTGCCCATCCGGCCGGTTATGTCGCGCAGCTGGGCGTAACTCGCGGCTGGAACGCCGGCGGCCGAGGAGGTGGCGGTGATACATAAGAGCAGGACCAAAGACAAGAGCAGGGCAGGACGCGGCATGAGCTAAAATCACTCCAAAAGAAAAGGCGCGTGAATGACCACCATTCTGCCTGGATTATAGGGCTTGAAGCAAGCAGCGGGCCGCTGGGGTTGAAAAAGGCTGTACCTATGGGGGTCTTTGATGGCTTAGACTAAGATAATTCCACCAAACTAACTTTAAAATATGGGGGGTTTTACTGATGCCTCGCCGCCTAAGCAAGAGTCTCACCGCCCTATGGTCCTTGCTGTTGCTTCTCGCGCTTTGCCTTTCTCCGGCCCTGGCCGCGCCCACCCAAGACGCCTCATTGCAAAAGGTACTGGCCCGTTTCGAGGCCTATACCGAGAAAAACCGCCAAGCCTTCGGGGTGCCGGGCATGTCTCTGGCCGTGGTGGCGGGAGACAAACTGGTCTACCTAGGGGGCCTGGGCACCACCGCCCTGGGCGGCGGCCGCCCGGTGGACGGTGACACCGTCTTTCAAATAGGCTCCACCTCCAAGGCCTTCACCGCCGCCATGGTGGCCATGATGGCCGACGGGAAAAAGCTCTCCTGGGAGGACCGGGTCATCGAGCATTTGCCCTCCTTTTTGATGCAAGACCCTTGGGTGACCCGGGAGTTCCTCATCAAGGACCTCATGGCCCAGCACACCGGCCTGGCTCCCCACGCCGGGGAGTTGCAGGCCTTTTTCGGCTTTAACCGCGGGCAGATGATCGCCTCCCTGGCTCACATGAGCCCCATCTCCAGCTTCCGCTCGGCCTTTGCCTATCAGAACATCCCCTTCCTGGCGGCGGCGGAGATCGTGGGGCGTCACAGCGGCATGGACTATGGCGAGTTCTTACAAAAGAGAATATGGCAGCCCCTGGGCATGAGCCGCACCAGCCTGCCCAAGAGCGGGCTGGCCACGGGCGACAACGTGACCCGCCTGCACCGCCGCGAGAACGGCAAGACGGTGATGTTGAGCCGGGACTGGCCCTACAAGGATTGGATTTACGAGTTCGGCCCGGCCGGGGGCATCAACTCCACCGCCCGGGACATGGCCCAATGGCTGCGCCTGCACATCAACCGGGGCCAGGTGGACGGCAAGCGTCTGATAAGCCAAAAAAACATGGACTTCATCCACACCCCGGCCACCCCGGTTAAGGTCGATCTGGCCACCGGAGTCTTGGGCCAGTATTGCCAGGCCTGGATCTACGAGCGCCGCGGCTCTGCCTTCACCACCATCTGGCACAACGGCGACACCACGGTGAACCACGCCATGATCGCCTTCATGCCCGGCAAGAAGGTGGGTTTGGTCATGCTGAGCAACCTGGGCGGGGTGGACATGCTGGACAACTTGGCCCGTTATTTCTGCGACTTGTACAATGGGCTGGAGCCAAAGGATTACTGCGGTAAGTACCTGGCCAAGCTTAAGAAAGCCAAGCCCGAGGACGAGCTGCCTCCCAGGCCTAAAAACCCTTCGCCGCCCCGGGCCTTGGAGAGCTATGCGGGGCGTTATTACAACCCCATCTACAAGACCGTGAGCGTGAACCTAAAGGACGGGGGCCTGGAAATGACCATGGGCCCCCGGCGGGTGCGCATGAAGCTAGTCCCCTGGGACCGGGACCAGTTCGTGGCCCAAGACGTGGTGGACCCGGAGCTGGTGCAATTATTTTTATCCTTTGAAAGCGGGCCGGAAGGGAAGATGCAACGCATCCGGGTGATGGACCTGGAACACGAGGCTGGGGGAGTGTTCAAGATGGTGGAATGAAATATCTTTGGCCCCAGAGTTGCCCAGAGTCCCATTTGGGGTTAAATCTTGCGTTACAGAATTTTGTAACGCAAAATAATTATTAATTATATAGTAAACTCCTACTGGGATGGTCGTAACAATTCCGAGCCTTCGCGCACGCCTCCGAGGGCTTGGATTGCCTGCCGCGATCCGGCTGGAATGAGCCGGCATGGGCCAGGGAAAGGCGTAAACAGGCTGCTATGCTTGCTCACTTGAAGGTCGCCACCCGCTTGGGTATGGGCTTCGCGGCGGTATTGTTGCTTATGCTTCTGGTGGGTGCCTTGGCCTTTTACCAGCTTCATGAGCTGGGTTTAATAAACCAAAACCTATATTTACATCCATTTGCCGTGACCAACGCCGCCCAACGCCTAAACACCAACAGCAACCGCATGCAAATGAGCCTGGATCAGCTGGCCTCTGGCGTCATCGCCACCGAAGAGGTGCGTCTTTCGGCGCAAAGCTTACGGCGCCAAATGGACAGCGATGTACAACTGCTGTCCGAGCGCTATCTGGGTGACATGGCCGACGTAGGCCGGCTGCGGGATTTGCTGGCCCAGTGGACGACCCTGCAGGAGCGCATCTTCGCCCTGGACCGACAAGGCGACTATCCCATGATGGTGACGCTGACCCGCCTGGACAGCGCCCAACTGGCCCGCAAATTGCGCCGCGCCAGCACTGTAGTGCGCAACTTTGCCATGGGCACGGCCGGGCGTTTCAACCAGGACTCCCTGCAACACCAGCAAAACTATCATTATGGCCTGGCCGCGGCCCTGGTGGCCGCCCTGGCCCTGGGAGTTTTACTCACCCTGTATTTCGCGCGTTCGGTGTTGGGCTCTTTGCGCCGGGTGGCCGCGGCCAGCGAGGCGGTGGCTCAGGGCGCTCCTCCCCGGACCCTGGACGCAATGCCCGACGACGCCCTGGGACGCCTGGCCTCCAGCCTGCAAAGCATGCTTAGCGGGGTGGTGGGCCAGGGCCGCTCCATCAGGGAGAATCTGCCCGCCCACCTTTGGATGGCCGACCGCCGCTTGGTTTTCACCATGATCAATCCGGCGGCGGCCCCCTTGCTCTCGGAGATGGCTGGCTGCCCCGTGGAACAGATATTGGGCCGGCTGGAGGTGGGGCAGGTGCTGCGGGACAAGGATGGCCTCAGCGCCGGCCTGGCCGCGCGCGCCCTGGAGCAGGGCAGGCAGTTCGAGGCCCAGCTTAGCTTTCAGACCGGCGGCAAGCAGTTGCACATCCAGCAGGTGGTGGCTCCGGTGGTGGACCTGGAAGGCAACGTCACCGGCGTGATGGGGGTGGGCCTGGACATCACCCGCCGCCTGGAGATGGAGCGGGCCCTGGCCGAGAGCGAGGAGCAGCTCCGCCGGGCGGTCATGAGCGCCCCCCAGCCCATCATGCTCCACGCCGAGGACGGCCAGGTGATCATGGTCAACCAAGCTTGGGTCCGCCTCAGCGGTTATTCAAGAGAACAAATGGCCACCCTGGACCAGTGGTTGGAGCTGGCTTACCCCGGCAAGGAGGAGCAGGTCAAAGAGGGCCTCCTGGGGCTTTACGAGTTCAAAGGAAAGATTATCGAACGCGAGATGTCGGTGCGCACCGCCGACGGCGACTTGCGCGTCTGGCAATTTTCCTCGGTTTCCCTGGGCCGCCTGCGCGACGGCCGCAGCGTGGTGATTTCCATGGCCGTGGACCTCACCGAACGCAAGCAGGCTGAGGAGCGCACCCGGGCCAGCGAGGAGCGTTTCCGCTCCCTGGTCAACAACGTGCCCGGAGTAGTCTACCGCTGCCTGGTGGACCAGCACTGGACCATGATTTACTTGAGCGACGCGGTGGAGGAAATAACCGGCTACCCGGCCGGTGATTTTATCAACAACCGGGTGCGCGCCTACGCCTCCATAATTCATCCCGACGACCGGGAAATGGTGGAGCGCGAAGTATCCAGGGCCCTGCAAGAAAACCGGCCCTTCAGCCTGGAGTACCGTTTGCTGCGCGCCGACGGCAAGTTGGCCTGGGTCTTCGAGCGGGGCTCGCGGGCCCAAAACGGCGGCAAGGAGGGCCGCTGGCTGGACGGGGTGCTCTTGGACGTGACCGCGGCCAAGCAGGCCGAGCAGGCCAAACAACGTAGCGATATCCTCTACAGCGCCTTGTTCCAGTTGGCCGGCGAGGCCATTATTCTCTGCGAAACCGAAGGTGACAATGCGGGCACCATCCTAGCGGCCAACCAGGCAACGGCGGACATGCACGGCTATACCCTTTCCGAGGTGCAAGGCATGCACATCAACCGTCTAAATTCCTTCGAGAATGTAGATGAGGTGTATAGGCGCTTCGACTCCTTGGGCCAGGGCGAGCAGTTGAAGATCGAGTTGATTCATCGGCGCAAGGATGGCAGCACCTTCCCGGTGGAGGTCAGCGCCAGCCTCGTCGAACTGGACGGCAAGAAATACATCCTGGGCATGGACCGCGACATCAGCGAGCGCATGGAGGCGGAGGAAGCGCTCAAGGACAGCGAGAACCGTTTCCGGGAGCTGTTCAACAACATGGGAAGTGGGGTGGCGATCTACACCCCCAGCCAAGACGGGCAGAGGTTCTTCTTCAAGGAGATGAACCCGTTCGGTTTGAACCTGGCGGGCGTGGAACGCGATGATGTAATCGGCCGGGATGTGGAAGAGGTGTTTCCCGGGGTGGAAGGCCTTGGCCTTCTGGGGGCGCTCAGGCGGGTGTGCAAAACCGGCGAGGCGGAGCGTCTTCCCCTGGCCGCCTACCAGGACGATCGCCTGGATCAATGGGTGGAATGCTACTTGTGCCGCCTGCCATCGGGCGAGGTAGTGGTCATCTACGAGGATATGACCAAGCGCAAGCAGGAGGAAGCCGAGCGGGCCAAGCTGGAGGGTCAGCTCAGGCAGAGCCAAAAACTGGAAGCCATAGGGACCCTGGCCGGGGGCATAGCCCATGATTTCAACAACATCCTCATGGCTATCATGGGTAACGCCGAGTTGGCCATGGCCGACCTGCCTAAGGAGAGCCCCTCGGCCGAGAACCTGGAGCAGGTTATCGTGGCCAGCGAGCGGGCCCGGAGCCTGGTGCGCCAGATTCTATCCTTCAGCCGCCGCGAAGCGCCGGACAGGGCTCCCCTGGAGGTGGCCAACCTGCTGGAGGAGGTGTTCACCCTGCTCAGGGCCTCCATCCCCACCACGGTGGAGATGCACTTGCAAAAGCCCCTGGCCCGCGATCAGGTGCTGGCCGACCCGGTGCAGATTCAGCAGGTGGTAATGAACCTATGCACCAACGCGGCCCAGGCCATGGATCCCGACGGAGGGGTGCTCAAGGTAAGCCTGCAAAAGGTGGAGCTGGACTCGGAAACCGCCGGAGCCTACGCCCTGCTTGAGGCGGGTTCGTATTTGTGCCTTACGGTCAGCGACACCGGGGCGGGCATCAGCCGCGAGGTGATGGACCGTATTTTCGAGCCCTTTTTCACCACCAAGCAAGCATCCCAGGGCACGGGCATGGGCTTGGCCGTGGCCCACGGGATCGCGGTGAGCCACGGCGGCATGATCACCGCGTACAGCGAATCCGGCAAAGGCAGCAAGTTCAACGTTTACCTGCCGATATACGGCGGAGCCGACCAATGGACCAACGAGACCGCCGTGGCCGAAGGCGAGATCAAGGGCGAAGGAGAGCGGGTGTTTTTCGTGGACGATGAGCCGTCCCTGGCCGACCTGGGCCAACGCATGCTCACCGGCCTGGGCTACCGGGTGCGCGCCTTTGACAGCCCAACCGAGGCGCTGGAGGCCTTTTTGGCCGAGCCTCAACAATGTGATCTTCTGGTGACCGACTACACCATGCCCAAAATGACCGGGGTGGAGTTGGGAGCGGCCTTTTTGGAGCAGCGGCCGCGCCTGCCGGTGATAGTGTGCACCGGCTTCAACAACCAGCTTCGCGAAGACCGCGCCAGGCGCCAGGGCATCAAGACGGTCCTCTACAAGCCCCTGACCCGCAAGGACTTGGCCGAGGCGGTGCGCAGCGCCCTGCAAAGCACCGAAACACAGGTCTGAATGGGCGTCTCTTGACCCACCCCCCGGGGAGGGACCCATGTATTTCTTGGAGCGAGCTGTTTACCGCGACAGGGAGCACGCCGGGCAGGCGCTGGCCGAGGAGCTACGCGGCCGGGTAAGGCCCGGTGCGGTGGTGTTGGCCGTGCCCAACGGCGGAGTGGCCGTGGCCGCGCCGGTGGCCAAGGCCCTGGAAGCCTCTCTGGGCCTGCTGGTGGTGCGCAAAATCCAGATACCGGGAAACACCGAGGCCGGTTTCGGGGCGGTGGCCGCCGATGGCTCCACCGTGCTGGATGAGGATTTTGCCCGGCGGCTGGGCCTGTCATCCCGCCAGGTGGCCGCCCAAAGGGAAAAGGCCCTGACCAGCGTGCGCGAGCGCCTGGCCGGTTACGGCGATTGGGCCGAGCTGCCATCGTTGACGGACCGGGAGGTGGTTCTGGTGGACGACGGCCTGGCCAGCGGAGCCACCATGGAGGCGGCGGTGGCCATCGTGCGCCAGCATAACCCCCGCCGGGTCATTCTGGCCGCTCCCACCGCCTCGGCCCGGGCGGTGGAGCGTTTGTCCCCCTTGGTGGATGAGCTGGTGGCCCCTCATGTGGGGCGCGGCCGGGTATTCGCGGTGGCCGCGGCCTATCAGCGTTGGTACGACGTGTCCGACGCCGAGGTGCGCGGCCTCCTGGCGGGGTTGGAAGGCGACCATGGTTAGGCCCCTTGGTGCCTGGGCGCGGTCCTGATATGCTGAAACATTGCATCCCGGCAAGGAGCAAGGCATGACCAGCATTAGCGTGAAAACCAGCGCCCATTCCCAGGGAGTGGACATTACCCGCCAAGTGGCCCAGGTAGTCGAGAGCAGCGGAGTGGCCGACGGCTGGTGCGAGGTGTTCGTGCCCCACACCACCGCGGCGGTGGCGGTGAACGAGGCGGCGGACCCGGACGTGATCCACGATATCATCAATACCTTGGACAAGTTGGTGCCCTGGCAAGGTGGCTACCGCCACGCCGAGGGCAACTCCGCGGCCCACGTTAAAAGCGTGCTGCTGGGCTCCACGGTGCGCCTGCCGGTGAGCGGCGGGCGCCTGTCCCTGGGCACCTGGCAGGGCATCTTTTTCATGGAGTTCGACGGTCCGCGCAGCCGCAAGGCCTGGGTGGACGTCAGATGAACCAAGAGCCCCCGCCGCCCATGCCGCCCCTGCCGCCCCCGGAGCAGGAGCAAGACCAGGAGCCGGAGTGGATCGACCCGGAGCTGGAGGAGAAAAAGGCCCGCGAGGCCTGGCTGCAAAAGCACTGGAAGATCGTGACCCCCCTGCTGATCGCCGTGATCCTGGCGGTGTTCGTCTTGCCGCTGGTGTTTCTGTCCTTTTTAGAGGCCCTGGTCATTCAGATCGCCGGGGCGGGCATCCTGTATATGTTGGGCCGCCACTTCACCACCGCCTTTGACAAACGGCGGATATTCTAAGCCCGGATGTTTCATGAGGGCTGGGGCGGCATTAAACAGCGAGCCCGTATTCATGGGGCTGTCATGAAAAAAGCATCCGCGTTGTCAAGGTGCGGTTTGTACCCTGGATATGCGGGCTAAGGGAGGCCGTTGGTGAGCATACCCCCCGGCCCCAAATCATTCGACTTCGACCAACTCCTGCAGGCCCAGTACCAGCAGCTTCTGGCCCGGGCCCAACAGGAGGCCTCGCCCGACGGTATCCTGGTGGTGGACCACAACAACAGGGTCAAGTCCTGGAACCGGCGCTTTCTGGAGCTTTGGGGAATCGACCCGCGGCTCATGAAAGGGGCGGATACCCAAAGGTTGCTGGGCCTGGTTCTGCCCCAGCTGGCCGATCCCCGGGAGTTCACCAAGCGCTTGGAGCACCTGTACCGCCACCTGGAGGAGGCGGAGGACGCTTGGGAGTTCGCCTTGGGCGACGGTAGGGTCTTGGTGCGCTATTCCCGGGGGCTTCTAAGCTCCGATGGCGGGTATTGGGGGCGGGTGTGGTTCTACCGGGACGTAAGCCGCCGGGTGAGGATGGAGCGGGAGCTGAGGGCCCACCGCGACCACCTGGCCGAGGAGGTGGCCCAAGCCACCCATGGGCTCAAGGAGGAGATCGCCCGGCGCCAAAAGACCGAAAGGCAGCTCAGGGATAAAGAAGAAAGCCTCAAGGCCCAGGCCCGCCATCTGGAGGAGACCAACATCGCCCTCAAGGTGCTTTTGAACCAGAGCGCCGAGGATCGCCGCTCGCTTACCAGCGGCTTCAGGGCCAACCTGGAAACCGTGGTACTGCCTTATCTGGAGGAGCTGGCTTCCGGCGGCCTGAGCCGGGAGCAACAGGCCCTGGTCAGAGTGATTACCGACAACCTGGAGGCCCTGGTCAGCCCCTTTGTGTCCAAGCTCATGGAGGCCCATCCCGACCTAACCCCCAGGGAGGTGCAGGTGGCCGATCTGGTGCGCGCGGGCAAGACCAACAAGGAGATCGCCCCCCTTTTGGGCATCAGCGCCCGGGCGGTGGAGTTTCACCGGGAAAATCTTCGCCGCAAGCTGGGCATAGCCGGACAAAGGGCCAATCTGCGGGCCCGTCTTCTGTCTTTGAAATAATACCCTGTAATAAATAGAGAAATCATGCAAAGCCCTGTCGGGCGGTTCCATCTTAAAAATTAAAATACCAGTAAAATACCAGCAATACCCTGGCAAATTAATGGGATGAGTTCCCACCTGGTTTAGCTACAATCAATATAGGAATAGACCATCAATGTCGGTTGCCCGCTTTGGGCATGCCGATTTGCGCCCGGGCCGGGATTACGCGTCCGGGCAAGGCAGATCAGGAGAAAAAATCATGAAAATAAAGACTTTGGCCATAACCACCGGCGTGGCCGCCGCCTTGGCAATGGGACTGTATCTGGGCTCCGGCGCCCAGGCGGGCACCTGCACTATAGGCAGCGACACCGGTCCCGGAGTGCCGGTGAGGCTGGCCGCCCAGAGCCAGGCCAAACCATCCAGCGAAAAGCCTAGTGGTAACCAGGGCAATGCCCAGGCCTCGGGTCAAACCGCGGGCCAGCAACAGGGCACCGAGGACAAGGACAAAGGCGAGGCCCAGCCCAAGGGCGCGGCCCCCATAGTGCCCATCATCGCCCCGGACGAAGGATGCTAGGCACAGCGCAAGGTTTTCAGTTTTGCAGGCGAGAGGGAAAGACAGCCAGGCAAGTCATACGGAGGCATGAATTGTTAAAAAAATCATTGGCAGGCCTGAGCGTCCTGGCCGCGATAGCGGTGGGGGGCTTGGGTGTGCAGGCCGCGGGAGCGGCCGCCGCGCAGCCGGAGAGGGCCTTGATGGCCCCCCCGGCCAAAAACTGCGCGGTGGTGGCGGAGTTCCCGGGCATAAAAAACGTGACCACCCAGAGCTACATTCGCAAGATCACCCTCAACGAGGGTCTGGTAATCCGCAATAGCCGTATTGAAAACGGTAAGATCATCATCCCCCCCTCGGGTCTTTACTACACCACCCGCACCCCCAAGAGCGGCGTGTTGCAGGGGGACAAGGTCCTGATTTTGGGCAAGCTCTACGAGTTCGTGGATCAGGCCACCAAGCTGGACGTCATCACCAACGTCTGGGTGGACAAGAAAAAGGGCGTGCCCTTTGGCGACGGCACCAAGCGCCTGCGGCTGAGCAAGTTGCAGATGGGGGCCAACGGCTTCCCAGTGCCCAACGCCACTTTCCAGATCCTCAAGCAGTCGGGCAACTACTACGGCGTGGCCTTCCCCGTGGCCACCAG
>JAHLLJ010000101.1 GCA_020444205.1 Deltaproteobacteria bacterium | reverse complement strand
GCGGCTTTTTGGTTCAACCAAATTTAATCTGGAACGTTAATTCATACCAACAGCCGCCGCTCTTATAACGCAAGGAGATTGACAATGATAATCGGTAGAAAGTTTGTGGCAGTATCTAGTGATCCCAGCATGAATATCGTGATGAGGATACTCAATAACGAGAATGGGCGCACGATTCTTGAGTTTTCACAAGCTGTATATACTGGGCATGCCTATTATTCCACCAAAGAATTCCCTTATGAAGCCAAAGGATTCCCAATCATATATGATGCAGAGAACATTGACTTCCTCCTTGATGTGTTCAATCTCATAGCTGATGTCCTGAAAGAAGATCAAGAACCAGCGCGGTATCTCAACTAATCAAAATCCTCAATGGTTGTCTCCCGGATATAGACAAAGGGTGGCAAGTGCCCATATAAATATTTGTAATTATTGAGCTTTCATAATGCAATTACAAGTTTTATAATATTTTATGCGTAATTTCATGCCCTTATCCTCCAATCAACGTCCCCAAACAATCACGAACCCGAGGTAATCGCCATGGGCTCCATTTACAAACGAGGCAACATTTATTGGCTTAAGTATTATCGGGACGGCAAGCCCATAAGGGAATCCTCCAAGAGCGACAGGGAAGCCGATGCCCGTAGGCTCCTCCGTAAACGCGAAGGTGAAATTGCCGAGGGTAAGCGGCCAGGTGTGTATTTTGATCGGGTGCGGTTTGATGAACTGGCCGAAGCGTTACTCACCGACTACGTTGTCAATCGGAGGAAGAGCCTAGATCGAGCCCAGTTGAGCGTGAATGGCCACCTGGCCCCGTTCTTCAGCGGCATGCGGGTGGCTAACATCACAACTCCGGTAATAAATGATTACATCGTCCATCGGCTCAAAGAGGGAGCCGCCAACGCCAGTATCAACCGGGAATTGTCCGCGCTGAAGCGTATGTTCACATTGGCCATGAGGTCCACTCCACCCAGGGTGGGGCATGTTCCCTACATCCCCATGCTGGCCGAGAACAACACCCGAAAGGGATTTTTCGAGCATGATGAGTTTATTGCCTTGCGGGATATTCTGCCCGAATATCTTCAGAACTTGGTCGGGTTCGCTTATCTAACCGGCTGGCGGAGACGAGAAATCACCAGCTTGACCTGGGACCGTGTGGATTTGGAGCAGGGTACGGTACGCTTGGAGGCGGAGGACAGCAAAAACCAGGAAGCGCGTACTCTTTACATCAATGGCGAAATCCTATCATTGCTCAAGGCGCAGTTCCGAGAGCGTCATCTTGGTTGCCGCTTCGTGTTCCACCGCCAGGGCAATCAGATCAAGTCGCTACAAAAAGCATGGCGAACGGCCTGTAGGAAGACCGGGCTTGAAGGCAAACTGTTCCATGACTTACGCAGGACCGCAGTCCGCAACATGGTCCGGGCTGGTGTACCCGAAAGAGTGGCCATGACCATCTCAGGGCACAAGACCAGAGCGGTATTCGAGCGTTACAACATCGTGAGTCCCCAAGACCTTTTGGACGCAACAACCAAGATTGATAATTATCACAGGCGAAATACTAAGGTCGAGCCGGGCACACAGCAGGCACACCACGGGCACAAAAACGGGCACACCTGAATGCATTTTCTAAATGGCATCTTATTGAAATCAGTTAACTTGGTTTGCGGTTATGCCACTTTTATGCTGTTTTTATGTAGGAAACAGGGGGTTATATGTTGTTTTTGTGCAGTGTCATCCACATAAAAACTGCTTTTGTGCTGTGCCACTAGTGCGGAGGAAATTGAGGTTGTGCACTCATAAATGGCACATTATCACATCTACGGATAATGCCTTAACATGCTTTTATTACAGGAAATTTAATTAATACGCTTTTATTACAACTAGGTAGTCAACTCCCGATCTGTCGGCAAACCTGCAACCAAAGCTGCAACCAGACAAAACATCAATAATATTAACATATTACTGCGTTTTTCCTTGGCAAACCACCTCGGCTTACCTGCAACCAAAACAGTGGATACAATCAATTGTGGGAAAGGCTTAGATCTCGCGGCCGAACCAGACAACCCGTCCGACGATGGTCGTATCCTCAGGCGGGTCCGCCAAATCAAAATCAAAGGATCCATAGGCCTCATTGTCGCTGATGACTTGCACCTTCCGGCCCGGGCGTTTGCGCAGGCGCTTGACTAGCATGGTGCCATCCATGAGCAAAACGTAGAGGCCGTCATCTGGTACCTGGTCCTTGGCGCGATTGACTAAGACCATGTCGCCTTGTTTCAGGGTGGGCTCCATCGCATCACCCACCACTGTTACCAGTAAAAGGTCTTCGTGATTCAGCCCAGTCTTATCCCTTAACCAGGCAGATTGGAAGGCAAGGTGCTGTGGGGGAGCAGAGAGTTTCCCCTTTACTTCACTGTGCCCGGTTAGGGTCTGAAGGTTGTAGAAGGGGATAGAGATGGTTCCGCTGGCGCCTCCTGACAATCCCTCATCTTCTGCATTGTGCATTGGGCCCTGGCCAGTAGCTAGCCATTCAAAACGCACACCAGCAGCTTCTGCTAGTGCAATGACTTTCAAAAGACCAGGCTCAGACTCCCCAGAGACCCACTTTTGAATCGCACCAGCTGAAAAGCCGGCCTTTTTCCCGAGCGCATATGGTCCCCCTACGGCTACTGACGCCTCTTTAAACCGCGAGGCGAAACCGTCCAAGATGCTTTTAGCCCTATTTAGAGGGGTTTTATTATTATTTGGAGTTGACATAAAACCTATAAATAGAGTATTGCTATCTCAATAGAGAGGAAGCCAATGATAAAACCACCTCACCCAGACGCCCTTTGGATCAAATACCAGCTCCGTCGCCGGGGCCATACCCTGACCAGCCTGGGCCGGGAGCACGGAGTGAGCCGGCACGCGGTGGGCCTGGCCCTACGCAGGCCCTATCCCAAGATGGAGGCGATAATCGCCAAGGCGCTGGGCATGCATCCTGCAGAACTCTGGCCGGAACGTTACGACCAGCAGGGCAACCCTAACCGACCGATGGGCCGCCCTAAAATGCCTGCCGCCTCAAACCTAAAAAACCACATAAGCCGCACTAGCCGCAATGGGAAAAGCGGAGAGCCCGCCTAAACATGAATCAACTGGTCACCAACAGCCAACTGGCCCAGGCCCTGGGGGTTTCCCGGCAGTCTATTGAGAAGAAGTCCAAGGATTGGCGCCTGCACCTGCTCCCCGGCCGAGGTGGCAAGGTCAAGCATTACGAGATCCCCTCCCTGCCGGTGGACATCCAGCAGCGGCTGCTGCAGCACCGCCTCCAAAAGCTTACTTTGAGCGACCTGGAGCCCTTTCTCTGCGAGTCGGGAGGTAGCGCCTCTGAGCTGCACAAGGTTCCAGAGCCAGCCCTGGAACGTGCCCTGGCCAAGGCCAAGGCGGTCAGGCTGGTTGAAGAAACCAAAGAGTTAAACGCTGTTCCCCACGGCCAGCGCCAGGAGCATTTCCAACGCTGGCTGGACGACTTCAACCGCGGCCTGGTGGATTCCGAGCTGAGCGCCCAGGTGGGTCCTTTGTCCAAGAGAAGCCTGTACCGCTGGTGCAAGGTTTTAAAAGAAAAGGGGGTGGCCGGCCTGGTGGACCACCGGGGTCGGCATCGCCGCAATGCCATAGAGGAAGACCTCAAGGAATTCATCGAGACCTGTTTGCTGGGCCGGCCGGGTATCACCGCGGCCAAGATACATAGGCTGATGCTGCATAAATTCAAGGGCAGCAGGCTGCCAGCCTCAGGCACGGTGCGCAATCTGGTGGCCAAGATGCGCCAGGAGCGGCAGGCCCGTCTTTCCCTGCTGCACCACCCCTCCCTATTCAAGCGGCAGTACCAGCCTTCTCTGGGGAGGGCAGATGCCGGCCTGACCGAGCCCAACCAGCGCTGGGAGGCTGACTCCACCCGGGCGGATTTGATGACCGCAGATGGTAGACGCTGCACTTTGATCGCGGTGGTGGACGTATGGACCCGAAGGCCGGTGTTTGGGGTGGTGGAGAGAGGGGGAGGATATCCCATCGCTCAGACCTTTTTCAAGGCCTTCAAGCAGATGGGCATACCCCGCGAGGTCATCGTGGACCTGGGCAAGGATTACCAGAGCAAACAGGTGCAGGCTTTGTTTATGGACCTGGGCATCAAGGCGCCCCGGATACCAGGCTACAGCCCGGAGCTCAAACCCCATGCGGAGATCGCCTTCCATCTGGTTTCTGATCTGCTGCGCACCCTGACCGGGTATACCGGCAATCGGTTGTCAAAGAGACCGGAGGTTATTCAGACCAAATTCACCTTAAACGAGTTACAGGATCTGGTGGACAAGTGGGTGCAAGACTTTGAGAGCCACCATGTGGTCTCCACCATTGGCTGCACTCCTCGGGAGCGCTGGGAGAAGGCCATAGACGAGGGCTGGCGGCCCAAGGTGGCTCCCCTGGATCAACTCTTCCTGCTTTTAAAGCCGGCCGAGCCGCGCAGCGTGGCCCAGGGAAGGATTCATTACAACCGGGGGCTCTATACGGCAGCAGAGCTCCTTTACCTGGAGCCCTCGGACCGGGTGTGGGTGCGGCCTGACCCGGAAGACGCGGACATGGTTTACGTCTTCGATCAGGTTGGAGAGTTCATCTGCATAGCCACGGACCTGGATCGCCTGAATCTCACTCCCAAACAGATACGGGAAAGAAAGAAGCGCTGGTGGTCCATTAGGCGCCTGGAGCGCAAGGCCTCCCGGGAGCGTGTCAGGGCCCTGGACCTGGACGATCTGGAGCGGGCCCGGCTGGACGAGGTGGCAGCCAAGACCAGGCCTCTGGAGGCTCTACCTGCATCTAACTTGGACCTGCCGGCCCTAAAAGCCGCGGCCCAGGCCCGGCAGGAGATGCTGGGCCAGGCTGAGCCTGGGGATGATCACTCCTTGGATCAAGGTGAAGGGCAGGTCCTGGATCCCTGGGGACAGGAGATCGACATCCAACACCGGCCGGTCTTCCTGCGGCCCTCCGAGCGGGCGGTGTGGATACTGGTGCGACAGCGGGAGGGGCTGGCAAACTCCCCGGCTGATCTGGTCTTCTTGGAGAAGTTTAAGACCTCGCCCATGTGGCGGCAGCTGGGTGGGGATCAGTTCGAGGAGTTTGTCCTGGGCCTGCGGAACTGCGTGGTCTATGACGAGGTAGAGTCGTGAGGGCCACCTTTGTCCAGACCCGCAATGTGGCCCGCTTATGGGAAGTGGTGGAGTCCCTGCATAGCGCCTCTTTGGGAGAGCCGCGCCTGGGTCTGATCTATGGCCCGGCCGGCCGGGGCAAGACCCGGGCGGTGGACACCCTGGCCGCGAGGACCGGGGCCGTCTACGTCTCCGCCGCCCGGGTATGGACGCCCAACTCCATGCTCAAGACCATCCTGGCTGCCCTGGGGTGTCCGGCCACCAACACCGGGGCAGGCAATCTGCTTAGGGCAGCCGAGGCATTGTCAGAGCGTTTGGGTGTCCCTTCCCTGGGCAATGGACTCTTGATCATCGATGAGGCCGATTACCTGGCCAAAGGAACTCACCCGCCACGCACTCCTCCCCTGCTGGATACAGTCCGGGACCTGCATGACGCTTCGGGCGCTCCCATCCTGCTGGTGGGCATGAACGGCCTGGCCAAGCTCATGAGTCAGTTTCCCCAATTTTGGGACCGGGTCCGCATGAGCGAGGAGTTTTCTCCCCTGGTCAGGAAAGAAGTCATAAGTCTGGCCGCGGAACTGGCCGGTCTCATCCTGGACGATCAATCAGCCGAGCAGATCCGCCGGGCCACCAAGGGCAACCTGCGTCAGACCATCCTGCATCTGGCCCGCCTGGAGGCCCTGGCCATAGCAGAGGGCTCCTCTCGAATCCATCCGGAGTGGAGCCGCCAGGTAACCACCGAGGTAGCCCGCAGCCGGCTCAGGGCCAGCGGCACCGGGCTTCGTAGGGTGAAGTGATGGCTGCCAAGACCGCCAGCCAAAGGCCGGCGATGATGATCAGAAGCTTTTTGAGGGATGCAAGGGGAGAGGCCTCGGTAGGAGAATTGTACGAGGACTTGATAGACGGGGCCGGCCACACCCTTCGCCAGGTGAATCGTGCCCTGGATTATCTGGAAAAGCGGGGGGAAATCATTCTATCGCCTGATTGCCAATGCCGGCTGGTGGAGAAGCAGAACAAGGAATCAACTCCAGCGCTTCTTTGGAGGGCGGCACATCAACTGAGCCTGCGGGGTGCCTTTTCTTCCAAAGACCTCATGCAGGTTTCAGGGGTCATCCGTTGGAAAACCTATGATTGGCTGCAGCAGATGCGCAAACGTACCCTGATTATGGAAATCGGGAAATTTCGCTATCGAGTGGCTAGGGATGCTCCCACCCGAGATGATCCGCCGATTTTTCGTTAGGCGCGGAGGGGTAAGGCAAAGGCTAATTTGGCTTAGCTATAAAACAGATAAAAAACTAGCAAAAAACTAATTGAATAATATCGCCTAAAAAAGAATCTCCTGATTTATTGGTTCTAATTTTAAACTCTACGATTTTAATATTGCTGCGATTTAATAATGGGCGATCTTTTAAATAAAAGTCATCGAATCTCAATTAAAGTAATGATAATGAACATAATATAAAATGCGTGCCGATAGCTATTTGGCGACCTTATTGCCATTTTTGATAGTAGCCGAACCCATGGACAGAATAGAAAAGAGGGCGGCCCAACATGCCATCCCTTGGTGTTTTAGGAGTTCCCAATGGATTTTGGGCGTGTGTCCTCTTAAACTCGGTGAGCAATGGCCGGTGTGCAAGTACAGTGTAGCTAGGTGACCAGGTTGGAGCAAAACCATTCATTTTGTCAGCCCAGCGGTTTGGCTGCCCCGGTCCGGTCGTGCTGGCCGCCAAGAACCTGACCAGCCAGGTCGCATTCGTCGTAGTCATCGCCGATGTGGCTGTGCGTAAACTCAGCCGGTACCACGGCCGATTCATTGGTCCACTTCCGGGGGCGCTTGGTAACATCCCTGGGTAATCCATGAGTCAGCACTCATCTTTTGAAAGCCTCATGTAATAAAGAATAGCTTATCCGGTGCACACAGTTTTGCTTTCAAGAAAATGCGGCTCCCGAGAGACAACCATCGGATATAATATGGATGCTTTCAAGTAGGCAATTAATTAGATCATCCTTCATATTTTTCTTGCAAATTATAGACATGTTTTCTATATTTAGTAGCATATCTTAGCGGGATTTATCTGCTGCGTAACCATAATCTTGCAAGCATTATTTTTATAATTTTTTGCAGAGGTGAAAACATGGCTACTCACGATAATTGTTGTACCGTGGTTCCCTACTTCAAGGTGTATGACGGTAAAATGGAGGCATTCAAGGACATCAGCCAGCAATTGGTGGAGCGGGCCCGGCAGGAGCCAAATTGCCTTTTCTACGGATTCAGTTTCAGCGGCGACGAAGCCCATTGCCGCGAAGGCTACCACGGAGCCCAAGGCGTATTGGAGCACCTTGCCAACTGTGGCCCCCTGATCAAGGAAATTTTGGAAGTCTCCGATATTACAAGGCATGAGATCCACGGCCCTGCCGAGGAAGTGGACAAACTCAGGGAAGCTCTGGCCGAGGTGCCGACCCAGTTTTTTATTTTGGAGCATGGTTTCCGCCGATAACGGCGTACTGTGTGACCAGCCTCGGAGTGACTGCCGCCGATGCCTCGGTTGACTGCGACCCTTGGACTTTTCGCTTACCTCGGCCCATTGGCATTCATTGCGAATTATTGGCGGGAAGCTCCTGGTCTATGTCATAAATAATCGTGTGTCTTTCTTTGATCATACCGAGACCTTAGTCTGGAATTTAGAATGCAGATTTGCAGCTTTTTTGGCTTAGATCCCAAGAAACCGCGACTGGGATTGGTGCGGGAAGGTTTAGTATATGACCTGGAAGCATTGGGGGGCCGTGAATATTCTTCCTTTGCCTCTTTCATCTCCCTCGCGGACCCCATACAGGATCTGTCAATGCTGCTGGCCGACAGGCCTCTTTCCGACGGAAAGCCCCTGGCCGAGTTGGACGTGCAACCTTCTAACCGGCAACCGCATCTGCTGGCGCCCATAGACCAGCAGGAGGTATGGGCCGCTGGGGTGACATATGTGCGCTCCAAATCCGCCCGCATGGCGGAATCGCAAAACGCGGCCACCATTTACGACCGCGTCTACGACGCCCAACGCCCGGAGCTTTTCTACAAGGCCGACGCCCGCCGCACCTCCGGCCCCAATGCACCGGTGCGCATCCGCAAGGACAGCGCCTGGAACGTGCCCGAACCGGAACTGGCCCTGGTGCTTAGTCCCGGGCTGGAGTTAATCGGGGTTACGGCGGGCAATGATATGAGCTCGAGGGACATCGAGGGCGAGAATCCCCTTTATCTACCCCAGGCCAAGGTGTATTCGCAATGCTGCGCCCTGGGCCCGGTGGTCACCCTCATGGAGCCCGGATTCCAACCCGAGGAACTTGAGATTGAGGTAAGCATTGAGCGCAGCGGCAAGGCCGTCTTTTCCGGCGGCACCAACACCCGCCTGATCAAAAGGCCTTTCGCCGAGTTGATCGAGTATCTGGGGCGGGACAATGAATTCCCCCATGGCGTGATCCTGCTCACCGGCACCGGCATCGTGCCGCCCAACGACTTCACCCTGCTGCCCGGCGACCTGGTCAGCATATCCATCCAGGGCATCGGCACCCTGCGCAATCCTGTCGTCCAGGGCTGAACCATCCAAATCGTCTCGCTGATAAAAGACCGGACTGCTCTTAGCCGGCTCCGCCTTGCCTGCTAACGCGGGCCGCGGCAGCCATTTATCATGGCCAGCACCGGCGCCAGGATCATGTGCAGCATGCGGCTGAAGGGCAGATAGGCCACGAACAGCGCGGTTAATAGGGCGTGGCCGTACCTAATGTAGCCGTAGGCCGTTTGCAGGGCCTCACCGGGACTGAAAACCAGGCTCAGGGCGCTGCCCAGGAAGGCGTATTGCGATCCGACCGGCCAGCCGGTCATGGCAATGCGCATGGCCTCCAAGGCAAAACCCACTACCACTATGCCCACCAGCAGAATCAGGCTGGCCCAATCCGGCGAGGGCAACCCGGTGACCCGGTTATCGCGGCCACTGCGCAGGCGGCGGGCTAGGGCGCAACAAACTCCCAGCAACACTATGCCGCCGGTCAGGTCGAAGAACAGCGCCGTGGCTGGCGCGTTCTTGTTGAGCATGGCCTGGGTTGATCCACGCCCCCGGCTGCAACCTACTCAAGATCAGCACAGCCAGCGCCCAAGCGAAGCGTAGCACAAAAGGCGCGAAGATCAGGAAATGGATCAGCCACCTGCCCGGCGAGACCCGCCACAAACGGCGTTCCAGCAAACCGTCCAGCAAAAGGGCCTTGAGCGCCGTCCCCCAGCGGCAGGAGGTCTTTACACCGTGGTGTCCCATGGGCAGGCCGGTGGAAAGGCCGCCGCCCTTGGTGCCGCCCAACCAGAAACCCAGGGCCGTCAGAATTCCGACAAAAAAGATGGCTAGAGCTATGGCCGTGTATTCGTCGTTGAATACGCTCAGGCCGGCGTCGTGGCAGGGCAGACACAGGACGCTCTTGCCCGGCAGCACCATGGCCGAGGCCCCCACATGGTTGCCGGAATGGTGGCAGCGCAGGCACAAGGCCGGGTCGCCGGCGTCGATCAGCTTGTGCACCGGCCTGACGCCCCCCGCCAGCGCGGGCACCATGACTGAGTCGCCCTTGACCGGCTCCGGCTTCGGCCGTTTGGCGGCCGCGAAGTGGCAGGCCACGCCAAAATGCGGGTCCCCGCTGGGCGTGGCATCATGGGGAATGTAGATGTTATGAGCGTGGTCTTCCCCCCGATGATCGATAATGGTCATTGGGAATAAGCGACCAAAACCAGGTGGGAAGACCATGATCTATGTTGGCATCGATGTGCACCAAAAGACTACGACTTTTTGCGCATTGGATGACGAGGGCCGGATGGTTAAGCACGGCAAGGTGGCTACCGGCGAATCTCGATGGATGGAGGTCGTTAGCCTGTGGCCCCATGATCAGGTTGATATAGCCGTTGAAACCGGGAATATGAGTTGATGGGTGGTGGCGGTGCTGCGCCAAATTGGGATCGAGCCGGTAGTGGTTGATGCCCGCCAGTTCAAACTGATCAGCCATAGCAAGAAAAAAACGACAAACACGACGCCAGGGCGTTGGCTGATGCCTTGCGAGGTGGCTCGGCACGGCGCTACTCGGTTCACGTCCCAAGTGAGCGGGCCCGGCGGGGGAGAGCTCTTTTGCGCGCTCGTCATCAGGTTGTGAAGCAATCAGTGACCTCCTAAAATGCAGCCCGTGGCATGCTCCGCTCAGTAGGAGTAAGCGCCAGCAAAAAACAATGGAAGAATGTTGAAGGCTGGGAACAAATCCTGGATGACCCAGCCATTCCCATTTGGATGAAGCCCCTTTTGGTGACACACCGTGAAATATGGGAGCATCTAGAGATTGAACGCGGACACCTGGACTCCATGGTTAAGGCAGAGTTGAGCCAATGGCCGGAGGCGGAAATTGTTTTGGAGATGCCCGGATTCGGCCCCGTGGTTTCTTTAGGGGTGCTGAGCCACATCGATGACCCGCACAGATTCAGCCGATCTGGCCAAGTGGCTAGCTACGCAGGCCTCGTGCCTGTTAGCCGTGACAGTGCCGAATCGATAAAACACGGCGGGATCACCCGCCAAGGCAACGCCATACTGCGACATTTGATGGTCCAGGCGGCCTGGTCGGCCTTAAGAAGCAAGAAACTCACCCTTGGTTTGCGGAAATGGGCGGGCCGTTTGATTTTTAAGCGAGTTCCGCAAGTAGCTGCGGTAGCTCTGGCCCACCGACTTTTAGTCTTGGCGCATCGTTTATGGCGAAATGGCGAAACATACAACCCTGCGTTCCAGAGGCAACAAGCAATCTGATCGAGTCTGGTGAAAATAAAATGATCAGATGAGCGTTCACGTAATTCGGGAATTGGCGTCGATCCTGGGAGAGTGCTTGCAGCCCTAAGAGAACTCCTGATGCAGATTAGGGGCGCCGATCCTCGCTCTACATCCCTGCACCGGCAAAAAGCCGAGTGCGAAGAGAAGCTTGAAAACGTGACGCTCCCACTGGTCCGTGACCGGAAAGGAAAAAGACGATCGGCCAACTTTGAACTTGAAAAAACAGCCACGCACAGAGAAGGCCACGCAGTCGCCGATCTCACCAGCCCCGGTGCCCGATATCCTGCACCGGCCGGCCGCCACATCGTTGATGCCCTTGATATCCGCACCCACTCCCAGACGGCGGTACACCTTTGCAACCGGTCCAAGGAAGCGGCGGTAAAAAGCGGCGTGGTTCATGGTCACCAGGGGGTTGACCGCCTGAGCACCATCTGCCAGAATATTTGCCCGGAATCCAGGCAGACCGCCCCGACGCCCACCTCTCACTGGAAAATGGGCAGTCTCATGCGCCGGCAATAGGCCAGGTCTAATTCCTGGGTCACGTCCTGGTGGAAGCCCAGGCAGACATAGGGCCGGTCGGGCGAGCACGAAATTAGCCCTTCGCGGGCCAGGCGGGCCAGGCGGGCCAGGGCATGATAAAAGAGTTGGGAGTCGCTCCAGGAAACTGAGCCGAGCCGGTAAACCCGCATCAAACCACCCTCACTCCCGCAGGGAACGCCGCACCAGTTGGGCGATGTCCGTGACCTTCAGAGGCAGTTTGTTGCGCCGGGCCTGGGTGGCCATGATGCGCAGGCACTGCTGGCAGGCCGAAACCACCACTTCGGCCCCAGTGTCAAGCACCTGTTCCACCTTGCGGCGGGCTATCTCGGCGTTGAGCTCCTGATCAATCATCTCCAGGTTGCCGCCGCCCTCACAGCACAAGCAGTCTTCGCGGTTGTGAGCCATCTCCACTAGCTCGATCCCGGGCAGGCCACGTATGACCCGGCGGGGCTCCTCAAATATCCAGGCCCCGCGGTCCAGATCGCAGGGATCGTGGTAGGTCACCTTCAACGGCCGATCCGTGAAATCCAGGCGTCCCTTTGCGGCCAGGCCGGCCAAAAACTCAGTGGTATGGAAAGGTCGAATTCAGGGGGTAGAATTCCCGCCACATCATGTAGCAGGAGGGGCAGGCGAACATCACCCGGCGGGCGCCCTTGGCCCTGACCGCTTCCAGATTGTGCTCGATCAACCCGCGGGCCCGGGACAAGGCGCCGGCCCCTAGCAATGGGAAGCCACAGCACCACTCCTCCCCACCCAAGAGCGTAAAGTCCACCCCGGCCGCGTCCGGACCTTGGCCAAGGCCACCGGTATTTGCTGGGCCAAGGGAAAACAGGAGGCCACGCATCCGGTGAAGTACACTACCTCGGCGTGGTCCTTTTCATACCCGTGGTCCGGAGGCTCGTCCATGTCCTCCACCCACTCGGCCCGGTCTTCCTGGTCCTCGGCAAAGACGTTGTGGCTGTTGGCCAAGTTGTCCAGAATGCGGTTCACCTTGCCCGGCTGGCAGCCCTGATCCATGAGCTCCTAGCGCAGCCCCAGCCATATATCCTTAAAGCCGATGCCCACGAGGCAGGCTTCGGAGCAGTTGCCGCAGAGAGTGCAGCGGTAGACCGTCTCCCCGAAATCATGCCACTCGTCCTGGCTGGGCTGGCGGCCCCAAAGCCGCCGCAGTCAGCCGATTTGGGCCTTGCCCGCCCGGCGCCGCCAATCCAGGCGGTGCAGACCGGAGAGCCGCCCGTCGCCGGAGACGCCGACCGCGGGGCACACATCCGCGCAGACCCGGCATCCGGTGCAGGCCTCCATGGAAAACAGCTGGCGCGGGGAGTAGATGCCGTTGGCCACCGGAAAGCCCCCTAGCCTTCTTCCTGGTGACTGGCTATTTCCGCGGCCATCCACTCCTCGATGGCCGCTTGGCCGTGAATCAAATCCTCGATCTGGCTCACGTCGTCGGCCTTGATGCGGTACATCCAACCGGCGCCATAGCAATCCTGGTTGATCAGGTCGGGGGTCAGCTCCAACTCCTCGTTGACCCTAACCAACACCCCGTCCACAGGTGACTTGATCTTGCCCAGCCACTTGCCGGACTCCACTTTGGCCAGCTTTTTGCCCTTCTTCAGCTTCTTGCCGTCGTCGGGAAGCTGCACGTACACAATCTCGCCGGCCATTTTTTGGGCGAAGTCATTCATTCCGATCACCAGTTCGTCGCCTTCCGGGCGCACCCAAAAATGATCCGGATCGTAGTAAAGCTCCTCGGGGATGTCATAGCCTTGTATGTCCATGGCTCATTCCTTGCGGGGCATCAGGCCCATTCCAGCAGTTCCATGATGAATTGCGGTGTGGTGTAGATTGAAAACTTCTGCGCCCTGAGCTTGGCGTTGGACAGGTTGTGCACGCAGGAGTTGCACTCGGTCAAGA
>JAHLLJ010000100.1 GCA_020444205.1 Deltaproteobacteria bacterium | reverse complement strand
TTGCGCACTTCCTTCCAGGCTCCGTCCACGTTGAACATGGATTCCGGCAGGGCGGCCAGCATCTTCTTATACAGAGACAAGGGGACCGTGAAGGTCATTTCGTCGGTCTTCATGAACTTCCTGGCCGAAGGATCAAGTCCGCCCAGCACGGCCTTCTCTATTCCTTGCTCTTTATAATAGAGCGGCCAAGCGATCATGTTGGTGCACCCCGCTCCAAAAGGCGAGGCCACGCATTCCACGTCGCCGGTGGTGAACATCGTGTGAGTGAAGAGCCCACACAACACCTCGGGACGTACGAAAAAGATGACAAATTCCGGTTCCTCGTCGCCCGTGAACAAGGACAGCGGCTTGAATATGCAGTACTTGGCCGGAGCATCGCGGGGCTCGACCTGGGCCAGGAACTTTTGCATGGCCTCGGGTGAAGGCAAGTACCGCTCACCATGTATGGGGGTGCCGGGAAAGCCCGTGGTCACATAACTCTCGATGAACCTGACGTTGGGCTTGACCATGGAGCAGTAGTACACCCCTCCCGGGCAGCCATACTCTTCCGGGGAGATAAATGCGGCGCGGTGCTTTTTCCTGGCCAACCAGACGTTGCCCATGACGCAAGAGAAATTTTTCATCACCTCCTGCATATCCAGCTTGCCCTGTTCTTCCAACTCGCGCGAGATGACCGGGCCGGGCTTGGGTCCGAAGGCGTTTTCCGGCTTGGTGTCGGAGTAATACACTCCGAACGGCTCTTCGGCCAAGCCGAGGTGTTCCAGAAGGACTTTGGTTTCCTCTAGAATGGATTGTTCTGTCACGATTTATCCTTCCTACTATTCCGTTCACCTTTTCAGGCAGGTTTTATGCTCCAAAGACCCCATTTGGGCGCTTCACGCGCCACCGTCGGCAAGTGCAGGTAACAATACCGAGCAAAACCGAACCAATGAGATCCAGCTTTTACTCGCTATTTACACTCCGCCCGCCGCTATGCGGGAAGAGTTTTCGGGGTTCTCTTTCTCAATCCGGCACAACAAGGCGGAATGAGGCCAACTGCCGATTTCCGGACTGCAAAATTCGGGATCGTCCGGGCAGAGCACGTTGGCGTTTGATTCAAAAACGCCGAAGAGTCCCGGCAAATTGGGATCACGCTCCGGGAACCACCACGAATGCTGCGTGTCCGCCATTTGGGGGTGGATGGCATCGGAAAGCTTCACCCGTTGGCGTATCGATCCCTGTGGGGTTGAAATCACGGCCCAATCGCCTTCGGACAGTCCATACTTTTCAGCGGTTTCAGGATTGATGCTGACCAATGGATCGGGGACCTTTTGGCGGGCCTTTTCGATTTGGCGCTGCTCGGAGTGATACATGGGCATGAAGCGGCTGCCCGTGATGAGAATCAGGGGGTATTCCTCGGCCAAATCAGGCGTGGACACAGGGCTCCAAGCGGGCTCCTTGTACTTGGGAAGGGGGTCGGCCCCGAGCTCCTCGAAAATGGACGACTTGAGCTCGACCTTGCCCGAAGGGGTGCCGAACCCGTGCTGCTCGTAACGGCGGTATTCTCTCTGTCCAAAAACGCCGTTTTGCTCCACCAACTTTTTATAGTTGAGGCCGATCGGCTCCAGGCAATAGTCGTAAACCTCTTCCACGGTCTCCCAAGGCCAGTACTCCTCCTGCCCGAGCCGCAACCCCAAGCCACGGTAAAAGTCATAACTATTGCGGCGCTCGTAGAGCGGCTCTATCCCCTGGGGGCAGGGGAGGCAGAATCCACTGGTCAGCCATAGTTCTGGTTGCTCCACCGTTGAGGAGGAGGGGAAAACATAGTCAGCCATGGCGGCGGATGGGGTCATGTAATATTCCATGACCACATAAAGCTCAAGCGCTTGCAAGGCTTCGAACACCCGCTTGGTGTTGGGCAAGGCCAGCAGCGGGTTGTTGGCCAAGGTGATCGCGGCGGTCACGGGATACGGCTCGCCGGTGATGATGGCGTCGAAAACCTCCCTGGCATGGGCCAGGTTGGAGTGCCAGGCTTCCGGGGGAGCCACGTATCCGGCGGGAAGCTTATGGTTGGCAGCTTGATTCATCTCCCATCCGGGAAAGCCGAAGAAAGGATATTTGTCGGCTCCAAGCTGCTTGTCCCGCTGGCTTTGGGGCAAGGTGTCATTGATCTCAAGATGCTCCCAGTCGTGGATTTTGCCGATTTCACCGGCCAGGCTGAATATGTCACCACCGGGAACTTCCAAGTTGCCGGTAATGGCCCGGATGATGGCCCGTCCCCTGGCGCACTGAGTGGAATTGACCCCCTGCTTGTCCAGGCCCAGGCCAAAGGGAATAACCGCCGGGCTGGTGGTCGCATACATACGCGCAGACTCCACGATCAGCTCAGCCGGCACCATGGTGATTTCCGAGGCCTTCTCCGGCGTGTAAGCTTCCACCGCCTCCTTGAGCTCTTCAAAACCCACGGTCCAGTTGGCCACAAAATCATGGTCGTAGAGATCTTCCGCGATAATCAGGCGGATCCAGGCCAGCATCAGGGCAAGATCGGTGCCCGGGCGAATCTGCAACCAGAAATCCGCCTGCTCAGCCTCTTTGGTCCGTCGCGGATCGATGACGATCAGCTTGGCGCCGTTTTTGCGGGCCATGACAATTTGAGGGGTGAGAACGTTGGGGTTTGACTTGGATGCATTACATCCCCACAAAACCACGCACCGGGCAGCCATGACCTCACCACCAAAGGTCATTCCGCCGTAAGTGGCGTACTCGGTGGCGTAGCTGGGGCACATGCAAATATTGTTTACACCGCAGGTGTTGGGAGAGCCGAACAGGTTGAAAAACCGGCGGCAGTCCCAATGATAAGTCCGTTTGGTGCCGTGGGTGAAAGTCAGGGTCTCGGCCCCGTATTGTTCCCTCAAGCTCGCCAGCTTTTCCGCCACCTCGTCCAAGGCCTGCTCCCAACTCACGCGCTGCCACTGGCCTTGTCCTCTTTCACCAACTCGCTTCAAGGGATAATTCAAGCGCTGCGGGTGATAGATGTGGTCCAGCATCAGGCGTCCGCGTTGGCAGATCGCCCCATGGGTGATGGGATGGTCCGGGTCGCCGGTAATTTTAACGACCTTGCCGTCTTCAATGTGCAGCAGAGTGCCGCAACGCGGATGGCACAGGCCGCAATAACTCTTTTTGACTTCAAACATATGCTCACCTCCGAGGGATAAACCTAAGTATATTTAGGCCTTCCAAACCCTTAGCGTGATCTAACCATGTCATGCTTTTAATGATGCCAGGTTTCCGGTTATGTGTTTGAGGATTCTTATGAGTTCCGTGATTTCCTCATGGGTTACTCCTGCAAACGTTTTTTCCCCGAATCCCAGAACAATTGGTACTAGTTTCCCCTGCATGTCCCTTCCGCTATCGGTGAGATACACATTCAAGCGTCGCTTATCCTGATCCGTTGTAACCCGCCGAATAAAGCCGTTTTTGTCCAGACGATTCAACATCCTGGTGATGGTGTGCCTGTCTTTGCCGATCTTTTCCGCGATTGCGCTCTGATGAATCCCTTCTTCTTCCCAAAGGCTAGCTAGAATTGCCCATTGTTCGGCAGTGATATTTATTCCTTGAGCCTGGAAGGCCTTGTGGAGGCCCAACTTTAGAAGCAAGTCTAGGTGGTGGATGATAAAGCCCGGAGAATTTTCTATGGGAAAGACGTTGAGCTTGGTCGTCATTTAGTGCCTACCTCCTAGCTATAGTTTCTTAAATGTTGTCACGACAACAGTATCTTGTCAATATATTTTCGCGCATCAATTTGGTGCCTGTCTGAGACGCCAAAGCGATGCCCACGGCAGACTGAGGGTGAGGGCCGATAATATTCCGACTTTATTAACAAAAGCTCTCAAGTGGTTGCCGTTGCGTCCCGCGGGGCTGCGAGGGGTGGCCTTCGGGCCGCCCCAATTTTTTTATGCAAGCATGGCCTAAAACACGAGACAGAATATCGGGCCTGTTTTTTGGGTGGAGTTGCCCGCTGCTCCCTAGAACTAGGGCGCCACGTACGCCCTCTTGCGCTTTTCCTGCCAGGGGCCCTCGGCCGGCATGGCTTTAAGTCATGGGGACGGATGGCCAGGGGGCTTGCCTCTCCCGAGACAGGCGCCGGTCATGTTGTGGGTGGTGAGCACCGCGCCCCAGCCGCTCATGTGACAGGCCGCGCAGGGATAAGGTCGTGGACCAAGCGGCTAGGGCGCGATGCAACCTAAGGGATTCAAATTACAATTCCGGATGCGAACAAACGAGATGTGGCCATAGGTTACCTCGGTAGGAATATGTACATATCTCCACTAATTTTCAGTCAGGCAGCATAGAAGATTTGACAAGGGCAATGGACTACTCTATCTAAATAGATTAATCTTGTGCTTAGGTCCTTCTGGGAGACATGATAAATTAATTAGTTGAAATATTTACCAAAGAGGCTATTGGGCAATGACCGATAAGGCTAAAGGCATGGATGCCGGCGCTTTTATGGCGTCTACCCTGCAAGTGCCCAAGTCCGCCAAAATGGAGTACTGGAACCAGGCACTCAGTGAAATCTGGGGGCACATCCAGATAGAGCCCACCAACCTGGATATCTTTGAAGGCCGCATCAAGAGCGTCAAAGCCAACCGGTTTGTCTTTAATGAAATAAGCTACCGGGGGCATAACATTCACCGCACCCCCGGCAACATCGCCAAGATGAATCAGGACTTTTATGTCCTGGCCTTTCCCTTTGGCGATCCCTGGCAGATGAATCTGGGCAAGGAAACTTTTACCCTCAAGCGGGGCAACGCCTATTTGCTGTGCAATACAGTGCCTTACAAGTCAAACGACAAGAACGGTTATGACACCTTTAACGTGATGATCCCCTCGCAGTTGTTGCGCAACCTGATCCCCACCCTGGAGACTCGTTACGTCCTCCCCTTGAATGAGAGTAATAAAAAAGCCAACATACTTCATAGCTTCGTGCGTAGCCTGTACGGCCATCTCCCACTGAGCGGGGAAGAGGATACCCGCTTCATGGAGAACAACCTGCTCAACCTCCTGGCCTTTGTGCTGCAAGAAAAGTCCCAAGGCATCGACGCCAACGACAGCAGCGTCAAGCTGGCCCACCGGGAGCGCATCCTGGAGTATATATCCGCCCACTATTCCCAAGAGTCCATGAGCCCCGAGAGCATCGCCCGGCAGCACGGCATTTCGGTCAGCTATTTGCACCGGGTGTTCAAGCCTTACGGCAAAACCGTGCTGGAGGTGATGCGCGAGAAGCGCTTGCAGGCGGCTAAACGCCAGCTCAGCAACCCCGACTTGGCCGGCTTGTCGGTCACCGAGATCGCCTACCGGGTGGGCTTTAAGCACCCCTCGGACTTCAGCCGGGCCTACAAGGCCCGCTACGGCAGATCGCCCAAGGATGCCCGCGAGGCCCCGGCCGAGGACTAGCTTTCGCTTTTTTATTTAGTTTCGTCCCCCAGTCCATTCCCAGTTAAAAGATTGGTCATTCCCAGTCAAGCAAGGCCTCGCTGCCTGGTGCTATTGATTTACTACGCTTGAGTCTGGATGGCGTAGCGCAACCTGGCACCTCACCCGGCTACCCGGCGCACAACCTGCCGTTCAACGATCTGAGCGCGATCCAGGCTTTTCTAACCAGCTTGATGGCGACGGATTCCGCTCCCGAGCGCCCCATGGGCGACTGCCTTATCCCAAAGCGGGCCGTGCGCCGAACACTGAGTAAACCGCAAGTTTCGAGGGGACAATGGCCGAAGCAACCTGGCGCGATTATGTCCAAAACAAGGGGAAAAAACCCAAGCCTCTGAAGGGCCTCAGGGTTCTGGAGGTCTGCACCATCGTATTCGGGCCCTCGGGACCCAGTTGGCTGGGCGAAATGGGCGCTGAGGTCATCAAGGTGGAGATACCGCCTCTGGGCGATTTGGAGCGGGACCTGAGCTGCTCCGGCTTTCGCTTCAAGGAGCAGAGCCCCCTTTTCCTGCACGACAACATCAACAAGTACTACCTGGGGCTGGACCTGCACAAACCCGAGGGCCAGGAGATATTCTGCCAGCTGGCCGCCAAGGCGGACATCATCGAGAACAACCTGCGCCCCGGGGTGATGGAGCGCTTCAACGTGGATTACCGCAAGATCGAAGAGCTCAACCCCGGCATCATCTACATTGAGAAAAACGGTTTCGGCCAATGGGGCCCCTACGCAGAGGAGAACCGCCCCTCCAACGACGGAGCCTCCCAAGCCTTTTCCGGCATAGCCTGGATGAGCAGCTTTCCCGGCCAGACCCCGGTCAAGCAGATGATCTACCTTTCGGACATGTACGGTGCCCTGCTGGCCGAGGTGGCGGTGCTCAGCGCCCTGCACCACCGCGACCGCACCGGCAAGGGCCAGTACATTGAGATATCCCAAACCGAAAGCATCATGCGCACCATGTCCTGGGTGTGGCCCTATCTGGACATCACCGGCGAAAACCCCGCTCCGGCGGGCAACCGCGACGTGTCCATCTGCCCGGCCGACACCTTTTGCTGCGCGGACGACTCCATGCTCAGCCTGGCCGCCGCCGCGCCAACGGAGTTCGCCGGGCTCTGCGCGGCCATGGGGCAACCCGAGCTGGCCCAGGACCCGCGCTTTGCCGAGCATCTCACCCGGCTCAAGGAAGAAAACGCCACCGCCCTGCTGAGCATCATCGCCCAGTGGGCCTCCCAGCACACCGCCGAGGAGATCGAGGCGCTGGCCCGCGAGCACGGCTTCGCGGCCGGCCGGGTGCGCGACGCAGCCCAAGTCGCGGAAGACCGGGGGCTTCAGGCAAGGGGCTTCATGACCCAGGTGGATGACGCCATGTACGGCGAGTATCTGGACCACGAGTTCCCGGTGATGATGAGCGCCACGCCACCTCAGAAGAAATGGGCCGCCCGCCCCGTGGGCTTTGACAACGAGTACCTCCTCAAGAACCTGCTCAACCTGAGCGACCAGGAGCTGGAGGCCCTGTACCAAACCGGTGCCCTGGGCAAATGGGCCGACCGGCCCGGGAGGCGCCCGCCGCCGGATTGGGATGGCAGCAGCGATGTGATCCTGAGCCGAGACATGCGGAGCACGCAACAAGACGGGGAAAACTGAGATGGGTGCGAACCGACCGAAATGGGCCGAGTGGGCTGACTGGGTGCGGGAAAAGGACGACCCCAAGGTGGTCGGCTCCCGGCCGGAGGCCTTGGACGACCTGGTAGTGCTGGACCTGAGCAGCCAGAGCTATGCCGGGGCTTATTGCTCCTCCATGCTCTCGGAGTTCGGGGCCGAGGTGATCAGGGTGGAGCCGCCGGAGGGCGACTTTTTGCGCACCTGCACCCCCTACGGCCTGACCCATCAAGGCGAAGGACTGAACTACCTCACCGAGGGGCGCAACAAGTATCACGTCACCCTGGACTTGCATAAGGAAGAGGGCAGGGAGGTTCTGCGAGGCCTGGCAGCCCAGGCCGACGTGCTCTTGGAGACCTTCCCCGTGGGCGCCATGGATGCCTGGGGCTTGGGTTACGAGCAGCTCAAGGAGTTAAATCCCGGCCTGATCTTCGCCTCCATCACCGCCAACGGCCAGTTCGGACCCCAGGCCCAGGAGGCCATGCCTGACTACGACAACGTGGCCCAGGCCAAGTCGGGCATCCAGTACGCCACCGGGGCCATGCTGCCGCCGGGCGAGGATGCGGCCACCTGCCCCTGGGCGGTTTCCACCAAGGCCAGCCCCTGGATCGCCTGGTGCAGCGCGGGCACCTTCATGGCCACCGGCATTTTGGCGGCTTTGCACTGGCGGCATCGCACCGGCCTGGGGCAGGCCCTGGACGTGGCCACCACCGAGGCTTACATGCGCCTGGACAACTACACCCACATCTGGTTCCAGGGCGGCGGGCATGTCACCGAACGGGTGGGCGGCCTGGACAATGCCCTGTGGCTGTATTGCTTTGCCCCCACCAGCGACGGCGGGGTGTTCCTGGGCGGGCTGCGCCTGGAGATGTGGCAGGCTTTTTGCGACATGATGGGCAAGTGGGACGAATGGGGGGTCGGCGAGTGGGACTCCCTGTCCCCCTTCCTGAATCAAGAGGCCCAGCTCAAGTACTTCCCCGAGGTGGCCAAGTTCACCAAGGGCCACACCAGCGACGAGCTGGTGCGCATGGCCGTGAACTACAGCCAAAACGGCCGCCTGGCCCCCATCACCACGGTTATCGCGCCTATACTCTCGCCTCAGGAGGCGCTCCAAGATCCCAACTGGAACCAGCGGGGCGTGTTCACCCCCACCCAGGACCCGGTGTACGGCCGGGTAATGGCGGTGCAAGCCCAGCACAAGATGACCGAGACCCCCATCCGCACCAAGTGGGTGTGCCGCCCCGTGGGCTATGACAACGACTTCATCTATCGCAAGTATATGGGTTTCGGACCGGCCCGTTTGGGCAGGCTGCGGGAGCAAGGGGTTTTGTGAGGGGGCCCGCGCTTGGGCGAAACCTTGATATGCGCCAAGGGAAGGCGTCTTGGACTAGAGCCGCCCGGCCCCTTGGTCATGACAAAGATCGGTTAACGCAAGGAGGGAAAACCATGCACATGAAAAGAACTCTAATCGTCGGCGCCCTGACGCTCACGTTGCTGCTTACCTGGGCCCTGGGGGCCATGGCCGCCACCCACAAGCTGACCCTAGCCTATCTGCCGGTCAAGGGCACCTTGTACGTGGAAGTCACCGAGATGTTCGCCAAGCGGGTCAAGGAGGCCACGGGCGGCCAGGTGGAGATCGTGCTCAACGACTCCCTGGTCAAGGGCACCCAACTGGCCCAGTCGGTGCGCGACGACCGGGTACAGCTGGCCACCATCCTGGCCGGGTACTACTCGGCCACCAACCCCCAGTTCGGCCTGTCCCAGCTGCCGGGCCTGCTGGACAACCTCAAGGAGTTCAAGGCGGTCTTCTACGGCTTTTGGCGGGCCGACCTCAACAAAATCCTGGACAAGACCTACAACAGCAAGGTGCTGTGCTGGGGCCTATTCGCGCCGCAAAACTTGATCTCCATCAAGCCCATCGACACCGTGGCCGCCTTCAAGGGCAAGAAGATAAGAGTGCACAACATCGAGACCGCCACCCTGGTGGCCGCCCTGGGGGCCAAGCCCACGCCCATGCCTGCCTCCGAGGTGCTGCCCGCCCTGCAGCGCGGCATCATCGACGGCGTGTTCACCTCTTCGGCCTGGGCCTATGGCCAGGCCTTTTACACCGTGGCCAAGTACGTCACCCTGTGGCCCATCTCCACCATCCTGCCTTTCCCCATCGTGATCAACAACGACGAGTGGAACAAGCTACCCAAGGATTTGCAGGACAAGGTGGCCGCCGCCGGTAAGAAGCTGGAGGAGATGGCCTTTGACGACTACAACAGCAAGATGCAGTCCCTGCCCAAGAAGTGGTCCTCCAAGGGCGCCAAGTACTACGTGGCTCCCCCGGATCAGGTCAAGCTCATGTTCCAGCCGCAAAACATCACCAAGGTCTACAAGTCCTTTTTTGAGCGCGCCCAAAAGGCGGATTTTGACGGCAAGGCCTACGTAAAGCGGGCCGAGAAGATCTTGGGCAAGGACCTCAAGTACTAAGCGGTCACAGCGATCCACCCTCCCGGGCCGTCCGTCCGGCCTCAGCATGGCGGACGGCCCGGGAACTCTCGGGAGGAAAAAGCCGTTCATGAGCCAGAACACCCCCCAAGCAAAATCGCCTGCCGCCGCCGAGGCCCCCATGGCCAGCAGCGTCCTCACCCGGCTGATGGACCGGCTGTCCGAAGGGGTGGGGGCCTTCTGCGGTTTGGCCACCCTGGGCATGGTGCTGATCATCAGCTATGAGGTGGTTTGCCGCTATCTGTTCAACAGCCCCACCTCCTGGGTGACCGAATACTCCCTTTACATCTTTGTGAGCACCAGCTTTTTGGCCACGGCTTACGCCCATTTGAAAGACAGCCACATCCGGGTGGAGATACTGCTCAACAACATCTCCACCTCGGCCCGACACAAGCTTTGGCAGGTCTCGGCCTGGGTGGGGCTGATGTTCGTGGTGGTGGCCGCCTGGCAGATGACTCTTTTCGTGGGCTCGGAATACCAGGGGGGGGCGCGGGCCTGGGGGCTGTTGGCCACCCCGCTGTGGATACCCGAAACCCCGGTGGCCGTGGGCCTGGGCCTGTTTGCCCTGGCGGTGCTGGGCGAGGCCCGCAAGCTCAGCCCCGGCGTGGGCCCGCGCCGGGAGTTCATGGGCATGACCCTCCTGGTGGCTATGATCGTGGCCCTGCTGTTCATGGGCCTCAAGCCGCCCTCCGTGGCCGGCACCTCCCTGGATTGGGGCACGGTTTCGGTGGTGGTGGCGGTGCTGGTCCTGGCCTGGCTGTGGAACGGCGTTGCCGTGGCCGCGGGCGCTGCCTTGCTCGCTCTGGGCGGCGGGGTGCTGTTCGCCTGGGCGGCAGACTTCTCCACCCTGGCCCAGGGCGCGGTGATGGCTTTTTATCTTTTGTCCCTCATGGTCTTGGGAGTGCGCATCGCCTTTTCCCTGGGCATGGTGGGCGCCTTGGGGGTGTTGTTTTTGCTGCCCACCCCCCAGCTCCAGGTAATCGCCGAGCGGGCCTGGACCGGGGTTAACTCCTTTGCCTTCACCGCAGTGCCCATGTTCATTCTCATGGGTGCCTTTTTGCTGCGCAGCGGGGTTACCAGCGATCTTTTCGGGGTGATGCTCAAGTGGTTGGGCCGCTTTCCCGGCGGCATAGCCCACGCCACGGTGGGGGCCTGCGGCATCTTCGCGGCGGTGTCGGGCTCCAGCCTGGCCACCGCGGCCACAATGGGCATGACCGCCTGCCCGGAGATGACCCAGCGGGGATACAGCCCCCGCCTCACCTACGGAGTGGTGGCTGCCGGAGGCACCCTGGGCATCCTCATACCGCCCAGCATCGCCATGATTATCTACGGCTCCCTGGTGGGCGAGCCCATCAGCGCCTTGTTCATCGCGGGCATCATACCGGGCGTGTTCCTAATGGGCTCCTTCATGCTGGTGGTGTTCGGCTGGTCGTTCATCCGGCCTGGGGCCGCTCCCCGCGGCGCACATCACACCTGGGGTGATAAGTTTCGCTCCCTCACCGGGGTATTGCCTTTCCTGGTGCTCATCGTGGGCGTGTTGGGCTCTTTGTACGCGGGCGTGGCCACCCCCACCGAAGCGGGGGCTCTGGGGGCGCTCATCGCCGCCGGGCTGTGCTTCCTCAAAAAGAAGATGACCCTGAAGCTTCTGATGGAATCGGTGATGGAGACCGCCAAGGTCACCTCGTTTTTGATCTTCATCGTGGCCGCGGCTTCGGTGATGGGCTACGCCTTTGACTACATCCGCCTGCCCAAGGTCCTGGTGGCGGTGGTGGATGGGGCCAACCTGGCCCCCGGCCTGGTTATTACCATCCTGATAGTCATCTACATGGTCTTGGGCATGTTCATCGATCCCATCTCCATGATGCTCATGACCCTGTCCGTGTCCTTCCCCATAGTCACCGCCCTGGGCCTGCACCCCATCTGGTTCGGGGTGGTGTTGGTGATGATGATCGAGATCGGGCTGATCACCCCGCCCGTGGGAGTCATCCTGTTCATCTTGAAAGGCATGGGCGAGGACATTCCTTTGAAGGAAATAGTCTACGGCGTGCTGCCCTTTGTGGCGGTCTTTCTGGCCAACATCGCCCTTTTCTACTTTTTCCCCAGCTTAATCATGTGGCTGCCCAACCAGATGGCCGGCGGGCTATAGGCCCCGGCCGCCAAACTCTAGGAGTTACGCTAATGCCTGAAGCGAACATCGGTGAAATCAGCTTGTACTACGAAATCCACGGCCAGGGCCGCCCGTTGGTCATGATCAGGGGCCTGGGCAGCAATGCCGACCATTGGTACAGCCAACTCCCGGCCTTGGCCGCCGCCTACCGAGTGGTGGTGTTCGACAACCGGGGCATGGCCCGCTCCGAAGATGTTGGCGGCCCTTTGAGCATTAGCCAGATGGCCGGGGACACCCTGGCCCTTATGGACGCACTTAGCCTGGAGCGCCCCATCATCCTGGGGCTTTCCATGGGGGGGATGATCGCCCAGGAATTGGCCATCAACCATCCGGAGAGGCTCTCGGCATTGGTTCTGGCCTGCACCCATCCCGGCGGGCCCAATCAGGTGCGCCCCACCACCGAGGTGGAAGAGCTGTTCAAGAAGATGGTTTTTCTGGCCACGCCCGAGGCCAAGCGGGACGCCGCGGCCACCTTGTTTGATCCCAAGACTCTGCGGGAGCGGCCCGAGGTGGCCGCTGAGTACGCCGAGATAAGCCTGCGCCACCCGGCTGAGGCGGACATCCTTACCAGACAATGGAACGCGGTGTTGGGGCACGATACCTATGAGCGGCTGCACTGGATAAAGGCCCCCACCATGGTCTTGACCGGCGACGCCGACCTGCTCATCCCTCCTGGCAACTCTGAAATTTTGGCTGCTCGCATTCCCGGAGCCAAACTGGTGAAGGTCCCCGGCGGCGGGCACCAGATATTGGTGGAACAGCCCGAGGCCTGCAACCACGAGATCCTGGATTTCTTGGATGGCCTCGGCGGCTGACCGCGTGGTGGGTAGATCGGGCGCGGGCCGCAAACAGACCGGCCCGCGATCCCGATAACCCATCGTCCCTGCCAAAATTTATCCCCTCTGTGGCTCCTCCCTCCCGATTTCTCGTAAATCCCGCTACATCAACCCAACTTAGGCGGTGCCCCCAAAGGGCTTGCCCATTGCGCCTTTTTTGAGTTGGGCTGCTGTTTCTTGCTAGTATTTAAAAAGATGTTGTTAACGCCAGGGGTGTAATTTGCAGGCATCGGCAGTAGCGAAACAAGACATCAACGGCTTTGTGGATTCGGTGCGCGGCAGCGTGGTGGACGGTTTTTTCCCGCACGGACTGCCCCCTCTTTTGGAGGTGCTGGAGGCGGGCCCGCAACGCGAGGTCATCATCGAGGTTGTGCGCCACCTGGACGAGCACCGGGTGCGCGGGGTGGCCCTTACCTCCACCCAGGGCTTGGCAGAAGGCTCGCCCTTGTTCGCCACCGGCCATCCTCTCCGGGTGCCGGTGGGGCGGCGGGTGCTGGGGCGCATGTTCAATGTCTTTGGCCAAGCCATAGACCTGGGGCCCCAGGAGAGCGGCGGCCAATGGCGCTCCATCCACCAAGAGCCGGTGCCCCTGGACCGCCAGGCCACGGGCAACCAGATTTTCGAAACCGGCATTAAGGCCATCGACATCCTCAGCCCCCTGGAGCAGGGAGGCAAGGCCGGCCTGTTCGGCGGGGCAGGGGTGGGCAAGACCGTGTTGATCATGGAGCTGATCCAAAACATGGTCTCCGGCTATCAGGGGGTGAGCCTGTTCTGCGGCATAGGCGAGCGCTGCCGGGAGGGCGAGGAGCTCTACCGGGAGATGAAGGAGTCCGGGGTCCTGGACAACACG
>JAHLLJ010000099.1 GCA_020444205.1 Deltaproteobacteria bacterium | reverse complement strand
CTAGGTTGGCCCGGGGTGCCTCAGCTCTGATCAGCTTGCGGTAGGAGCGCAAGACCTAATTGATCCCGGCCCTGGTAGGTGGATTGATCTTCCGCTGGGCCCTGGCCTGCTGCAGCTCCACCTCCTCCATGTCATTGCCTCGGGCCGCGAAGGCCTCCAGCTTGGCTATTTTTCCAGGTATGGCTTTGTCCCACCCACACGCGTATGCGCATCGCAAGACCGCGCTTGGGACCCCTGGGCGCTGGACTTGGAATCCCTAAAGTCTTCCCCCATCCTCCCCCAGGGCACACCGGCTTGGGTCACGCCAAACTGGGGAGAAGTGAGTGACCTCCAAGTCTAACTTAATGATGTGGACCAGGATGCGGGGGACATGTCATACCGGCGATGTTAAAAGAACCAGATTTTATTGACTCGCGGTCCGATTTGCTGCATTTTGAAATAAATCACCTAAAAAATTAAGTATATTGAAAACATTGTGGTTAGGAATTGGAGCCCTGACTCAAGGGGACTGAAGGAGCACAACTCATGACGCTGGGCCTACGAATATCGGTAGGCCGCTGGGGAATACTGGCAACCATACTGACCGCCATTTTGGCCTTTGCCCCTCCGGCCACCGGCACTTCCGAGTTTGAACCGCCTCCCCTGCCTACCACCGGCAAGGGGCTCTACATGCAGGCCTGCGCCGCTTGTCACGGTCCGGACGGCAAGGGGCAGCCTGCCCAACGCCTGGGCTTCCAGCCTCTTCCGCCGGACTTCACCGATTGCAGTTTCGCCTCGCGGGAGGGCAACAGCGACTGGTCATCCGTGGCCCACAAGGGTGGCCCGGCCAGGGGCTTTTCCACCATCATGCCCGCCTTTGACCAGATGTTCAGCGAGGCCCAGGTAATCAAAATCCTCGATTACATCCGCACCTTTTGCACCAACAAATGCTGGCCCAGAGGAGAGCTGAACCTACCCAAGGCTCTGTTCACCACCAAGGCCTTCCCCGAGGACGAGGTGGTGGTGCAAAGCGTGTATGACACCACGGACCCCCAGAGCGTCACCAACAAGCTTTATTACGAGCAGCGCATCGGCCCCAGGGGGCAGATCGAGGTGATCGTGCCTTGGAATTGGGAGCAGAGCGACAACGGACAGGGAGGCACCGAATGGAATAACGGCCTGGGCGATGTGGGAATGGCGTACAAGCACGTGGTTTACGCCAGCCTGGACACCGGGGCCATAGTATCTCTGGGCGGCGAGCTGTTTTTCCCCACCGGCGATGATGACAAGGGACTGGGCAAGGGCACCTCGGTTTTCGAGCCTTACGTGGCCTATGGCCAACTTTTGCCGGCCGACCTGTTTATGCAGTTCCAGGGTGGCGGGGCCATACCCATGGACGGTTCCAAGTCCAACGAGGAGTTGTTCGGCCGCCTGGTGTTGGGGCGCTCCTTTACCGCCGGCCAATGGGATCGCCGCTGGAGCCCCATGGTGGAGCTGTTGGCCACTCAAGAGATGGTCAGCGGAGCGGATCTGGAGTTGGACCTAGCCCCCCAGTTCCAAGTAACTCTCAGCGCCCGCCAACAAGTACGGTTGGGCCTGGGCGCGCGCATTCCTCTCACCCAAACCGACACCCGGGACGTGCAGTACGGGCTTTACCTGCTGTGGGACTGGTTTGACGGCGGCCTTTTCGAGGGCTGGTAGGAGGCATCATGAAAGCACTGAGAATAGCCCTCGCCTTGCTGCTTAGTCTTTCCGCGGGCTCTGCGGCCGCACAACCGCTACAGCTCTTCGTAACCTCGGATCGTTGCATGGCCTGCCATAACGGCTTGTTGACCCCGGACGGCCGCGACGTGTCCATCGGCACCGACTGGGCGGCTTCCATAATGGCCCACTCGGCCAAGGACCCTTATTGGCAGGCCTCGGTGCGGCGGGAGAGCGTGATGCACCCCAAGGGCTCCGCCGCCATCCAAAACGAGTGTTCAGCTTGCCACATGCCCATGAACCGCTATCAGGCCAAAGTGCAGGGTGGGATGGGGCAGGTATTCGCCAACCTGCCGGTGAACCCGGCGGCCCCGGCGCCCGCCCCGGGCCTGCTCCTGGCCTGGGACTCTGTCTCCTGCAGCATGTGCCACCAGATCGAGAAAACCGGCCTGGGCACCGATGCTAGTTTCACCGCCGGTTTCGTGGTGAACAACACCCTGCCCCTGGGCCGGCGGCCCGCTTTTGGCCCCTTTGCGGTGGACCGGGGCCGCCAGCGGGTTATGAGCTCCTCCGGGCTGCTGGAGCCCAACCAGTCTGAGCACGTGCGCCAGGCGGCCTTGTGCGCCACTTGCCATACCCTGTACACCCACGCCCTGGGGCCGGATGGCAAATCCGTCGGGCGCTTGCCCGAACAAGTGCCCTACCTTGAGTGGAAGCACAGCGCCTATTCTTCCAAACAGGCCTGTCAAGGCTGCCACATGCCGGCCGAGTCCGAGCCCATGGCCATCACCTCGGTGCTGGGCCAAAAGCGCCACCCCTTTGCCCGCCACTCATTTAGAGGGGGCAACTTTTTCATGCTGGGCCTGCTGGAAAAATACGGCCCGGAACTGGGGGTGAGCGCACCTCCCAAGAACCTGGCCGCCTCGGCGGGCCGCACCCGCGCCCATCTGGAGACCAAGTCGGCCAGGGTTAAGCTTAGCGATGCGAGCTTAAAGGCCAACCGCCTGGAGGTGCGGGTGCACCTGAGCAACTTGGCTGGACACAAACTGCCCACCGCCTACCCCTCGCGGCGGGTTTGGCTGCGTTTGCAGGTGCTAGACGCCCAAGGGCGGGAGGTGTTTTCCTCCGGGGCCCTGCGCCCCGACGGCTCCATCGCGGGCAACGACAACGACGCCGACCCGGCGACCTATGAGCCCCATTACCAGGTCATAAGCGATCCAGGACAGGTGCAAATCTATGAGTCGATCATGGCCGGCTCGGAAGGCCAGGTGACCACGGGACTTATCCAGGCGGTGCGCTACCTAAAAGACAGCCGCCTGTTGCCCGAGGGCTTTGACAAGGCCACGGCCCATCCCGATGTCGCGGTGTATGGGACCGCCTGCAGCGACCCCGACTTCACGGCCGGAAGCGATATGGTGAACTACCGCGTGCAAGTGGATTCCTCCCGGGGGCCCTTTACGGTGCAAGCGGAGTTGTGGTATCAGCCCATCGGATTCCGGTGGGCCCAAAATCTCAACCAAGTTGATTCGATGGAGACCAAGCGCTTTGGCCGGTATTATCAAGCTGAGGCTGGCAAATCAGCCATGTTGCTGGCCAAGGACACTGCCCAAGCACGTTGAACCAGCGGCAGACAATTAGTTGCCTTCCCTCTTTTAACCCGGCCCAATATGTAAATAATGACTTTTGGCTTTGATCACGCCAGGCGGGGTAGACGTCAGTGAACTCAAGTCCCAACTCAATGATATGGACCGGGATACTGGGGCAGGTCACTATATTAATTTTGTAAAATCAGATTTTTTCGGACTCGCTCATCTATTTGTAACGGGGCGGGTAGCCAAGTCTCCCGGACCTAGATTTCTACCAATGGACAAATTACTTTTGCGCATCCGGCCTGATCGCTTCCTGCTTTAGGGGTAATGTCAGCTGAAAGGTGGTTCCCCGCGCCGAGGTGCTCTCCACCTTCAAATCGCCCTGGTGCTCAGTTGCAATGCGCTTGGCGATGGCCAGGTTCATGCCTACCGCATTGGCTTTGGTGCTGAACAAAGGGTCAAACAAGAAAGGCAGATCCTTGGAGGAGATGCCTGTACCAGTATCAATCACTTTTATGGTGGCCCTCAGATCGTCTCCGAACAGACTCAGGGCCAAACGCCCACCCTGAGGCATGGCCTCCAAGGCGTTGTCAATGAGCACTTCCAGGAGCCTTCTTATCTGTTCGCGGTCAATCCAGGCCAGCACTTGGCCTGCTTGGCCGGCTTGACCCTCCAGGGCCAACTCCACACTCGCGGCCCTGGCGCGTTCGCGGTATTCCTCGCCTAGAGAAGCCAATAACTTCCCCACATCCTCCTGGGCCAACACGGGCATGGGCATGTCCGCGTAGGCCCTAACCTCGCTGACAATATTTTCCAAACTGCGCACTCCGGTTAGTATGTTGGCCAGATACTCGGAGTCGATATTGGAGGTGTAACCTTTGCGCAGCAGGCGTTGGGTCAGGCCGCCGATGGCGGTAACGGGATTGCGGATCTCATGGGCCAGGGAACGGGCTAGGCGGTCCATGCTTTCCAGTTTTTCTTCCAGCAGCCTTTTGCTGTGGAGCAGCAGGCTGCTCTCCCGGCGCAGCAGATCCTCCTTTTCTTGGTAATAGTCAATCTTGCGTTTAAGCTCACTGGGGGTAATCCTGAGTGATGTTAGAACCTGCGCGTAGACTGCGGCTAAGGCCTGAGCCTCCTCAGGTGTGAACAGGGGAATGCGCCTCAAGGCCGAGGCGGCGGAAGCTGCCCCAATGGACCCGGCAAGCTGGTTCTCCAACAACTCGTACAGCTCGGCAAGTTTGGTTACCGCGATAAAATCCTTGTCCTCCAAGGTAAGCTGGCGAAGGCAAACATTAATCAATCCCCGGGCGCGGGCTGGCTCCATGTAGTCCGACAGAACGTGTTCAAAACCTGCCAGCTTTTGCTTCAGATCAATGGTGGGCTCCCCCTCCTCCTCCTCGGGTAAGCTGTATCTGAGCCTGTCATCTCCCACCAGTTCTTGAACCAACCGCTGCTCGGACTCATTCTGCTGACAGATGAAAGAACCCAAAAGGTAAAAGCCCAGGTTGAAAAAGAGCGACCAGAACACGGTGTTGCTAAGGGGGTCCAGGATGGTCACCCCGAAAAGATGTTCCGGGGCCAGAAATCCCCAGCCCCACGGGCCTTGCTCAAGAATGGATTTTGACAACCACCTGGCCTTGACCGCAACGGGTACCAGCATGGTGTAACCCCAGACCAAGGAACCCGCAGCCAGCCCCATCAGCGCGCCGGCGCGGTTGCCATGGCGCCAGAACAGGCCACCCAATATGGCCGGCGCCAACTGGAAGATGGCGGCAAAGGAAATGATGCCCATGTCCACCAGAATCTCGGCCCAAGCCACCTCCCATTGGAACCAATAGGCCAGCATGATAATGAAAGCTACAACTGCCCAACGGCACTGCAATAGATGCTTACGCAAAAAGCCCAGCCGCTTGATGAACTGCAATATGGGCAAAAGTAGGTGATTGGTGACCATGGTGGCTATGGTCATGGTGCTGACCATCACCATGGCGGTGGCCGCTGAAAAGCCTCCCAAGAAGACCAGGAGAGGAAGCCAGGGGAACGCATGGCCCTGGTCCAGGCTGAGACGCAACACAAAGGTATCGGCCTCCTTTAGGGGATAACCCCACAATAGGCCTGCCATGGCGATGGGGACCACGAACAGATTAATCAAGAGCATGTAAACAGGAAAAAGCCAGGATGCCGTAGCTATATGCCGCTCGTTGAAATTCTCCACAACCGCTACGTGAAATTGCCTGGGCAAAAACACTACCGCGCTCATGGACAGCACCAGATAGCTCATCCAAATAAGGTAAGAAGACGAGCCTGAGCCTTGCCCCGTGACCATGGGGGACCCCAGTTGGGGCGACTTGGCCAACTTGCTGAAGATTGTAAATATCTGACCAAAGCCGTCATACAGATAATAGGTCACGAATATGCCCACCATGAACAGGGCCAACAACTTGACTATGGACTCCGCGGCCACGGCCATTACCATGCCTTGATGCCTTTCGGTGGGATCGAGCCTCCTGACTCCAAAAACGATGGTGAATATGATCATCAATCCCGCTATTAAGCCGCCCATGTGCGCATACAGCCAGGAACCATGCTGGCCGTAATAGCGGTAAAGTACTGAATCAACCTGGTAAATGGTAAGGATTTTCATTGTAAGAACGATGGCCTTGAGCTGTAAGGCCAGGTAGGGCGTAATGCCCGCTAGGACGATGATGGTGACCAAGGCTCCCACGGCTTGGGACTTGCCGTAACGCAGGGAGATCAGGTCGGCGATGCTGGTCAGGTGATGAACACTCTTGATCCTCACCAACCGGCGCAACACCACCCACCAGAAAAACATGCCCATCGTAGGGCCCAAATATATGGCCAAAAAGAACATGCCCGAAGTGGCAGCCTTGCCCACGCTTCCGTAGTAGGTCCAAGCGCTACAGTAAACAGCCAACGACAAGGTATAGATCAGGGCATTGTTGCTTGGGTTGTTGCCCGCCTTGGCCCGGCGCTCCGCAAAAATAGCTACGAGGAATAGCAGCCCCATGTATAAAACGATGGCTGCAAGAACCGTCCAAGGGCTATAGGACATGCTAGTCCTGCCCGCCGGGCGGCTGAGATTGCCGCCCTTGCGTCCTGGCCATCACCCACAGGACCAGGATCAAGAAAACCCAACTAAGGAATAAAAATATAAACAGGAATATCGGTTTGCGGTGGGCCGGCCCGCTCCAAAAGGGCCAACTGAGCAAGAGTAAGCCCACTAGAAACAACAGCACCCTTAGGGCCATTGCCTGACGCGGTCGTGTTGGTTGATGCATGATTTGGCCTTCCCTAGGTTCAATAGCAAACTTCAAGGGGGCGCAATGTGCATTCCAACAGATGTGGCGGCTCGGTTTCAGGTCGGTGAGGTATAGAAAACCGCCAAGGACCTCAAGATGTCCTCTTAATTTAAGTGTGCCAATTTACGGCGGAGTCGCGCAATGCCAATGCTCGGTGAGAGGGCAAGAGCACATGGGAGGAGGAGGGCAGATGCAGGTCTCTTTCAAAGATACGCCCAATCCTACATACTGGGCCATAGCTGCCCCCACCTTCACGAGGCTATAGCTTTTGAGGGTAGTTTGTCCTGGACCTCATTGTTAAAGAGGAGATTAGGTTCTCCTAATCATTCAATGTACGCGGAACGGAGGTGGGTCAGTAGCGAAACAAATGTGGATTGATCGGGGGCTGGTCAGGAGCAAAACTCATGTGGCAGGAAATTGAGAAAGTATGGGGTTACCATCTTTGGGTTATAGACGGGCAGGTGGTGACCCTTGGCAAAGTCATCTTCTCAATAGTCATATTTGTGGTGGGAATCATAGTTGCCGGCTTTGCGGTACGCATCCTCACTCGCCGGTTAGCCCGTGTGGCCAAGCTAAAAGAAAGTACCACATCGATAGTCGAGAAGGTGTTGCGATACTCAATGATCGTCATGGTGGCCCTGTTTGCCATGCGCATCGTCAATATTCCACTTGGTGCTTTTGCCTTTTTGGGTGGTGCCATCGCCATCGGTGTAGGCTTCGGGGCACAGAACCTAATCAACAATTTTATCAGCGGTTTTATACTAATGACCGAGCGTCCGATACACATCGGTGATCTGGTGGAAGTGGGTGATGTGGTAGGCCGGGTGGAGGAGATAGGTGGTCGCTGCACCAAAGTACGCACCGGTGAAAACATCCATATCTTGGTGCCCAATAGTAGCTTTTTAGAAAAGAACATTGTCAATTGGACCCTGGCCGACCATGAAATCCGCACCAAAGTCACCGCCGGGGTGATATATGGTTCCCCAACGCGCCAGGTAGAGGAATTGCTCCTACGGGCAATAAATGAGAACCCACAGGTGACTCACAAGGATGACGGGTTTGTTATCTTCCGAGACTTTGGGGACAATGCCCTTATCTTCGATCTTTACTTTTGGATCACCGTTACCACAGTGCTAGCCCGCCGCCGAATTGAAAGCGAGATTCGATTTAGAATAGACGCACTCTTCCGCGAGGCGGGAATCGTAATCGCTTTCCCCCAGCGCGATGTGCACTTAGATACCTCCAGCCCCCTGCTAGTGCAGCTCGAAAAACAGCCTGATGCCTGACCTGACCCACTTACCATGTCAGGATCCTAAGTTAGGACTGTAGCCCCCACCACCGCGCCTATCTGATCCACCACACCGCCCCTGAAGCTCCTAGCCTTTGGACTTGGAAAATCACCCTGGGCCAATGCCTAATCCATGGCATGAAGCCCAGCTCCGCTTGATTTTGTCACAACAATTACCTAGTATTCGACAGGTATTGGGTAGATTCAGCTACTGAGAGGGCCAAAGACGTTGGATCAGGTGGTTGGCCCGCCAGAGGGCCGCCTGTTTTATGAGAGGAATTAAGAGGATTCGCTTGGGCGGCCCTCTTGAGAGGATTTAGCTTCACACTATGCATTTGCTAATCTCGCGGCTGCCCGTGGTCCTGTTGGGCGGGCTCGTCGGCCTGATCAGTCAGCTAAGCTGGCTGATCGGTCACGGCTGGGAAGAGGCTGGGCTGCGCATCCCGGCCGGCCTGGTCGGGGGCGCCCTGGTCCTGTGGCTGCTAGGCGAGGGGCTGGCCTGGGTGCTGCGCCGCATGGGGCGCGACTTCTGGGCGGGCTCGGCTCGGGTGGGGGTGTTCCTGGAGCGACGCGGCCTGTGGCAGGGCCTGGCCACGGCCTGGCTGGCGCTGCTGCTCGGCTTTGGCGTCGGGCTCTATGTCTATGCCACCAAGAGCTGGCCCTACCCCATGGTGGACCAGGTGGAGGCCTGGCTCGAAGGCGAGGGTCAGGCCACCCTAAGCGAAAAGCTGGCCAACGACCTGGACATCACCCCGGCCCGCCACCTGGTGGCCGCCAAGTACCACCCCCCGGCGGAGCGCCGCTTCCAGGACCTTAACGGCCTGCCCCTGCGGGCCCGCCGGGACGCGCCCCGGGTCTTCCTGGCCCCGGCCGCGCCCCGGGCCCTGCGGGCGATCTACGGAGCCTTTGACTTTAAGGACAAGCGCTACGGCGTGGTGCTGCTGGGCCCAGAGGGCAAGGTGCGCCATGTATGGAAGGTCAGCCAGGAAGACGTGGACTGGGAGCACCGCGACGACGCCAACGTGTTTCCGCATGGCTTTGTGGTGGACCGCCAGGGCTCCATCTACGTGGGCTATGACAATGGCTCTTGCCTGACCAAGTACGACTGGTGCAGCCGTATTGTGTGGCGGCTGCGTGGGCACTATCACCACGCCATCTCCCTGGGCGACGACAACACCTTATGGGTCTGGGGCCCCACCCCGGGGCAGGCGGACTCCAGTCAATGCATTCTGCAGATCGACCGCGCCACAGGCAAGATCCTGCAGGCCCTTCCTTTGGCCAAGTTGCGGGCGGCCAACCCGGAGATAGATATTTTCGGCATCCGCCAGATGGACCGCACGACCCACTCCATATGGGTGCACGACGGCGGCGGCCCCTGGCATCCCAACGACGTGGAGCCCCTGCTCCGGGCCAAGGCCGCCAAGTTCCCCCAATTCAAAGCCGGCGACTTGGTGGCGTCCCTGCGCTCGATCAATCTGGTGCTGGTGATCGACCCGGTCACGGCCAAGGTCAAGTGGTGGCGCCAGGGGATGACCCGGCGGCAGCACGATCCGGACTGGGCCCCGGACGGGACCATCAGCATCTTTGACAACAACACGCACCGCGATTGGTCGCGCATCGTGGCCGTGGACCCCAAGACCTCTGAGAGGCGGGTGCTCCTGGACGGTCGGCTCTACGGTTTCTACTCCCACATCCAGGGCAAGCACCAGCACCTGCCCGGCGGTGGTCTACTCATCACTTCGCCCCAGCAGGGCCGGGTCTTTGAGGTGGACCGCCAGGGCAAGGTGGTTTTCGAGTTGTTGAATGTGTACGATGACGAAGATCAGCTGCTGAATCTGTCCGAGGCGATCAGTCTGCCACTTGACTACTTCCGGGATACGCCCAAATGCCCCTGAGTGCGCGAGTCGTTTTGATTAAAACCGAACCAGGATACACGGCGCCAACGGCTACATCAGCCCATTGGCCTTTGCACCTAAAATGGCCGCTTAGACAAATGTCCGTTCTGCAGGGGTAAAATCAGAGGTTCAAATCCTCTTGCCCGGCCCAGCAATTACAAGGCGGCTAAAAACCCGCTGATGGCCTCGGCCCCGGCTTGGGGCTGCTCCTCATGAATCAGGTGTCCCGCTCCCGGGATAATTGCCAAGCGGGCCCCTTTGATGTGCTCGGCCAGGTATTGGCTGTATTTGAGGGGGGTGAGCTTGTCTCCGTCGCCGCACACCACCAGGCAGGGCAGGTCGATCTCGCCCAGGCGCTGCATCACATCGAAGCGGTCGCAGGCAGTGTAGTCGCCCAAAAGGACCTCGGGCGCGCTTTGGGCCATGGCCCGGCGACCCCGTTCCTTGCGGGCGGGGTCGGTAACCTCGGCATAGGCCATCTGGGCCAGGAACTCCACGGTGGGCCCGAAACCAGAGGCCAGGCCCTCTAGAATCTTGGGCAAGACCCGCAGGCGAGCCCCGGTGCCCCACAGCACCAGCCCGCTGACAAGCTCCGGCCGCTCCAGGGCCATGCCCAGGGCGATGGCCCCGCCCAGGGAATTTCCCAACAGCAGCGGCCGACTGTGGCCCTGCTCCAGGTAAGCGGCTAGCCAATCCACATAGCCCTGCACCTGGTCGCGGCCCGGTCCAGGGGTGTCGCCGTGGCCGGGCAGGTCGATGGCCGCGCCGTTGGCCGCGCCGCGCAGGCGCTCCAGCAGGGGCAGAAATTCCGCGCCCCTGCCGCCGGAGCCGTGTACGCACAGCAGGTCGGGCAGGTTGGAATCGAACTCAGCGTCCGGTGTAACCAGGCCGATGGCTTCACCCCGCCAGGTAGAGGGCCACATGCTCTAGGCTCCTTGCCAGTGGCGGGCCAGGGCCAGGTACAGCTCGGCGGCCTCTTGAATCTTGGCCACCTCGCAAAATTCGTCGGTCTGGTGGGCCTGGCCGGGCAGGCCCGGTCCCAGGATCACCGTGGGCGGGTTGCCCATGGCCGGGCGCAGCACCGAGGCGTCGGTGAAGTAGTTGACGTAGCCCGGCACCGGGGGACGCCCTTGCAGGCGCTCCAGCAAGGCCAGCACCTCGGCGGCCCAGGGGTCCTCGGGCGGGGTAAGGAAGCCGGGCAGGTCGATGAGCTTGCTGACGGCGATGTCTGGGCCCACCTTGCGGGCCACCTCCTCGCATAGCTCTTCATGCTCCAGGCCGGGCACGGTGCGCAGGTCCGCTTGGAACACCGCGAGGTCGGGAACCATGTTGATCTTGCTGCCGCCGTGGAAGGTGCCCACGTTCAGGGTGGGCTTGCCCAGTTGGGCATGGGCATCAGCCCCGGCGAAGAAATCCTCCAGTCCGGCGGCGGCCCGGGCAGCCTTGTAAATGGCGTTGTCGCCCATGTCGGGCATGGAGCCGTGAGCCGACTTGCCAGAGGCGGCGGCCTCCAGCCACAAGGCTCCCTTGTGCCCCAGGAAAGGCACGTTGTCCGTGGGCTCGGCCACCAGCAGGCCGCCGGCCTGGGCGGGCAGGTCGCCGCTGGTTGCCATCTGTTCGGCCCCCTGACAGCCGGTTTCCTCGGCGGCGGTGAACACGAACACCAACTCCGCCTTGCCTTTGGGGTCGCCGCCCAAGGCGGCGGCCGCCGCGGCCAGGGCAGCGCAGCCGCTTTTCATGTCCGAAGCGCCCCGGCCCAAAAGGCGGCCGTCTTGCACCGTCCCGCAGTGGGCTGAGAAGCTCCAGGGCGCGTTGCCCAAGGGAACCGTGTCCAAATGGCCGGTGAAAACCAACGGAAGGCTCTCGCCCTTGCCCGGCACCACGGCCACCAGGCCGGCCCGGCCCGGCTCAAGCTGGTAATACTTGGTGCGCAGGCCGTAATCAGCCAGCAAGGCCCCTAAATAGCGGGCCGCGGCCTCTTCGCCGCCGGGAGGGTTGATGGTGTCCAGGCAGATCAGTTCAGAGGCGATTTTCACCGGATCGGGCATGCGGCTCATTCTCTGGCTCCCGGGCGCGGATCAGCCGAAGTAGGCCTCCTGCACCTCGCTGTTTTCGCGTAGTTCTTGGGCGCTGCCCTCGGCCACCACCCGGCCCTTGGACAGCACGTAGCCGTAATGGGCGATGGCCAGGGTCTGACGAACGTTTTGCTCCACCAAAAACACGGTGATGCCCTGCTGGTTGATCTGTTTGATGATGCGGAAGTTTTCCTTGACCAGCAGGGGCGACAGGCCCAAGGAAGGCTCGTCGATTATCATCAGGTTGGGCGCGCCCATGAGGCCCCGGCCGATGGAGACCATGGCCTGCTCGCCGCCGGACATGGTGCCGGCCAACTGGCCCGCGCGCTCTTGTAGGCGTGGGAAGATGGCGTAGACCTTTTCCAGACGCTCAGCAATGACCGCCTTGTCGTCTTCCTGATAGCCGCCCAAGCGCAGGTTTTCCACCACGGTCATGCCGGGGAATACCTTGCGCCCCTCGGGGATGCTGGCCACGCCCAGGCGCACGATCTTGTGGGTGGGCAGGCGGGTGATGTCCTGGCCTTGGAAATAAATATTACCCGCCCGGCAAGGGGTGAGGCCCAGGATGGAGCGGATCAGGGTGGTCTTTCCCGAACCGTTGGAGCCCAGCAGGCAGGTGATGGAGCCGGGGGCCACCTTCAGGGAAAGGTCTTCCAACACGTCGGCCCGGTCGTAGGCGGTGTAGATGTTGGCGATGCTCAGGGCTGCTTGCTTGTCCGCCATCAGTCCACCCCCAAATATGCTTCCTGGACCTGCGGGTCCATGGCCACTTGTTGGTACGAGCCCTCGCAGATCTTTTCGCCGAAGTTGAGCACCGCGCAGTGGTCGGTTATGCGCTCCATCACCGACATCTCGTGCTCAATGATGATGATAGTCAAGTCTTCGATCTTTTTCTTGATCTCCAGGATATCGTCGATGAGCCGGAAGGTTTCATCGTGGGTCATGCCCGCCGACGGCTCGTCCAAAAGCAGCAGCTTGGGACGGCCGATCAAGGCCCGGCAGATCTCGATGCGCCGCCGGGAGATCATGGGAAGGGTCTCCACGGGATCAAAGATGTTATGAGCCAACTCCGGGTCGAAGATGGTGATCAGTTCCTTGGCCTTTTCCAGGCTGTGCTGAAACTGACGGGTCAGGGCTCCCCGCTTGAACAAATTGAACCACAGGCCGTTGTTTACCCGGGAGTGGTCGCCCAGGGTGATGTTGTCCAGGATGGACAAGGGCAACAGCAGACGCGAGCGCTGGAAGGTGCGGGCCACTCCCCGGCGGTAGACCCGCTGGGGCGAAAAGCTGGTTATGTCCTCATCTTGTAAAACCACGCGGCCCGCGCTGGCCGGGTATATGCCGGTTACCACGTTGAAGAAGGTGGTCTTGCCCGAGCCGTTGGGCCCGATGAGGCCCATTATGCGGTTGCGCTCCACCTCCAGGTCCAGACCGTCCAGGGCGCGCACCCCGCCGAAGTTTTTGGACAGGCCCTTGATGCTAAGTAAAGTTTGTTGCGTGTCCATGGGTTACCTCGACCTCAGCGTGAGGAAACCGCGCAGGGGACGCGGCAAGAGTCCTTGGGGCCTAAACAGCAGGATGGAGATGACCAGGGCCGCGAATAATAGGAAGCGGTATTCCTGCAAGATCTGGAACTTCTCGGGCATGAGGATGACGATGCTGGTGGCGGCTATGGCCCCCCACAGCGAGCCCAACCCGCCCAAAATGACGATGGACAATAGGATAAGCGAGTCGGCGAAGGTGAAGTTGGTGGGCGCGATGTAGCCCAGCATCATGGCGTAAAGGGCGCCGGCTACCCCGCAATAGAAGTTACCCAGGGTAAAGGCGGTGATCTTGCTCCTGGGGATGGATTGGCCGAAGCAGGCGCTCACCGTCTCGTCCAGGCGCACCGCGTCCATGTTCAGC
>JAHLLJ010000098.1 GCA_020444205.1 Deltaproteobacteria bacterium | reverse complement strand
TGGCCACGATCACCGCGTCGGGCTTGGCGGCCAGGATGGCGGTGATGTAGGGGGTAAAGTCGGGCTCGCCCACCTTCCACCAGCTCTGGCCCAGAAGCTTTACTTCGGGCTTGAGCTTCTTGAGCTGATTCCATACGCCCTCGCCCACCGCGTGGCCGTACTCATAGTCGTCACCAGCGATCCAATACTTGATGTAGGGCTTCTTGGCCAGGGCCGCGCCGGCGGCCTTGCCCACCATGGCCGTATTCTCGGTGATCTGGAAAACGTAGCGATTGCCCTTTTCGCCGCTGATCTTGGCGCTCTTGCTAAAGGTGGCGAAGAAGGGAATCTTTTCCCGCTGACAGAGGTCGGCCAGGGCCAGGGCCAGGGCGCTGTTAATGGTGCCCACCAGCATGGACACCTCTTCGCGCATGATCAGTTCCTTGGCCTGGCTGAGCCCAAGGTCCACTTTGAACTTGGTGTCGCGGGTCACTACCTCGAACTTGTTGCCCCAGATACCACCCTTGGCGTTGACCTTGTCGATCTGCATCTTAAAGGCGTCGCGCACGTCGTTGGTGTAGGTGCTGGGTGGTCCGCTGTAGCAATCGATCAGGCCGATCTTGATAGTTTTGGCTAGGGCCGGTCCGGCCCCCAGGGCCAGTCCCAGCGCGGCAATCAAGGCCAACAGCAGCCAAAGTTTTTTCCTCATGAGTTCTCTCCCCTTCCCTTGGTTATATTTTCCGGGACCGGCGGCCACCGTCCCCAATCGCGGCCCCTGCCCGTCTGCTGCTTGAAACAAATAGTTAATGGACAACCGGACTCAGCATAACTCTTTTGAGCCCTATGTTCCAGTGTTGTACCTACCTGGCCTGTAGCCGGGCAAATGGTTATAGTAGTGCCATAATCATCGGGAGGAGCCATGCCAGCCATTCAAATACCCTGTGGCCGACATCAAATCACCCTGGAGGTGCCCTCAAAAGCGGCGGTCCTGCAGAGCAAGGAGCTGCCACCGCTGCCCGACCCCGTGGGCGCGGTGGCCCAGGCCCTGGCCCGGCCCATGGGAGGGGCGCCCCTGGCCGATTTGGCCCGGGGCAAAAAGAGCGCCTGCATCGTGGTCAGCGACATCACCCGGCCGGTGCCCAACCGTCTGTTGCTGCCGCCCCTGCTGGAGACCTTGTTGGCCGCTGGGGTGCCCCGGGAATCCATCACCATACTCATTGCCACGGGCATGCACCGGCCCAACCTGGGACCTGAGCTGGATGAGCTGCTGGGCAAGGAAATCGCCTCATCCTGGCCGGTGGTCAACCACGACTGCCTTGACGATACTTCTATGGAGGTGGTGGACACCATCCAAGGAACTCCCATCGCGGTGAACCGCCGTTACCTTCAGGCGGAGCTCAAGATCGTCACCGGGCTTATCGAGCCCCACCCCTTTGCCGGTTTCTCGGGCGGCGGAAAATCCATTTTGCCCGGCATCTCCGCCCTGCAGACCATGCACTTCATGCATTCCTACGAGATGATCGCCCATCCCGGTTTGAGGGCAGGAGGGCTGGAGGACAACCCCTTTCAGGAGCAGGTAGCCAGGGTGGTCCGGGCCGCGGGCCTTGACTTCATGCTCAACGTGGTCATCGACCATGAGCGGCGGCTTCTGGGGGTGTTTGCCGGGGAGTTTCCCCAGGCCCACCTGAACGGCTGCGCCATGGCCGCCCGCCAGACAGTGGTGCCGGTGCGCGAGCCCTTTGACCTGGTGATAACCAGCGGGGGCGGCCATCCCCTGGATGACACCCTGTACCAGTCCTCCAAGGGCCTTTTGGCGGCCAAGGGCATTACCCGGCCCGGCGGCACGGTGCTGTGGATCACCAAATGCGCCCAGGGATTGGGCAGCGAGGAATACTGCCGCATGGTGCGCCTGTGCGCCACGCCCCAGGGTTTTAGGGAGCGCCACTCAGACCCGGCCAACTTTGTCGTCGACCAGTGGGGAGCCCAGGCCTATTTCCAGTGCTTGGAGCATTTGGGGCGGGTGCTCATCTACGCTCCGGGCCTGCAGGCCGAAGACGCCCTCTCCTTTGGCCTGGAGTGGGTGGACGATCTGCCCGCCACGGTGGCCGAGCTTTGCGCGGCCCACCAGCGGGTGGCGGTGATGCCCGAAGGGCCCTACCTGAGCCCCTTGCTGGATGATTTGCCCGGATAGTACCTACGGTCGCCTTACTTTCTGGCCTTTGGCGCCCATATATGTAAAATAAACAATTATCCGCCCAAATCGCCACCGACGAGGACCCACTAATAATTTTGGATGCCATGATTCTCAGCGAAGGTCATAACTGCTGGCGCATCGCCAGGGCAGAGCGTATGTCCTGGCTGATCGACGGCGAGGATTATTTCAAAGCCTTGGTCCAGGCCGCCTCCCAAGCCCGGCGCAGTCTGTACATCTGTGGTTGGGACATAGACAGCCAAACCCTCCTGCGGCGGGGCGACCGGGCCATGGAGATGACCCACCGCCTGGACGTATTCCTGGACCGCCTGGTGCGCCGGCGTCCCCGGCTTCATGTGCACATCCTTTGCTGGGATTTCGCCATGATCTACGCTCTGGAGCGCGAGCCCCTGCCGGTGTTCAAGCTGGGATGGCGCACCCACCGCCGAGTGCATTTCAAAATGGACCACATGCACCCCACCGGAGCCAGCCAGCACCAGAAAATCGTGGTGGTGGACGACTCGGTGGCCTTTTTGGGTGGTTTTGACATAACCAAGTGGCGCTGGGACACCAGCGAGCACAAGGCTGAAGACCCCAGGCGCATAGATCCGGCCGGCGCCCCCTACCCGCCTTTCCACGATGTGCAGGTAATGGTGCAGGGTCCCGTTGCCCAGGCTTGCGCCAACCTATTCCGCCAACGCTGGCAATGGGCCACCGACGAAGTGCTGACCCCGCCGCCAGAGCCCCACAATGCTCCCTGGCCTTCTGATTTTCAACCAAACTTCCAAGGCGTGCCCGTGGGCATTGCCCGCACCTTGCCCACGTACAAGGACCGCCAAGAGGTGCGGGAGGTGGAGGCCCTGGCCCTGGACGCCATCAGCACGGCCCAACGGCAGCTTTACATTGAAAACCAATACTTCACTTCCCACGCCGCGGCCCACGCCCTGTCGGAGCGCCTGCAGCAATCCGACGGCCCGGAAGTGGTGCTGGTGCTGCCCTTGCAAGGACCCGACTGGCTGGAGCAATCCACCATGGACGCCTTGCGCCACGGGGTGCTCCAGCATCTGGAAGAGGCTGACCGCTTCGGCCGCTTCAAGGTCTACTACCCGGTGGGCCCGGACCTGGACAAGGGCATCAACGTGCACTCCAAGGTTATGGTGGTGGATGACCAATTGCTGCGTATCGGCTCCGCCAACCTGAGCAACCGCTCCATGGGCCTGGATTCGGAGCTGGACCTGGCCCTGGAATCCCGGAGCGAGGCCACGGTGGCCCAAGGCATACTTAAGCTGCGCCACCGCTTGCTGGGTGAGCACTTGGGGGTGGAACCCAACGAGGTGGCCGACAGGGTCGCGCAAAAGGGCTCGTTGATTAAAGCCGTGGAGTCCCTGCGAAACGGCTCCCGTACCCTGGAACCCCTGCGCACCAAAATCTCTCCCTGGCTCAAGGTGCTGGACGTGGACTCCCAGCTACTGGACCCGGAGGAGCCGGTAAGGCTGGACAAGCTGATCCAGCACTTTTTACCCGACGAAATTAAAAAACCGGACGGCTGGCGGCGCTGGCTGAAGCTGGCCCTGGTGGTGGCGGCGGCGTTTGGCTTGGCAGCCTTTTGGCGTTGGGGCCCCCTGGGCGAAGTTCTCACCCCCCAAACCATAGGGGAGTGGCTTTTCAGCCTTCAAGGCACCATTTTTGCGCCCTTGGCGGTTTGGGGCGGCTTTGTGGTGGGAAGCCTGCTCATGTTACCGGTGGTGCTGCTTATAGGGGTATCGGGGCTCATTTTCGGTCCCTGGTGGGGCGCGATTTACGCCTTGTCCGGAGCAGTGCTTTCGGCTGTGACCACTTACCTTTTGGGCAGCTTGGCCGGACGCAAAACGGTTCGCCGGTGGAGCGGCAGCGGCATAAACAAAGTGAGCAAGAAAATGGCCCAGCACGGCCTGGTGACCGTGCTGCTGCTCAGGGTGGTTCCCGTTGCCCCCTTCACCCTGATCAACTTGGCCGCCGGCGCCTCCCACCTGCGTTTCACCCAGTACTTTCTGGGAACCCTGATGGGCATGATCCCCGGTACCTTGGCCATCACCGTGTTCGCCGACCGTGTGCACAGCATCTGGCGCGATCCCCATTGGGAGGACCTGGCCGTGGCCGGCGGGGTGCTGATAGCCTTGGGCTTGGTCACTTGGCTGCTAAAGCGGACGTTGAACCAAAAACATCAGAAAAATTCCTGAGCCCTCTTATCCTTGCGGCCCGCCGCTTGCCGTGCCATAAAAAGGTTTGATCCGCTACGTCCTTGCCCCGGCCCGAAAGGAGGCCCTGGTGAGCAGCCCCGCCAAATCCGCCCCAGCCCTGACTGCCTGGGAAGTCCTGGCCAGCCTGGGCGAGGCCATGATGATCGTGGACCGCGACTACCGGATAATCTGGTCCAAAGAGCCGCTCATGGAGGATGACCAAAGCGTGGTGGGCCAGCCTTGTTACCGTGTGTTCGCGGGCCGCGAAACTCCCTGCCCGGATGCCTGCCCGGTGCGCCCCATGTTTGCCGATGGCCGCCCCCACGCGGTGGAGCGCCATTTTTTCACCCCAGCGGGCGATGAAATGTGGCGCGAGGCCAGAGCCTATCCCATAGTGGACCGCCGGGGGAGAGTGGCCTTTGCCGCGCGTATCAGCTTTGACATCACCCACCGCAAAAAGCGCCAGTCCCGCCTGGAAGGCGAGATCATGACCCTGGAGCGCTCTTTGGAAGAGATGAACCGCTTCCAGCTGGGTGAGTTGCCCTTCCAGCCCCAGGGAGACAGCCCCCTGACCAAACGGGAGCTGGAGGTGCTGCGCCTCACCGCCCAGGGCCTTTCCAAGCCACGCATCGCCCACGTGCTGGGCATAAGCCAAAACACGGTAAAGCGCCATGTGGTGAACATCTTCAACAAGCTGGGAGTCAACGATAGGGCACAGGCGGCGGTGTGGGCCGCCAGGAGGGGGCTGGTTTAAACCGGCTGGCTGTGCCGATGGATGTGCGAAACGATTACCGCTGTAGCCAACCCTTCTTCCAGAATCGCTTACAAACCATCAGATTGTTTACTGCCCATATATCACATGGCTGGGGGATATCACCCGTTCGGGTGATTCGCGAAGCCAAACCAGGGGCTAAGCTTTAATACATTACTGCGGCACCATCAACGGAGTATCACGCAATGGCCCAACTCAAGAGCTATCTGGACCTCTACAAGCTGCTCCCCCAAACCAACTGCAAAAAGTGCGGCCTGCCCGCCTGCCTGGCCTTTGCGGCCGCAGCCATGCGGGGGCAAAAGCCCCTGAGCGCCTGCAAGGACCTGGACCCCGAGGTGCGCGATGAACTGGCCCAAGAGCTGGGGCAGGCCGCCGATCCCAACGAGGAGATGATGCGGGCCCTGGCTCCCCTAAAGGCCAAGGTGGCGGAGGTGGACTTGGCCGACAAGGCCGCGCAGATAGGCTGCACCCACAACGGCAAGCACCTCATTCTCAAGTGCCTGGGCAAGGATTTCACCGTTGACCCCAGTGGAGAGTTGGCCTCCCAATGCCACGTGAATCCCTGGCTGGCCGAACCCATGCTCAACTACGTGAGCCTGGGCCAGGGCAAGGACCCGGTGGGGCGCTGGGTGCTTTTAAGGGAGCTGCCGGGTGGCGAGGACTGGCACCGCCTGTTCAGCCAGCGCTGCGAAAAACCACTGCAAAAGGTAATCGACGAGCACCGCGACCTGATGGAGTGGGTCATCGACATCTTCGGTGCCCAGCCAGTGGAAGAAGAAGGCTCGGCCGAGCTGGGGGTGGTGCTGTGGCCCCTGCCCAAGCTGCCCCTGCTGATCCGCTACTGGCCCCCGGAAGACGGTATGGAGTCCACTCTGAATCTATGCTTTGATGCCACCGCCACGGACAACGTGCCCATCAATTCCATTTACACCCTGGGGGTGGGCCTGTTGACCATGCTGGAGAAAATCGCGCAGACTCACGATACATAGTGGCGATTTTCAAAGCGGCAGCATATTCGGCTGCGCCAGCCACTGGCATACGGTGTTGCTGGCAGCGCTCGGTCCTCGGGGTAGGTCCACTACCCCTGCGTCCCTCGCTCGCCCCAGCGAGCCGCTGGAGGCAGAGCGGGTCGAATACCTTGTCGACCTCACCCACCTTGTTAGCTCCCGGTGAAACTCATTTGGGAGCCCAAGCCTTGGGTCGCCTTGTCTGCCGGCGGCTGGCTGTGCCGGTATCGGCGCCAACCGTATCCTCCGACCAAACAGACCAGCGCTCCCCAATAAAGCAAGGCGATTTGGCCTGTAAAACCGAATCGCCCCTAGGTATCGGTGGGCATAGGACTAGCAAACCCGGTGGAGGCTAGCGTCTAATGCTTCGGCCTCCTGCTGGGCAGCCGTTTCTTCCTTCCAAACTATTTTTGAACTCGCCCGAACGAACTCCTCGGCGTTTGCCCCTAGAATTAAGGCTTACTCGGGTGCGGCGGGCAGATGCAGGGTGAAGGTGCTTCCCTGGCCCGGTTCGCTGACCAACTCCAGCCTGCCGCCGTGGCTCTCCACCACCCGCTTGACGATGGCCAGCCCCAATCCGGTGCCCGGGATGTGACGGGTGTCGGCGTTTTTCACCCTATGGAAGCGCTGGAAGATGGCCTCCTGCTCTTCCGCCGGGATGCCGAGGCCGTTGTCGCTGACCGCCAGGATCACCTCGTCCTCGCCGCCCTGGGCCCGTACGTGTATGCGGCCGCCCTCGGGGGTGTACTTGACCGCGTTGCTGATCAGGTTCACCGCCACCCTAAGAAGCTCCTCGCCCACGCCCATGACCTCGGGCAACTGGTCGGATAGCTCCAGCTCCAGGGTCTGATCCTTGGCCTGGGCCCGGCCCGCCAATTGGTCCACCGCCTCTTTGAGCAGGTGGACCAAGCCCACTCGGCTCACCTGCCCCATGCCCCCGGCCTCGATCTTGGACAGGTCCAACAGGTCCTTGCTCAGCTTGGCGATGGACTCCAGGCGCTCCCGTGCCCGGCCCAGCAGCTCCTTTTGGGGCTCCTCCAAGGGGCCCAGCAACTCCTTGCTCAGGTTTTGCAGCTGGCCCAACACCGCGGACAGAGGGCTGACGATCTCGTGGGCCACGGTGGAGACGAACTCGCTCTTGTACTGATCCAGGCGGCGCCAGGCGGTGATGTCGTCGAACACGGCCACCGCTCCCACCGGCTGGCGGCGGGCGTCGTAAAAAGGCGCGCAGGTCACCTGGAAGTAGGTGGCGTCATCTCCCTGGCCCAGGCTCACCTGGCCCCGGCAGTCTTCGTTTGACAAATCCTTCTGTACGGGATGCATGGCCTGATCCAGGCACTCGCACACCTCGGACCAGGGCAGCGCCTCGGCGCAGGGGCGGCCCTGCATCTCCTCGGGAGTGGTGTTCAACAGCTTGGCCAAAACCGGGTTGACCAGGGCGGTCTCGCCGGCCGCGTCCACCACCAATACTCCGTTGCGCATGGCGGCCACCAGGGCCCGGGTGCGGCTTTTCTCTATGGAGATGTTTTGCAAAGTGGCGGCCCGGCGGAAGGCCCTATCCACCACCATGCGCAGGTCCTGGGGCTTGAAGGGCTTGGCCAGAAAGTCGTCGGCCCCCTGCTTCATGGCCTCCACCGCCTTTTCCAAGGTGGCGAAGCCGGTAATTACCACAGAAGTAAGGTCCGGGTAGCGTCGCCGCGCCTGGTCCAAAAACTCCATGCCGTCCATGACCGGCATCATCAAATCCACCAGCACCAAGTCCGGGGCGTGCTCCTCGACCATGGTCAGGCCCTCGGCCCCGTCAGCGGCCAGATATACCTGGTAGCCCGCCTCGGTGAGCACCCGCTGCACGGCCAGGCGCACCCGCTCTTCGTCGTCTACCACCAATATGCGTCGTGTTGGTTGAATACTCACCCGATCTCCTCGTCCTCAGGGTCGCTGCGCATCGTGGATGCAAACTCCAGCAAGGTCTTCGGGGCCTGGGCCGGCAGTTGCACCAGAAAGGTGGTGCCCTCGGGCCCGGACTGCTTCACCATGATTTTGCCTTCGTGACGCGAAATCACGCCGAAAACCACACTAAGCCCCAATCCGGTGCCCTGCCCCGGAGGCTTGGTGGTGAAAAAGGGGTCGAATACCTTGTTCAAATACTCTGGCGCTATACCGCTGCCGCTGTCGCCTATCTCCGCGCAGCGCATGCCGTTTTCATCCAGGTAAGTGCGCACACTCAGCTTGCCCCGGCCGGCCATGGCGTCGTAGGCGTTGGAGATAAGGTTGATGAACACTTGGCGCAAAAGCTGACGGTCGCCCTGCACGATCAACGGCTCATCCGCCCAATCGGTGAGAACCTGCACCTGCCATCCCTGGCTGTCGGCGTGAGTGAGCGACAGCGCCTCCTCCACCACCTGGCTAAGGTCCAGGGACTCAAGCTGGATGCTGCCCTGGCGGCTGTAATCCAGCAGGTCGCGCACGATATCCCGGCAACGCTCGGCGTCCTCGATTATGCGCTTCAGGTCTTCCTGCACCGGATGGTCCGGCGGGAGCTGGTCGCGCACCAGTTCGCCGTAGATGGTGATGCCGGTAAGGGGGTTGTTGAGCTCGTGGGCCACTCCGGCGGCCATGCGCCCCAGCATGGCCAGTTTGTCCGATTGCACCACCTGCATACGCGCCGAGCTGAGATGGCGCTCTATCTTGGCCCTTTCACGCTGGTCGCGGATGATGCCCAGGGTGCCGATGGGTTTACCCTCGCGGTAGATGTAGTTGAGGTTCACCACCACGGGCACCACTTCGCCGTCCTTTTTGGTAAGGTGGGTGCGCACCCCGCGCACCGGCCCGTCGCTGGCATCCAGGATGCTCCTGAGGCGCTTTAGCTCCTCGTGAGGGCTCAGGTCCCACAGGGTCTTGCCCACCAGCTCCTCCGGAGCGTAACCCACCACCGGCAGGGAGTTGCGGTTCACGAACAGGATGCGGCCCTCCAGGTCGGCGGCCACCACCACCCCCAGCATGGAGTTGAGCAAGCCGCCCAGCAGCTCGTTGGTCTCGGTGAGGCTGGCCTCCAGGCGCTTGGCCTCGGAGGTGTCGCGCACCGACTCGATCACCCCCAGCACCTTGCCTTCTTCATCGGTGAAGGGGCTCAGATGCACCTCCTCCACCACCCAGTGCCCTCTGGAGTCAATGTATTCGTGAGTATTGAACAGGCCTTGCTGGCCCTGCATGGCTGCGGGGAAGCGGCATACGCTGGCCGGGCAGGGCTGGTTGCCCCGGCGGTAGACCTCGTAGCACAGATGGCCCAGCACTTCGTCTGAACTAAGGCCATAGCGCTGCAAAAAGCTCTTGCTTACCGCCAGGACGCGTTTATCCTGGCCCAGCAATATGGTGGGGATGGGCAGATATTGAAAAATACGCCTATAGCTCTGGTCGCTGAGCTCTATGCCGGGCGGCGCGACCATTGGTTTGACCTCAGTCATTGTGGCCTCCCGGAGCGCAAAAGCCCTGGCCCAGCCCCTCCAAGGCCGCCTGACCGTCCTTGGAGGATACGGTCACTTGCAGGGTGTGAGTCACCCCCAGCAGGCTCAGCGGTTCCACCTGAGCGTCTTGCAAGCCACCCAGGGCCTCGGACACCAGGCCCCAGCGGTCGCCGAAGTGAGGGCCCTGCAAATTGATCACCCCGGCCGCCTGGCGTTGGGCCAGGCGGGCCCCTGCCCGCGTTGCCGTCTTTTCCAGGAGCGGGGCCATTTCCTCGGGCAGGCAGAAATACAAAAGGGCCTGGTCATCCTCCCACATAAGGCTGCAGGAAAGCAGGCGCAAAGGGGGGTCCACCGCGGCCAGGGCGGCGGTTAGCCCCGCGAGCCGCTCGGCGCCGCATTCCAGGCTCAAGGCCACCTTGCCCTCTTGTAGCTTGAGCCCATAGGTGCGCACCGGCTTTTCAAAATACACCGCTACGGTTTCCATGGCTCAGCCTTTCCTTTGCACCGGGCTCTGCACCACGCTCACCCGTTCCTCCGGCGGGGAAGCCCCCGGCGGAAGGTCGAAACGCTCTCCCAGGGCCCGCACCGCGGCTGAAAGCTTGTCTTGGGGCAAAATCACGGTCATGGCCGCCAGGGAGGTGCCCAGGGCCAGGGGGCTGAGGCCTGCCCCGGCCAGGCAGGCCAAGGCTTCGGCGGGCAAGGTGATGCCCCCGGCCAGGGGGTAAAAAGTAAGGGCAATTACCGGCTCGTTGACCACCGGAGAATGCCAGCCATTAGCCTGGGCCAGTTCCTCTGCCAAGGCCTGGGCCTGGGGACTCTTTTGCCGGTCCAAGCACAAACGAGCCCACACCCCGCCTTTACCCCCTTGCATCAGGAGAAAAGGGAGGTTGATGTGGGCCTGGGCCAAAGCCCCGGCCAGGGCGTTTACCCCGGCCCAGGGCCAATCCTTCAGGGCCAGCAGGCTGAGCCCCCGGCGATGTTTCCAGCCGGTTATGCGCAGCCGCGTCATGGCCGGCACCGGCACACCGGACGGCCGCCTAGGCCAGCTCCGCCACCAGTTCGGCGAGCTTATCCAAGTCCACCGGCTTAGCGATGTACTCGTCGGCTTCGGTGGTCATCCCGTCACGATGGGTATAGGAGGTTGAGTTTACCGCCGAACCCACCGCGGTGAGCAGGATCACCGGAATGTCGCTGAAGCTGCTGTCGCCCTTGAGCTGGGCGCAAACTTCATAGCCATCCTTGCGGGGCATCATAACGTCCAGCACCACCACATCGGGCCGCCGGTTCTTGATGCTATCCAGGCCTTCCACCCCATCATAGGCCTTGCCCACCTCGAAGCCCTTGGCCTCCAGGTTCATGGCTACGGATTCAACCAGATCCGGGTCGTCATCCACCACCAAAACGTATTTACCGTCGGCCATTCGGCCTCCTCCTTGCTGTCCGGCCCGGGGGGGCGCGGAGCCTTTAGACCTGTGGCCGGGGAAGCAGGCCGGCCCGCTCCACGATCTCCGGTACCCGATGCTCCCATTCAATAGCCATCAGGTGGATACCAGCCACTCCGGGCATTTCGCGTAGTTGCTCTATCTGTTCACAGAGCAGCTTGATGCCTTCCTCTGCCTGTTTTTCCTTGGGCTGATCGGCAATGCGCTTGACCACATCGTCGGGCACGTCCATGCCCGGAACCTTCTTGGCCATGTAGCGGGCCATCCCCGCGCTCTTGAGCGGGGTTACGCCGGCCAGCACCTTGGTCTTCTCGGTCAGGCCCATGTCGACCGCCTGACGCATATATTCCGCGAAACGCTCCATATTGTAAATACATTGTGTCTGAATAAAATCAGCCCCGGCCGCGACCTTCTTGCCCAGGCGCAAAACCCGAAGCTCAAAGGGGTCGCCAAAGGGGTTGGCCGCCGCGCCCACAAACAGGCGCGGAGGGGTGTCGATCTCGGCCCCGCCCTGGAAACGGCCTTGGTCGCGCATGGCGGTAACCATCTGGATCTGCTGAATGGAATCGATGTCGTGCACGTTGGCGGCTTGGGGATGGTCGCCGAAGCTGGGGTGGTCGCCGGACAGGCACAGCATGGTGGTTATGCCCAGGGCGGCGGCGCCCAGAATGTCCGACTGCATGGCCAGGCGGTTGCGGTCGCGGCATACCATCTGATAGTTGGGCTCCATGCCCATTTCCTTGAGCTTCAGGCTGACGGCCCAGGAAGCCATGCGCACCACCGCGGTCTGGTTGTCGGTCACGTTGACCGCGTCCACCATGTCCTTCAGGTGGGAGGCCTTTTCCTTGATGGCCTCAAGGTTGGCCCCACGGGGCGGACCAAGCTCACCGGTTACCGCAAAGTGACCCGCCTCTAGGACTTTCTCCAGATTGCTGTCGCTTTTCATATCGCCATGTCCTCTCTGACGATGCGGCGCGGGCCGCCGTCACGGGCAGTGCGCCAATCCTTGGGCTCCATGATCTGGCTGTAAAGCTCGGTCTGGCCCAGTTGTTTCAGGCGGTCCCAAATCAGCTGCCAGGCGCAGTCCACGTCCGGGCTGATCTCGCACTTACCCTTGCTGGAGCCGCCGCAGGGGCCGTTGAAGATGCGCTTGGAGCAGCGGGCAATGGGGCAGATGCCGCCGGTCATACCCAGCACGCAGTTGCCGCACCCGGCGCAGCGCTCGGCCCACACGCCGTTCTTTTCGCTGGAGCCCATGAACTCGGTGTTGACCATGGGCAGCACCGGCAGTCCCTGATAACGCTCGGCCACGGTCTGCACGCCGCAGCCGCAGGCCATGGAACACACGGCATCGTACTGGTCTACCACCAGGGCCAACTCCTCGGCGTATTCCGGGTCGCACTGGCGCTCCAGGGTCATCTCATCCACGGTCAGCGGGGCGCCCTGCTTCAGCCGGCCCATCCTGAGGGCCGAGGCCAGCATGGCCACCTCTTTGCGGCCACCTGCGTGACATACGGTGACGCACTCGTTGCAGCCCACCAACAGGATCTTGCCGAAAGGCTCGACCATGTGGAAAATTTCTTCCATAGGCTTGCGTTCTGCGGTGATCATGATCTTTCCCTTCAGGCCGCCGCCTTGGCGCCTTGCTTAATGGGGTTGGGCCCCATTTCACCAATTTTTTGGCTGAACTCGGTGGCGATTTCAGCGAACTTGGCTCCCTGGCCCGCGCTTACGTTGACCATGGCCACCCGCTCACCGCCGATGCCGATGTAGTCAAGAACGCTCTGCACCCTCTCCACCCGGGCCGCAGCCCTGAGGTTGCCGTTTTTAAAGTGGCAATCGCCCACCAGGCAGCCGGCCACCATCACGCCGTCAGCCCCTTTTTCCAGGGCCCGCATGATGTATTGTTGCTCCACCTTGCCGGTGCAGGGCACCCGAAGCAGGCGCACTCCGGCGGGGTAGGAAAGGTTCATGCGGCCGGCCACGTCGGCGGCGGTGTAGGCGCAGTAGTCGCAGGCGAACACCACCACTACCGGTTCAAAATCACTCATCACAACACCCCTTCCAGCAGGGCCTCGGTGCGGCTGAGCATGCGATCATCCTCGTAGCCCGGCAGCTGGATGGCCTGGGCCGGGCACTCGGCGGCGCAGACCCCGCAACCCAGGCACTGGGCCGGGTCTATCTCCGAGTAGCCATCGGCGTTGATGTAAGGAATACCATAAGGGCAGGTGCGTACACATATCAAACAGGCGGCGCAACGGTCGCCGTTGACCTTGGCCACCGGAGTGTCCAAGACCAAGCTCATCTGGGAAACCAGGGTCAGGGCCCGGCCGGCGGCGGCCAACCCCTGGGTGCGCGCCTCGGCCAGGGAGGCCGGAGCCAGCACCGAGCCCGCCGCGAACACGCCCGGAGCCGGGGTGTCGATGGGCCTTACCTTGGGATGGTCCTCCAACAGGAAGCCACCGGGCCCCTGCTGCAGGCGGAATATCTCGCAAAGCTCCTCGGTGTCCTCGTCCGCGGCGATCTGCGGCACCGAGAGCACCAGGGCGCTGGGCTCCACGGCCAGCTCGCGGTCCAGGATGTGATCGGTGAAGATCACCTCCAGGGTATCGCCGTCCTGGCTCACCTTGGGAGGCGCCTCCGGGCTGTAGCGTACGAAAAGCACCCCCTCCTCGCGGGCCTGGCGGTACAGGTCCTCGGAAGTGAAGGGCATGCGCATGTCCCGGTAGAGCACGAACACCTGGGCGTCGGGTTTTTGCTCCTTGATCCACAGGGCGTTCTTGATGGCGCTGCGGCAGCAGATGCGC
>JAHLLJ010000097.1 GCA_020444205.1 Deltaproteobacteria bacterium | reverse complement strand
ATGCCCAGCTGCTCCTTGCTCATCTCCAGGCTGAAGATGGCCACCACCACCCCGGAGTCCAGGGCCGCGTTGGAGGCGATGTTGAGCGCAAAGGCGGTCTTGCCCATGGAAGGGCGCCCCGCGATGATGATCAAGTCGCCGGGCTGCAGGCCGGTGGTGAGTTGGTCCAGAATCTTGAAACCGGTGGTCACCCCGGAGACCTGGCCCTTGGTCTTGAAGCGGTCCTCGATGATCTTCAAGGAGCTGGTGACCACCTCGCCGATGGGGCTCACCTGCTGGCTCAGGCGTTCCTGAGTGGCCGCGAAAATGGCCCGCTCCGCCCCTTCTAGGGCGATGTCCGGTTCGGCCTGATGGGCGTGGGCCTCGTCAATGGCCTTGTGAGCGGCGTTGATAAAGCCCCTGAGCAGGGACTTGTCCTTGACCAGGGTGGCGTAGTGGTCAACGTGGGCTGGGCTGAGCAGGATGTCGGCCAGCTCGGCCAGGTAGGCCGCTCCGCCCACTGAATCGATGCGGCCATCGTCGTTAAGGCGGGAGGTGACGGTGATCTCGTCCACCGGCTGGTTCTTGTCGTAAAGAGCCAGCATGGCCTCGTAAATAAGGCCGTGGCGGCGGTCGTAGAAATCCGCGGCTTTGAGGTGGGAGGCTACTCCGGACAGCACCTCGCTGCCGTGGACCAACACCCCGCCCAGCACCCCGCGCTCGGCGGCGAGGTCCTGGGGGGGAGCGTTGCGGCTGGAGGCGCCGTCTGGATTCACGCCTTACTCCTTGGGCTGCTCCTCGGCAGTTTCCTCGGCGGGAGCTTCGGCCTCTTCAGCGGTTTCCTCGGCCACGGCCTCTTGGGTTTCGGCCTCCACTTCGGCGGCCTCGGCCTCGACCTCGGCTTTGGGCGCGGCCTTTTCAGCTTCCACGGCCTCGGGAGCCACTTCCAATTCTATCTCAACCACCACCTGGGGGTGAAGCTTCACCGGCAGGGTGTAGGTGCCCAGCGCCTTGATGGGCCCGTCGGCCATGATGATCCGGCGGCGGTCGATATCAAAGCCCAGGGCGGCCAGGCCTTCGGCGATCTGCATGTTGGTCACCGAGCCGTAAAGCTTTCCGCCCTCGCCGGCGCGGGCCAGCACCTTGACCTGGATACCGGCCAGGGTTTCGGCCTCGGAACGAACCTTTTCGGCCTCGCGGGCCTGAGAGGACTCGATGCGCTGACGCTCGGCCTCAAGGGTCTTGATGTTCTTCTTGGTAGCCATCAGGGCCAGACCCTGGGGGATCAGGTAGTTGCGGCCATAGCCGTTTTTCACCTGCACCACCTCGCCGGGATCGCCCAAACCCAGCACTTCCTGGGTAAGGATAACCTTCATTTCTATTCCTCCGACCCGGACGGCTCGGCTTGTCCCAGCCGTCTCAGATTTAACCACATATCAAATAGCCCCGTGGCGGCTAAAATAGCGGCCACGTAAATTTCCAGAGCCACCATCAGATACACCGCGGCCCTTAACAGCGGCGGCGCGTTCTTGCGGCGCAGCCAAAAGTCCACCACCGCCAGCCCCTGGAAGAAGTAGAGCACTCCCATGACCAGGACCAGATTGGCCCCCAGCCAAAACAGCCAGCCGTCTGCCAGGGCCATGAGCCCCCCGCCCGCGATGAGCAGCCAAACCAGGCGCTCGGGAGTGCGGTAAAGGTTCATGGGAGAGCCGGTTTGCTCAGCGCCCATGCGGCGGCTGATGCGCCGCGCGGCCAACAGGTTCAACCAGGCCACCAAAAGAGACACCGCGGCCAAAATGCCCGGGGCCATCTTGAGGATGACCAAACCCACCGCGCGCAGACCCTCTTCCAGCTGGCGCAGGGTCTCGGGTTCCAGGTCCATGGAACGATACATTTGCATCACCATGGACATTTCGGCTTGCCACTGGGCCTTCCAGAGCTGCCATGGGCCCACATCGTAGGCAAATGAACCCGCCAGGAGCACCACCGCCGATGCGGCCATGGCTAAGGCTGCCGCCGTTGCCACACTCCAGCGGGCCGGCAGGCCCATTGTCCAAAGCTCGCCCAAGGCCCCGGCCATCACCAGAAAGTAGATCAGGTAGTAGCTCCCGCCTGGGGGGCCTGCCACCTGTGAGAGCACCAGGGCGGCTATGGCGGCCAGGATCAGCGCCTTGCGTCCCACCCGCCGGCTACCGGCACCGTAGGCCAACAGCAGGGGAAGGGGTGAGGCGAAGGTTATTACCGATCCGGCCAGGGGCAACATCCAAGGCACTGTGAACAGCACTAGCGCACCGGCCGCGGCAGCCGCGGCGGGCAGCCACTTACCGGGTAGAGCGCGGCTCATCAGTGCCGCCGGCATAAACCGGCTAGTTGTTCCCCTGGGCCGAGAAGGGCAGCAAGGCAATATGCCGGGCCCTCTTGATGGCCAGGGTCAGCTCGCGTTGGTGCTTGGCGCAGCACCCGCTAATACGCCGGGGGATAATCTTGCCCCGCTCGGTGGTGTAATAGCGCAGAGTGCGCGGCTCTTTGTAGTCGATGGTGATGCTGGAGTCGGCGCAAAACCGGCAGACCTTGCGGCGTCCGTACTTCCTTCTTTTCAACGTGATCATGCCGGCCTCCTAGTCCTTGTCGCCGTCGTCTTTTTTGTCGTCCGCATCGTCCCCGTCATCATCTTGCTCGGTGGACTCGGCCTCTTCGTCCTCGTCTTCTTCCGGCTTGGGGGCGGGAGCGTCGGCGGCCTTGGCCGCTTCGGCCTCGGCCTTGAGCTTGGCCATGGCCTCTTCATCGAAGCTGTCGGCGATCTTCACCGTAAGGTAGCGGATCACCTGCTCGTCGATCTTGAAGTTACGCTCGAGCTCGTCCACGGCATCGCCGCTGGCCCCGTACTCCATAAGAACGAAGTAGCCCTTGTTCTGTTTCTTCACCGTATAGGCCAACCGCCGGCGTCCCCAGTGGTCTTCCTTTACGATGAACGCGCCGTCTTTTTCCAGTAGTCCGCGGAATTTTTCCACGCAGGCGGCGGTGTCCTCCTCGCTCAACTCGGGGTGGACGATAAAAATAGTCTCATAATGTCGCATAAGGCCTCCTCTCGGTCTAGACGTCCCCGGCCACGGCCTTAAGCGGCCGGAGAAAGGAGTGGGTTGGAAGGCTAATTAGCTACCACCCGTGGCCGGAATTGTCAAGGCCACCGCTAGATTTAAGTCGTTCCAGCAGAGCGCGGTCCGTGGGACACAGATCCAGTTGCATGGCCTGGCCGGGTTCGCGCCAGATCAAGGCCCGGTGCTCCAGGGCTTTAGGGCTCTGACCGTTCAGGCGGCAGGCAAAGGCGTGCAGGCGCAGGGGCAGGCCATCGGGGGTAAGGCCCTCCTGGGTGGCCAGGCATGGGCCCACCTGGACGGTTATGGCCAACTCCTCCTGTAACTCGCGCAAAAGGCAATCACCCAGGTTCTCGCCCGGCTCCGCCTTGCCGCCGGGCAATTCCCACAGGCCGTTGTTGGCCCGCTGGGCCAGCAGCAGCTTGCCCCGGCGCATGATGACCGCGCAGGTCACCTCCAGGAAGGCGGGCTCGAGTGGGGTGGAGGTCATTGCTTGGAAGGGGAGGAGTTGGAATGGCGCAGCAGGCGGGTGCGCACGCTTAAATAGCGCTCCTCAGCCTGGGGGAAGTTGGGGTCGGCGTCCAAAATGGCCTCGTAGGCTTTGAGGGCCTCGGGGTCGCGGTCCTCGGCTTCCAACAGGCCGGCAAGCTGGAACTTGAGCTTAAGGTCCTTGGGGCCCAGCTCAACCGCTTTGTTGAGCGCCGCGATGGCATCCTCGGGCCGCTTGTCCTCCAAGGCCATGGCTGCTTTGAGTTTGAACAGGCGCACGCTTTTGGGGTTTTTGGCCAGCACTTGCTCCAGCAACTCCGAGGCCATCACCGGTTGGGTCTGGACCAGTTGGTCCAGTACCGACAGCCACAGGTCCAAGTCCTGGGGCTTTTGCTTGAGAAGCTGCGCCGCGGTTTCCAGGGCTTGGCCCCAGCGCTCCAAGGACAAGAGCAGGCGCAGCTTTATTTCGCCAACATCAGCGTCCCCGGGCCGGGCCTTTTCCACGGTGGCCAAGTATTGCAACGCCAGGGCGGGCTTGTCGTCCTCCATGGCCAGTACCGCCAGGTTGTAGGCCAAGTCCGGGTCATCGGGCTGCAGCTTGGCCAAGCGCTTGTACACCCCGGCCAGGGCCTTGCGGTTGCCGCTTTGTTCGTATTGGGTGGCCAGGTTGAGCAGGGGGGCCGGGTTTTGCGGGTCCATGGCCGCCACCTTTTCCATCTCCAGAGCGGCCTTGGCCTTGTCTCCAGCAGCTTGGAAGGCCTGGCTCAGCTCCAGGTGCAAAGCCCGATTTTTTGGAGAAAGGGCGGCAGCCCGCTCCAGGGCTTGCAGGGCTCCTTTTTTGTCCCCAGTCCCTCCCCGCAAACGGGCCAGCTCTTGCCAAAGCTCAGGGCGGCTGGAATCTAAAAGCACCGCCTTTTCCAGGCTGGCCAGGGCGCGCTCATTCTGTCCGCCGCTCTCTTGGGCCTTGGACAGGCGGGTCAAGGTGTCGGCCTTGTCCGCGCCGCTCTGCAAATTGGACAGTTTTTCCAAAAGAGTGGCAGCCTCTTCCCAGCGCCCCAGGTCTTCGTATAGCTGGGCCAGGCGTTCAATTAGGACCTGATCTCCGGTGTGCAAGGCTACCAGCTTGCTCAGGGCCGCAGCGGCTTGCTCCTTCTGTCCCGCGGCTATGTAGAGATTGGCCAGACGCTCCAGCCAGCGGGGGTCTTGTTGGCTTCGGCCGTGGCTGGACAGCAGCTCAGCCGCCTGGGAAAAGCGCCCCGCTTCGGCGTAGAGGTCTGCCAGGCGTTCGATCATCAGGGGGTCGTCGGGGTTAAGCTCCAGGGCCCTTTCCGTGAATTGGATTTTCCGGCTCAGCTCCGTAGCCTTGGCGGCGCGGCGCAGCCAGTCAATGGGCAGTAAGCGCACCAGCAGTCCCACCGATCCGATCTTCTGCCCGTTTTTGAGCACCTCCAGCTCAAGGCTGTCAGTGCTGTAAAGGCGCGGGCCCAGCAGCTTGCTCAAGGTGTGGTAATGCTTCAGGTCCACTTCGGGAAAGCCGGCCAGGCGATAGGAAAGCCCCATGTTCAGCCAGGAGTCGCTTTTGGCGCCCAAAACCCTAAAAGGGGCGTCCGGATGCACCGAAGCCACTCCGCCGGCCCGCACGGTCACCGGAAGGCCGCCGATGGACAGATCCACGGACACCAGGCGGACTCCGCCGTCATCTTTGGGTGTTTCAGCATGGCTTGGGGATGTGCCCAGGCACAACAGCACCGCCGATAGCAGCAAGGCTACCAACAATGGGCTGAGTCGAGAGTGCATGCTTAAGCTGCCTCCCAGGCGAACGAAAATTACCGCTCCAACTTTACAAGAGCCCGGGGGGCAAGTCAAAAGCTACCGACTAGAACAGGTTGGCTTTCTTGCTTGTCGCAGCCGGTAATTTCCACCCTGAGGCTGGTTCCCGCGGGCAGGGCGTTCTCCAGTCGCACCAGGCAGTAGTTGGCGCCGCGGCCCAGGCCCGAGCCTTCCACGATCACCTCCAGGGTGCTGCCTACCTGAGCCTGATAATAGGCCAGCTTCTTTGCTTGGCCCAGGTGGCGCAAGGCGGCGGCGCGCTGTTTGCTTACCTCGGGAGAGGGATGATTGGGCATGCCCGCCGCCCTGGTACCGGGGCGTGGGGAGTAAGGGAACACGTGCAGATAGCTGATAGGCAAGCTCTCCAGAAGCTCTCGTGTGTCCTCAAAATCCTGGTCAGTCTCGCCGGGCAGGCCCACCAGCACGTCGGCTCCCAGGCAAAGACCGGGCAGCGCGGCCACGGCCGCGCGCACCGTGCGGGCGTAATCTTCCGGGCCGTAAGGGCGGCCCATCTTTTTGAGCAGCCGGGCGCTACCGGATTGCAAAGGTAGATGGAAGTGGGGGCACAGCCGGGGTTCAGTGGCAGCCAGGTTGATTATTTCCTGGGTCAGCTCTTCAGACTCCAGGGAGGACAGGCGCAAACGCGGGGCCGGATGGGCGGCCAGCAGGGCCCTGAGCAGCTCGGCCAGCTCCTGGCGAGGTGAGAAGTCCCAGCCCCAACGGCCCAGGTGAATGCCGGTGAGCACCACCTCGGCCGCGCCGCTCTCTCCCAGCTCGGCAAAGGCGGCGGCCGCTTGCTCCAGGGGCAGGCTGCGCGAGCGGCCCCGGGTGCTGGGCACGATGCAATAGGCGCAATGGGCGTTGCATCCGTCCTGCACTTTGAGCAGGCCCCGGGTGCGCTCCAGGCCCGGGGCCTGCACCCCGGGGCAAAAATCACCCGCGTCAGGGGAGGCCGGGAGGCTTTTATCCGGCAGGTCCTGACTGGTAATGATCTCGTTCCACCGGCTTAAGGCGGCGCGCCCCAAGATCCGGCAGCCCGCCTCTACATAGGCCTGGGGCTCGGCCTGCAGATCGCAGCCGGTTACCACCACCTGGGCTTGGGGGTGGTTGCGCCGCAGCCGCCGGGCCATCTGGCGCGACTGGCGGGCAGCCACCCCGGTGACCGAGCAGGTGAACAGCAGGGCCAGATCCACTGCTTCGCCTTCCCCGGCCTGCTGCCAGCCCAGGGCTTGCATTTGGCCGGCCAGGGAGGCGGCCTCAGCCTGGTTGACCTTGCAGCCCAGGCTGGCCACCACAAAGCGTTTCACTGGTCCAGCCCCGCTCCCGCCCTACTTGGCCGCGGCCAAGGACTTTTTAAAAGCGTCCACCGAGTTAATGATGGTGGCGTCGTCGCAGCAATAGGCAATGCGGAAATAGCCGGGGCCCATGAATCCGGAGCCCGGCACCAACAGCAGGTTTTGCTCGATGGCGATTTTGCAGAACTTCACGTCATCGGCAATGGGGCTCTTGGGGAACACATAAAAGGCCCCGCCCGGACGCACGTACTCGTAGCCCGCCTCGTCGAGCACCTTTAGCATAAGCTCGCGCTTGCGAGTGTATTCGGCAACCTCGGCCGAGTCATCCAGCAGTTCGGCCACGGCCAACTGCATGATGCCGGGAGCGTTGACATAGCCCAAGATGCGGTTGGCCAAGGTCATGCCGCCGATGAGCATGTCCTTGTCCGCGATATCCGGGTGCACCGCCGCATAGCCGATGCGCTGGCCGGGCAAGGACAGGTTCTTGCTGAAGGAGGTGACCACGATGCTGTTGGGGTAGGCCGCAAAGATCGAGGGCACGTGCTGGCCGTCAAACACGATCTGGCGGTAGGGCTCGTCGCTGATCAAATATATGGCCTTGCCCAGCTGGTTGCTCTTTTCGGTGAGCATGGCCGCCAGGGCCTCCACAGACTCCTGAGAGTAAACCGCGCCGGTGGGGTTGTTGGGGTTGTTGATCAACACCGCGCAGGTCTTGTCGTTGATGGCCTCGGCAATGGCCGCCACGTCCAAGTCAAAGGTGTCGGTGGTGGGGACCCTGGTAACCTTGCCGCCGTGGTTGTCCAGGTAGAAGTCGTATTCCACGAAGTAGGGGGTGGGGACCACCACCTCGGCATCGGGGTCCACGATGGCCTTGAGCACGATGTTCAAGGCGCCGGCCGCGCCCACGGTCATGATGATTTCGTTTTCCGTGAAAGCGGGGCCGTGCTCCCGGTTCAGGTAGTCGGCCACCTTGGCCCGCACGTGGGGATAGCCCGCGTTGGGCATATAGGCGTGGCGGCCAGGGGTGCGGTCTTGCACCAGGCTGGAAACCACCTCAAAAAACTTCTCCGGCGGCTCGATGTTGGGGTTGCCCAAGGAAAAGTCGAAGACGTTTTCAGCCCCCTTTTCCGCCTTGAGCTTGGCCCCGGCCTCGAACATGGCCCTGATCCAACTGGAGCGTTCGATGAATTCGGCTATTTTGTGAGCTACCGGCATGGAAACCTCCCTGGATGGGAAACTAAAAAAGCCGCGGACCCTGGGGACCGCGGCTGCTACTGGCTTGGTTGGCTAAGGTGTCAGCATGCCTCCACGGACCCGTCTACAGGCCAATAATAATACCCCATAAATCGAGTACCGCGAAAAAGCACTATAGCCTCCATTACTTACCGGCACAAAATACCACTAGGCCCAAGTGCGGTCAAGCCCCAAGGGTGGGGCGGACCGCAGCACGGCGGGCCGCCCCGTAAAGTCAAGGAGCAGGCGCTTATTCGTGGGTGATGGGTGGGCCCATTTCCTTGAAGCTGAAGTTGTAGAACACGTTGTGGCCGTTGTAGTCCAGCACCCTGAGGTCGTCTTCTTGCTTCACGTCGTTTACGATGGCTTGGTACTGGCCACCGTACTTTTTGCGCACCAGTTCCAAACTCAACTCGTAGGCGATGAACTTCATGATGCCCTTGCGGGCCAGCTTTTCCACAAACTGCTCATCATCGAACGAACTGTAGGTTGTCAGCACAAGAATGGGGCCGGTGCCGGTGAAAATGATTCCCGCCTTCATGACTCACCTCCCGGTAAAGTTGGCCGGACAAGACGTATTGTCCGCCTAATTTCATATTGATACGCTAAGGGCGGCTCTGTCAACGCCTCTACTGGGTGAGCTCCTTGAGCTTGTCAAGGTTCACCTGGTTGGCGAAGTCCTGCACCACCTGGGCGGCGTTTTTCACCCGGCCGGCCTCCACCTGCAGCAGGACTTTGCCGTTGATCAGGGCCTGGAACTCGGCACGCTCCCCCCGGTCCTTAATCACGGCCTTGTTGCCCTTAAAACGCACCAGTTTGCCCTGTTTGCCACCCTGCAAGAACATGGGGTTGCTCAGCATCATGCCCACGGACTGGATCAGGGGCGAGTCGGTGATCACCTGGATCTTCACATGGCCTCGCTGATCGTTTTTATAGCGGCGCGTGGCGCTGACCCCGCCACCGAACATGGCTCCGCCCGCTGCCTGGCCTTCCGACTTCTCCGCCTTCCACCCGGCGGGTGCTTCGGGGAACACCTGGCTCAAAAGATCAGCCTTTTTTTGTTTCATTTGGGCCAGGGCAAACTCAACCTCGCCAATGGCCTGGCTTACCTTGCCCTCTTGGTAATACTGCATGCCCTGTTTAAGCTGGTCGCTGATTTCATCAGCCAAGGCGACGGAGGACAGGGATGTCAAAAAAAACAGAGCAACGATAACAACGGCAAAACGTTTCATGGGCCTCTCCCCAGGTTTTAGAAGGCGATAAATTGAAATGGCTATTAGTTAAAAAATTATGGACAACCACGGCCAAGGGTGTCAAGGATGCTTGGGCCGCTGCTCGAGGGCTGTTATGCTGCTTGTGCAAGGGAGGTATGTGCGTGAGCACCTTGAAAATATCGCCAAAGACCCCCAGACGGGAGCTGTTGAGAGCCTTGTACCGCTTTCAGGCCGGAGTGGAGGCCACGCGCCAGGTTGCCTGCGCTCCCGGCTGCGCGGCTTGTTGCACCGACCAGGTGTTCCTTACCAGCCTGGAAGGAGACCTGCTGCGCGAGGAGCTGGAACGCTTGGGTCGCCAGGATATTGTGGAGCGCCTGGAGCCCGGCGCGGCGCCTGCCTACACCTGCAACCAGCTCGCCCGCCTGTGTCTGGAGCAAAAAGAGCCTCCACAAGAGTCGGCTCCCGGCAGGGCGCCCGGGGTTTGCTCCCTGCTGGAGGAGGGCCGGTGTGCCGTCTATGAGGTTAGGCCTTTGGCCTGCCGGGTGATGGCCTCCCGGGAAACCTGCGGCGTGGGCGGCCAGGCCCAGGGCGACCCCTGGTGGTTCACCCTGGACACCGCACTTTTGCAGATAGCCGAGCATCTGAATCTGGGCGGCGTCTACGGCGTGCTGGGCACGGTGCTCACCTGTGAAAAGAACGCCGGTGAAGAAGAATTGTTGCCCTGTGAGCCCTTGCCCGGCCTGGTGGCCCCACCGGAGCACCAGGCCCGCTTGCAGCAGACCTTGGGCCCATTATTCGCCACTGTGGTGGCGGGCCATCCCCTGGGGCATTGGCTGGATATTCTACGCGCCGGATGAACGGCGCGGCTGTGGGTTAAAAGGATGAAAAATACTGGTGGTAAAGGGTGTTAAACCAAGGTTGACCCTTTGTTAAACCGGCTCTACGTGATATAAATTAAGCATGCAAGAGATACCCTCTAGTCACATGCAGGAAGAAGGATTGGTTGTCCAGACCATGGGCGGATTGGCCCAGGTGGAGACCACGCAGCAAGAGGCCTGCAAGTCCTGTGGAGCCCAGGGCATGTGCCATGCCATGGGTGGGGACAAGCGCCGAGTCATCACCGCGATCAATCAAGTTGGCGCCAAGGAAGGGGACAAGGTTATCATGGCCATGCCCCGCAAAGGGGTGTTGGGGGCCAGCTTTCTGGTCTACATGGTGCCCGTTGCGGCATTACTGGTGGGCGCTGCCCTGGGTAGGAAGTGGGGACACGCCTGGGGCCTGGAGCCGCAGACCTCCGCGGTTATCCTGGGCGGGGCGGCACTGGTGGCAGCCTGGCTGGTTTTGCGCAAAGTATCCAAGCGCCTGGCAGGGCGTAAGGAATTGACCGTTACGGTGGTGCGAATTCTGCGAAAGGAACAAGGCGATGCTCTGGAATCAAGTACTGCTAGCCTATGACAACTCCCAACAGGCCCTCAGGGCGGTTGAGTACGTTGGGCAGATGTTTGCTCGGGTGGACAACGTTAAGGTGGTCATTTTCGGAGTCTACGACAAGGTGCCTGAGCACGACATGGAGGACACGGTATTTACCGAGCAGGTGCGGGCCCGCATCTCCGTTTTGGAACGGGAAAAGGAAAAGGGCCGGGACAACCTGGAAGAAGCCAAGAAGCTTCTACTGCGCAAGGGCTTTGGCGAAGACCAAGTCAAGGTTAAGTACGTGGAGAAGAAAAAGGGCGTGGCCAAGGATATCATCGACGAGGTCAAGGCCGGAGGCTACGGCACCGTGGTGCTGGGCCGCAAGGGAGTGAGCAACCTAACGGGCATGCTCTTCGGCTCGGTTTCCAGCGGAGTAATCGGCAACCTGGTGGGTGCCACCATCTGTGTGGTGGAATAAGCCTCCAAGCCGCTAATGAGCAAATTTCGCCCCGGGAGCGCCACCTCGCTCCTGGGGCTTTTTATTCCTCGGCATATTCCTTGGCCAGCTCGGCGGCGATGGTTTCCGGCCCTTTTTTAATCAACTCAAAGCTCTTAATAAGGGCATCTCGGGCGGAACTGATCTTCAGAGCCGCCGGTGCCTCGCGCAGGATATCCAGGTTGGCCAGGACCGCTTGCTCATAATCGGGCCAGGGCGTGTTTTCGGGGGCGTTTCGTTGGAACAGCTCATGGGCCGAGTGGATCACCACGGCCGAGGCCTCCAGATTGCCCAGATGTGCCAGGTAATAGGCGGCGTCGGCCCACTCATTGCCCGGCGAGGGAGCAATCTGGTACAAATCCTCTTCCACGGGCCACAGGGTCAGGCCGGCAGCCTGGAAAAAATTACGCGCAACCTTGTGCACCACCTTGCGGTAGGTCTCTATATCCGGATTTAGCCCCTCGAACTGGACCTCGCCCCGGGTGGGCAACTCCAGAAGCTCCAGCAGGTTCTTCAGGCTTATGCGGCCCTTTTCGTCAATGTAGGCGATGAGCTTCCCTCCTTTTTCTTTTCAGGCTAAGCCTTAAAAGAGGGAAAGACAAGCTGAGTAGGACTATCCCTGGTTGGCCTTCATCCAGGTGAGGGGCAGGGTGAATTTGGGGGGAGGGTCCTGGGCCAGGTCGAAAAGGCGGCGTGCCGCTGGGTTCTGGGGTACCAACTCGATCAGTCGCTTGGCGTCTCCTTGGGCCAGTTGGGGCTTGCCTTGGAGCATATAGATAACCGCGCGGTCGTAGTAAGCGGCCTCGCTTTGGGCGTCTTGTTCCAAGGCCTTGTCCAGATCGGCCAGGGCCTTGTCCAACTCACCCCGCAGTATGTAGATGCTCGCCCGGCCCGCATAGGCTTTGGCCCTCTTGTTGCTCACCATGAAGGTAGAGGAGATGGCCGCGGTGTAGGAGGCAAAGGCGTCCTTGTCGTTGCCCGCCTTTTCGGCCCGGATGCCTTGCTCCAGGGCGCTGTTGCCGCAGCCGCCCAGAAGCATGATCGAGGCCAGCAAAATAATCAGGCAACTCAGCGAGACAAAGGATTTGGGCATGCGATCAACTCCCCCAAGGGTGAACAACACGGTTGATATTGAAGCACATCCCTATGTATCAAGGCAAATTGTAGGATATGTGAAATATCGGTGACAGGCTGCAAGCGGGCGGCGATGGTGATAAATTTTAATGCCAAGCAAAGGAGGAGTACTCATGCGCGGACTGCGCCTCGGGATTTGTTGCCTGTTGATGATGGCTGTAGCGGCCATGACCGGAGCTGTGGCCTGGGCCGCCTCTCCCGCCTATGTGCAGGGTAACTACGTAGGCAAGGCGCTATTGACCAAGCAGGGCAAGGATCAAAAAGGCAAGGGCGAGTTAACCACCGTGAAGGCCGAGCTAAAACAGGCCGGGAATAAGTTGACCGGAAGCCTCATCGTGGGTGACACCCCCCAGGACTACATTATCTTGGAGATCACCAAGGGTGAGGTGCAGGATAACTTCCTTTGGTTCCAGGGCGAGGAAATGATCTGGCGCTGCCAGTTCAGCGGTACTTTCAAGGGCAATGAAATAAAAGGCAAGGTTTTGTTTTTGAACCACAACCCCACGGAAAAGCTCCTGGGCAAGGACAAGGTCAAAAATTTTCAGCCCGTGAAGCTGAGCGGCCCCCTGGACATGACCCGCCGCTGAGATACCCCCACAATCGCAAAAAAAGCCCGATGGCCGTTTGGCCATCGGGCTTGCTGCTTTTGGGTTGGGTCGCCTAGGCGGCGAATCCCTTGGTCTGGTAGCGCTGTCCGAAGCGGGTGAGGATGAGGCCCTCCAAGCTGGGACGAGCGGCCAGGAAGCGGTTGGCCTGGGCCGGAGGCATGACGAAACATGCCGTGGCCAGAGCGTCGGCCAAGGAGGCCTTGGGAGCGCGCACGCTCACGCTGTGGCCCGAGCCGGGAATGCGCCCGGTGGCCGGGTTGACGATGTGGTGATACAGGCGCTCCTGGTCAAAATACACCTCGTAGTCGCCACTGGTGGCCAAGGCCCCGCTGGTCAAGCTAATGGTCATCTTGGACTGGGTGGGGTGGTCTGGATCGGCCACAGCCACCCGCCAGGGCTTGCCGTTACGGTCGCCCAGAACGCCCACGTCGCCGCCGGCGTTGATGAGCACATGGCCGGCACCAGCCTTGGCGGCGGCGGCCAGGCCCTCATCCACGATAAAGCCCTTGGCCACGCCGTCCAGGGTAAGGGCCGCGCCATCCTTGGTGCGGCGCAGGCTGTGGCCGTTGTAGCGGATTCCACCCACCGCGGACACGGCCTTGGCCATCTGCTCGCGGCTGGGGGGCTGGTGGTTTTGCAGGAAGCTGGCCTTCACCGTGTCGATGATCGGGGCTACGGTGGGGTTGAAGGCCCCTCCGGTGCTCTGTTGCACCGCCTGGCACAGCTCCAGCACAGCCCGGAGGCGAGGCTCCAGGTCATCCAAGCGGCCCTCGGAGTTAAGGGCGGCCACCGGACCACCAGGGCGGTGCCGGTCAAAGACCGGGGTCAGCTTGGCCATGGCCGCAAAGGCGGCGTTCATGGCTTCCTGAGCTTTGACGGGCGAGGGGTCCACCACGGTCACCGAGACCAGGGTGCCCATCATCATCCGGGTTTCCTGCGCGGCGTTTTGGCCTCTGCCCAGGCCGGCCAGGCCTATGGCCGGTGAAACCAGGGGCAGGGCAGCCGCGCCCAGGGCCGTGCTGCCGGCAAACCGCAGGAAGGAGCGGCGGTCCAGAGAATTAGGCATTGTCCTTCCTCTCCCATTTCCAAGCCTCGTAAGGCTGATCTTTGTGTCGGTAACAGTAGAGTCCGCACTGCAGGCAGCGCTGGGTCTCGGCCTTGGCCATCTCTTCGGTCAGCCCCAGCTCCACTTCCACGAAGCTGTCGGCCCGCTCGGACACGCTGAGCTCGCGCATCTTGGCCCTGGG
>JAHLLJ010000096.1 GCA_020444205.1 Deltaproteobacteria bacterium | reverse complement strand
TGAAGCCGATGTCCTGGGTGACCGCCAGGTCCAGCACCGCGGTACAAGTGGCCCCACTCTGAGAGACAAAGGCCAGGGAGCCCGGCTTGGGCATATCGTGGATAAAAGAAGCGTTGAGCGAAGCGGGAGAGCTGATGACTCCCACGCAGTTGGGCCCCACGATGCGCACCCCGGCGGTTTTGGCTGCAGCCAGGATGGCCCGCTCCAGGGCGGCGCCCTCCTGGCCGGTCTCCTTGCCGCCGCCGGAGATGATGATGGCCCCGCCCACCCCGCAACGGCCGCACTCTTCCACCACGGCCGGAGCGAACTTCAGCGGCACGATGATCACCGCCAGGTCCACGGGACACGGAGCCTGGTCGATGGAGGCATAGGCGGTGATCCCCAAAACCTCTTTCCGTTTGGGGTTGATGGGGTAGACTTCGCCGGTGAAGCCACCCTTGCTGATGTTCTCCAACACCGAGCGGCCCACCGAGCCTTCACGCTCGCTGGCCCCAACCACTGCCACGCTACGGGGGGTCAGAATTCTGTCCAGATTGAATATGCCCATGCCGCTCCTCTGGTTGCCTAGTTGACCGCCGGAGCCAGTCCCATTTCCTGGGTTGCGGCCTTGCTCTTGGCAAAGCCCAAAATAAAGCCCAACACCACTCCCCACAGCGCGGCCAGACCGATCTGAAAGGCCGGCGGCAAGGCAAAGGTAACGGTGTGGGCCGGGATCCAAAACCACATCAGACTTTTAAGGGCCATATCCATGCCTTTGAAGTTCCACTCGCGCATGATCAGGTTGTCTTCCAAGCGGTGGAAAAACATCATCTGCGGCCCGAAAAAAAAGTTGGCCATGAGCGACACCGCAAAAGCGTGCCCCAGGCCGCTGGCCATGAACGACGGCAAATAACCCCCCTCTTGCACCGCGTGGGTAAAACCCTTGATGCCGGTGAAGCCGAATTTGACCACCACGCCCAATACCCCCCAGGCCAGAACCTTGAGAACCAGCCGCCCCTTGGTGCACGGCAACCCCAGGCGGCGCATAACCAAGGCGTGAGATGCTACCTCGCCCAAGGTCCCCAATATCCCGAATTGGATAAAGGCGGACAAGAGGGGATTGCTCATTACCCATTCTACATAAATACCCATGCTGCGTATTCTCCGGATGGATGTCCGCCACCTGATTTTCGTGTAACTGGCATCTAACTCAGTTAGATCATTTGCCGGAGCGGATCAGACGGGTGAACCGCTGCCCAACAATGGAGATGGGGCGCGGAACAGAGGAATCTCGCCGTTCCGGCCCCACAAGTATCAGGCAAAATGTTTAAATGTGTATGGCATGCCCGGCCAAGGCGTGCAGCCCTTCCATCATGGCCTCGCTGACCGTGGGGTGCGGGAACACCGTGGCGGCCATCTGCTCCACCGTGGCCCCCAGGTTCAGGGCCATGGCCGCGCCGCCGATCATCTCGGTCACGTGCGGGCCCACCATGTGCACACCCAGGACCTTGCCGCTCTCGGCGTCGGCGATGATCTTGATGAAGCCCGCGTTCTCGTTCAAAGCCACGGCCTTGCCGTTGGGAGCCAGGGGGCTCATCTTGGACACCGGTTTAAAGCCGCGCTCAGCCGCCTGGGCCTCGGTAAGGCCCACCGAGGCGCTCTCCGGCGCGCCGAAAGTGCAGCGGGGGATGTTCTCGTAGACCAGGGATTGAGTGGTCTTGCCCGCTATGGCCTCGGCGGCGATCACGCCCTGGGCCGAGGCGGTGTGGGCCAGGGCCAGCTTGCCGGTGATGTCGCCGATGGCATATACGCTGGGCAGGCTGGAGCGCATCTGCTCATCGATCTCCACGTGCCCTACCCGGTTCAGGCTCACCCCGGCTTCTTCCAGGCCCAGGCCGCCGGTGTTGGGCACAAAGCCGATGGCCGCCAGCATGATCGAGGCCTCGATGACTTCCTCGGCATCGCCTTGAGCCACGGTGACCGCTACGCCGGTGTCGGTAAGCTCGGCTTTTTTGACCGCCGCCTCCACCCGGATGTCCATCTTGGCCTTCTTGTATTGCCGGGCCACCTCTTGGCTCACCTCCGGGTCTTCCAGGGGCATGATGCGCGGCATCATCTCCACCACGGTTATTTTGCTGCCGTAGCGGTTCCACACCGAAGCGAACTCCAAGCCGATGGGCCCTCCGCCCACCACCACCACCGAGGCCGGGGCTTGGGTCAGCTCCAGGGCCTGATGGAAGGTGATGATGCGCTTGCCGTCAGGCTCCAGTCCGGGGATCTGGCGCGGCTTGGAGCCGGTGGCCAGGATGATGTTGTCCGCCTCGAACACCTCGCCCGAGGGCTCCACCTTGACTTGGTTTGGACCGGCCAGCACGCCCCTGCCCTCGATGATCTCCACTCCGGAGGTCTTGAGCAGGGCCTGCACCCGCCGTCCCTGGCGGGTGGAAACCTGGCGGGAACGCTTCTGGGCGGCGGCGTAGTCCAGGCTTAACTCCTTGGCCTGGAAGCCGTAGGTGCGCCCCTGGGAAAGCAGGTGGGCCACCTCGGCGTTGCGCAAGAGGGACTTGGTGGGGATGCAGCCCCAGTTCACGCAGGTGCCGCCCAGGGCGTCCTGCTCCACCACGGCGGTCTTGAGGCCGAGCTGGGTGCAGCGCACCGCGGCCACATAGCCGCCCGGACCGCCGCCGATAACCATCACATCGAACTTGCTCATATGCTGTGCTGCCTAACGGGCCTAGCGCCCGTGGTTTGTTGGCGGCGAGCCAGCGGCCCGCCGAGTTTTTCTAAGCCGTGGCGGCCATCACCTGGCTGCCGCGAGCCTTGCTGCGGTAGAGAAGGAGGTCCTTGGACTCCAGTTGAGTCAGCCCGCTGAAACGCTTGTCGCCCGCGGCCTTGAGGTCAAAGGGCGCCAGCACAAAGGGGTGCTTGTTGCCGCCGGTGGCCTCCTTGAGCCAGGCCGCGATCTCTCCAGCCTCTTCGGGCTTGAGGTACTCGATCACGCCGTTTTCCCGCTCCACCGGGCGCACCACCAGCTCGAAGCGATGCTCGGCGAACTGAGGCACCAGGTTCATGGTCTTTTCCACCTCAGCCAGGTCATAGCCTTGGGCGTCGTACATGTCCTTGGTGCCCATCAGGCGCATGATCAGCACATCGCCCAGGCCCTCGGCAAGCAAGCGCTCCAACACCTGGGGATTGCGGCCGTCGGTGTCCATCTCGAACTTCATGCCCGCGCTCTTGAGGTAAGTAAGCGCCTCCACCAGCTCGTCAATGGCCTCGGGTTCGCCCTCGGAGATATGGATGCCGTCCACCCATTCGCCGTGCAGGCGGCCGATGCCAAAGAAACCGGCAATCTTTTCGGAGCAGGCGTGGCCGACCACCACGCCCAGGCCCTGCTTGACCACTTGGCCGTCGAAAAAGACCGGAAACTCGATGCCGTCCGGGCCGCGGTACACTGACTTGCGGTTTTCGCGGTAAAAACGGTTGAACTCGTCCTTGCCCTCGGCCTTGATGTCCAGGTCGGTGTACTCGATGCCCTTTTGGGCCAGGTACTTCTTGGCGACCTTGCAGCGGGCGCAGCCCGTGGCGGTATAGATGGTCACGGCCATGACTAAACCTCCTCGTTTATGAGCCCCACATATTCCTCGGCCGACAGGATGGCCTCCAGCTGGGAGGGGTCGTTGGGCTTGATCTCAAGCATCCAGCCGTCCTGGTAGGGGCTTTGGTTAACCAGGCCGGGCTCGTCTTCCAGGGTATGATTCACGGCCACCACCTCACCGGAGATGGGCATGTACAAATCCGAGGTGGATTTGGCCGATTCCACCACGCCGAACTCGGCGTCCTGGTCAAACTCATCGCCCTCGCCGGGCAGTTCCACGAAAATAACCTCGCCCAACTGGTCCTGGGCGAAATCAGTGATGCCTACCTTTAAGGTGTCCCCCGCGGGCTCCACCCAGGTGTGCTCTTTGGAGTAGCGCAGCTCGCCGGGGAACTGCATCTGATCAACGGATTTTTGTGCGCTCATTTATCCATCTCGCAATGCCTGTAGGCGTTTCGGCCCGGGCCACTCCCATGAGCGGCCCCAGTCGGAACGCCGTCAGGCCGAGCCCCGGCCCAGAACGGGCCGGGGCTTTGGCATTGTTAGTCTTCGTCCTTTATGTCCGCATCGGTCACCACGCACAAAGCGGTGGACTTCTGGTAAGGCACGGTGCCTTCGATTTCCACCGTGGACTCCGCGCCCGGAGCGGCGGCGCCGGGCATGCGATAGGTGGTCACGTCCACGGGCTCGATGGGGGTCTCGTTGGGCTTGTCCAGCTGAGGCACCCAATCGTAGGGCGAGCGGTAGGCGCGGTAGACCATGTTCTGGTTCAGGTTATCGCCCCAGTAAGGGCTGATGTACTCCCAAACCAAATCGTGCTCCGCAGTCACCTCCAGAATGCGGCCGCCGCTGCCCTCGGTGATCAGGGTGTTGCCATTGGGCAGACGCTGGGCGCTGGAAATGAAGGGGCTGTAGAAGCGGTTGCTGTCCGTGGGATGCACGAAACCGGCTTCCTTGGGGGTGTACTGCCACACTATCTTCAAGGTGACGGGGTCGAACTCCAGCACTCGGGAGTAGTCGCGCAAGGCGTTCTTGCTGCCCTTGGGGCTGCCGGGGTTGGGTGCGCCGTAGCCGCCCCAGCCGCCGTTGTCAAACACCAGGATGTTGCCCTCGCCGGGCAGGCCCCTGGGGATCATGTGGGCGTGATGCTGGCCGATAATCCAGCCAAGGGCCTTCAGCTCAGGGGTCTCGTCGTAATAGGGACCCACCTTCCACACCACCTCGCCGGTGGCCTTGGAGATGATCCATATGATATTGGCCTCGCGTCCGTCCACGATGATGTTGTCCGGATGGAAGCGCTCATCGCCCGCGTCGTAGTGGCGGTTGGGGCCCAGGGCGGACATGGAGTTGATGTGCATCCAGTCGCCCATGCCGCCGCCAGCCGGACGCATGTTGGGGTCGCGGCACAAGATGTTCTTGGCGTCCTCGTGGAAGCCGTACTCGTCAAAGTGCTCGTTGCAGGCCCACTCCCAGACGATGTCGCCCTCCCAGGTGACCTCGTAGACCACGTCGTCCAGCAGGTTCTTGTCGGAGATGGCCGGGTTGATCACGTTTTTGTGGGCCAGGATCAGAGTGTTGCCGCGATCCACCGGAATGTCCATGCCCGGCACGTAGTAACCCACCGGATTGCCCTCGCGCTGGTAGTCATGATGCATACGGGCCATCCAGCGGGGCTCATCACCGGGGTCTTCCACGTATTCGTACTGATCGAACTTCCAGGCTACCTTGCCGTCCCAGTCCACCTGGACCAGGTCCATGTAGTCCTGCACGGAGTACTTGACGTTGCGCTCGCCGGAGTGACCCATTACGTAGCCGCCGGGCAGCAGCTTATTGGGGAAGCCGTGCAGGTTTTTCCACAGCTTCACCTCGCGGCCGTTCATGTCGATTAGCAGGGCGCCGCGCTCCCTAGCCTGGAACAGGGTGTAGCCGTTCCAGCAGCGGTCGGGATCGTAGACCGTGGTGCCGGTGGGATATACAGAGGGGTATGTCATAGCTGAGGTCCTTTCATCTAAGCAGTTCCGGCAGGAACAGGGTCAGTGCCGGGAAAGCAATCAGGGTGATCAGGCGCGCGACATCCGCCAGCAGGAAGGGGAAGATGCCCTTGAAGATGGTCGTGAGCGGGACGTCGTCGGCCACGCCTTTCATGATGAACACGTTCATGCCCACCGGCGGGGTGATCAGGCCGATCTCGGAAACCACCACCATGACCACGCCGAACCAGATGAGGTCGTAACCCAGGGACTCCACCACCGGCGCGAAAATGGGCACGGTGATAAACACCAGGGGCAGGGTCCCCATAACGCAGCCCAGAATGAAGCAGCAGGCGATGATGGAGGAGATGACCACAAAGGGCGGAACCGGCAGGTTGGCCGCCCACTCGGCCAGGCGCATGGGAATCTGGGTGGAGGTTAGGAAGTAGCCGAATACGGCGGTTCCAATGACCACCAGGAAAACCATGGCCGTGGTGCGGCCGGTGGCCATGAGAGAGCTCTTGACGTTTGTCATGTTGAGGCGCTTGCGTATCAGCCCGAATATAAAGGCTCCGGCAGCTCCGATAGCGCCTGCTTCGGTTGGGGTGAACCAGCCGCCGTAGATACCGCCCATCACCAGCACGAACAGGCCCAAAACCTCCCAGGTATCGGCCAGGGAGCGTACCCGCTCGCCCACCTTGTACTTGGGGCCGCGCGGGCCCAGGTCAGGCTGCAGACGCGTCCAGATCAAAATGGCGATCACGTAGTAGAGCAGCGAGATCAAACCGGGAATGATGCCGGCGAAAAACAGCTCGGCGATGGATTGCTCCACCAGTACGCCGTAGATAATCAGGATGACGCTGGGCGGAATGAGGATGCCGATGGTGCCTCCGGCGGCAATGGAGCCGGTGGCCAGGGTGTCTTTGTAGCCGTAGCGCCGCATCTCGGGCAAAGCCACGGTGCCCATTGTGGCCGAGGTGGCCAGAGAAGACCCGCTCACCGCGCTGAAGGCGCCGCAGGCCAAAACGGTGGCAATGGAAAGACCGCCGGGCAGGTGACCCACCCAACGGTAGGCGGCACGATAGAGCTTGTCGCTAAGCCCCGAGTGGAAGCAAATCTCTCCCATGAGCACGAAGAAGGGAATGACGCACAGGGAGTAGGAAGCGGTGGAGGAAAGGGGAACCGTCTGCATGAGGCCCAGGCCTGCGTCGGTGCCAAAGCACCAGGCCATGCCGATGACCCCCAAAAAGCCAAGGGCCGCGCCGATGAGCATGCCCGAAAACAACAGGGCCAACAGGGCCACGCCCCATATCCATTCGTTGGTGTCGGCCTCCACACTCCATCCGAACCACTCGGGAGCCAGCACGCCCAGGATGAGAATTACAGAAAAAATCCAGGACATGGCCGGCCAGGCGCCTTGGTTCTGGCGCACCAGTTCGGCCGTGCTTTTAAGAGCATCCTTTATAAGGGCCAAGGCCAGCAGCAGCAGGCCCAGGGCGATGACCAGGGTTAGGGGCGCCTTGGATATTTTGAGCAGCAGCGTGGTGTCGTCTTCCACCCAATAGGTGTGGGAGATGACCACGCTCTGCCAAGTGAACATGAGAAAGAAAAAGCCGCTAAGAATTTGGGTAAAGTTGGCCAACTTGAGTTGGGTTTCTTCCGAAAAACGGGAGGTGAAAAAATCCACCCCAATGTGCTTGTTGCCGAGTTGGGCATGGCCCATGGCTCCGAAAACCAGCACAATGAGCATGATCTCTTCAAGCTCGACGACTCCGGTCAGTGAAAAACCTAAGAAATCACGCGATATAACGTTGGCCGCGACCAGGAGCACCATGAGCAAGGCCATGGAGGCGCCCACACCGTTGAATAAACTGGCAATGGGTGTGATCGCCTTGGCCAGGCCGTCGTGCATTTTCTGAATCTGCATTGCCGGTAGACCTTTTACGCCCCCATCGGTGATGGGGAAAGCTTGTTTACAGTCCTAGACACCCCCAACTGACCGTGGTCAGCCGGGGGTGCCTTAGATGTTTAATCAGTGTTGTTACTTGCTCAGCATCTCCAGGGCGTCGGCCAAAACCGCCTTTGCAGGCAGCCCCTTGGCTTCAAGCTGGTTGACCCACTCGTCGCGGATGGGCTTGACGCGCGCGATCCACTTGGCCCGCTCGGCCTTGTCTAAGACGTAGAACTTGTCGCCCTTTTTCTTCATCCAGGCCACGTCTCTGGTCTGAGCCTCGTCAAAATCGCGCCCGGACATCTTGGCCGCGGCCAGGCCGCTGACCTCCATGATGGCCTTCTGGTCTTCGGGCGATATCTTGTTCCACTTCTTCTTGTTCATGATCACGTAGAAGCCGGTGGCCAAAAAGTCGCCCACGGTATGGGTGGTGAGGATGTCGGTCATGCGGCGGGGACGCAGAGGCGGGTAAGGCAGGAAGCAGCCTTCCACCACGCCCTTTTGCAGGGCCAGGAACACGTCGGGCATGGGCAGGGCCTCGGGGCTGGCGCCCAGGGCCTTTAGCACCTGCAAACCGGTGCTACCGCCGCCGGAAACCACGGCGCCCTTAAGCTCTTCCAGGTTGCGCACCTCGCGCTTGGTGAAGTGAAGCTGGAAGGCGGGGTTGGTGTAGAGCCACAGGAGCTTGACCTTTTCAAACTCCTTTTGCATCTCAGGGTACTTTTCATAGAGCTTGTACAAGGTGGCGCTGTTTTTTTCCGCGCTGGCGGTGGCCACCATGGGCTGGTCCAGGATGCCAGCCAGGGGGAAACGGTCCTGGGCGTAGGTGGGGCAGGAAAGGCCGCCGTCAACCTGGCCGGAGACCGTGGCGTCGAACACCTGGGTGATCTTGGACAGGGCGCTGGCGTGGAAAATGGTCACTTTGACGCGGCCATCTGTTACTTCCTTCACTTGTTTGGCCCAAGTTTTAAACACACCCTTGGCCAAGGGATGTTTGGGGCCGTAAACGATGTTGAACCTCAGGTTCATGGCCGAAGCCATGGTGGCCGTGCCGAACAGCAGCAGCAGCGTTACCGTTATCAGAGTCGCGAGTGATTTAGATCTCATTAGGAGCTCCTCCGGTGTGTGTCAATTAGCGCCTCCTCATCGGCGTTAATACGTATTACGTTTTATGTATCCATATCTAATTACCTGTGCTAGTATTTGTCAACCGAAAAAACACACATTTGTCATTTCACAAGATAACAGCTGTAAGGTACACAAGGAATCGAGCTAAATGCTTAAGGCCGTTGGGAAACAAGAAAATCTCTACGAGGTGGTAGCGTCGGAGCTACGCGAGGCCATCTTGAACGGCAGCCTTCAAATGGGCGACACTCTGCCCAATGAGACTGAATTGGCGCGTCAATTGGCTGTGAGCCGCCCGGTGATACGCGAGGCTTTGCGCTATCTCCAGGCCCAGGGGCTGGTTAAAATAAACCGGGGCACCAAGGGCGGGGCCATGGTGGGGCGAATCGACCATCTATTCTTATTGGAAAACGTCGCCGACCTTATCCGGCTACGCCAGCTCACCGTGGATCACCTGGTTCAGGTGCGTCAGTTTGTTGAGCCAGAGGTGTTCCGCCTGGCGGCGCTCAACGCCACCGAGGAAGACCTGATCAATCTGGAAAATATCCAGGATGAGAGCTACTACCAGAAAGACCCCGACCAAAAGCGGGATCTCACGGGCAGTTTCCACCGGGAAGTGGGCCAAGCTTGTGGCAACCCCATCTACGCCGCCCTGATCAACCGGATCCTGGACTTCACTTTGGCCTTTGTAACCACCCTTAAACCGCAGCACTTGATCCTGCACAAGGATGAAGATCACCGCAAAATTCTGGCAGCCCTTAAAAGGCGCGATGCCGACCTGGCTTGGAAGCTTGCCCTGGAGCACGTAAACCAGATCAACACCCAGATGAAGGCATTGGAAACCGACTGGTTGAAGATGACCGCAATGGCCAAACCAGGCGGCGATCAGGGCTGAGCCCCGCGGGGTATGCAGTTGTTTTTGTCAGCTAGAGGGGCGCCAAGGCAAAGGAGCCATGGCCCCGGAAATGAGTTCCCCCGCTTTCAACACATGATCCTTCATGATGGTTCCGGCCTTTTGCGACTCGCCTTTTTGCAAAGCCTCGATTATGGCGTCGTGACCGGTAAGGTAATCTTGGATGTGCAACGGCAAGGTGCTGCCTCGGGCGACTATGCGGTAGATGCTGTCCCGGTGGGTTCTGGTGAGGTCCAACAGGGTTCTGTTGCCTGATTTTCGAGCCAAAAAGTCGTGGAATTTGCGGTTACCCTCGTAGTAGCTGGCAAAATCGTGGTTCAGGGTGTCCTGGCGCAGCTCCTGCTGTAACTGAATCAGCTCTTGCATGTCCTCGGGTGCGGGCGGCAGCTTGCCGAACAGTTCCACCGCCATACCCTCCAAGGAAGCCACCACCTCGAAAATCTCGCGCACTCCTTCGGGCGATACCTTTTTTACGATGGTGCCGACGTTCTTTTGGTGAACCACGTAGCCCAGCTTTTCAAGCTGCAAAAGGGCTTCGCGGATGGGGGTGCGGCTTACATGGAAGCGGCCGGCCAAGCTGCCTTCGGACAAACGCTCTCCCGGGTTGAGTTGCCCGGTAACTATCTCTTCGATCAACTTGTTATAGATTTTTTCCCGGAGGGGCCTGCTCTTTTTGGCCATTTTGCCCCTTTCAACTGGGGTCTGAAGTGTTTAGCCCAAGAACTCAAGAGGTATGTCATCTGCTATCGACAACTATAATCTTTTTTGGCAATGCACGCAGCCTTGTTTCGGCAAGATTATTTCAAGCTCCATCTCGGCTTACGTTTTTCTAGGAAAGCCTGCTTAGCCTCTTTTGAATCCTGAGAGTTCCACACCGGGGTGGTCACGTGCTCCAGCAAGGCCATGGCCCCCTCGAAATCCATGCGGCGTCCCCGGGTGTATAGCTCCTTGGCGGCGAAATTGGCCAGCGGCCCCATCTCGCAAATGGCCTCGGCATATTCCTGGGCCGCGCTCAACAGCTCATCTTCCGGCACCACCTTATTCACCAGAGCCAGATCATAGGCCCTTTGCAGATCCAGCGGCTTGCCGGTGAGAATCATCTCACAAGCCACGGCCCGGGGGATGTGGTCGAATACAAAAGGCGCGTACAAAAAGGGGACATTGACCTTGCCCTCGGGCAGGCCCAGCCTGGCGTTTTGGGCCGCCACCCGGATGTCGCACTCCAGGCAGAGCACCAGCCCGCCGCCGTACACGTGGCCCTGCACCGCGGCCACGATGGGTTTATAAACATCATGGGTGCTGGGCAGAAGGCTGTCGTCACCCAACATTACCGAATCACGGAAACGCCACTGCCCTCTTTCCATCTCCTTAACGTCCGCCCCGGCGCAAAAGGAGCGGCCGTTGCCCGCCAACACCGCCACCCACATATCGTCGTCATCGCGGAAATCAGCCCATGCTCGGCCCATATCTTTGGCCGTGGTCCTGCCCAAGGCGTTGAGTTTTTGGGGTTGGTTAAGGGTGATATAGGCTACATGGCCGCGCTTTTCATAAAGAATGCTTTCCAAGCCGGACTCCTTGTGGGCATGGATGTTCAGGCGATTGCCGCCTTCATTACCACTCCATATTGCATACAATATTATATATAATAAAGTACTGGCCGGAAGCCCAAAATGTCAAGGTTTTTACTTACAATTTCCTCAGATGAGAAAGACCCAGATGCAATAAATTAATTTATTATTATCTTTTTATTTATAGCTAGTTATTACTTTTTATTAATATTTTACATTAAACTTACTTGCGCCCCACTCCGGACAAAGTTCCTTAGCTGGGTACTCCTTTAGAGCTGCTAATCCCGGTGCAATATCTCAATCTTGACACCATCGGGGGCCATGAAAAAAGCCGCCTGCACCCCAGGACGAACCTCCATGGGCGTGATGACGAAATCAGCCCCCTTGGCGCTTAGCTCTTCATAGGTCCTCTGCACGTCCTCCACCAGGAAACCCAGCTCGTAGGTTCCCCAATGCAGGCCGCTCTGAGGCTCTGGTTCATCATCGCGCTTGGGGGAAAAGGCCAGGAACATATCGCCGACCTTCATGCGCACCAAGGGCATGCCCCTGGCCACGATGCGAGCCACCACCTCGCCGTTAAACATCTTTTGGTAATACTCGACCGCCGCCTCAAGATCTTGGCAGCGCAGGTGAACGTGATCCAGGGTAAAGGACATGACCCCTCCGTAATGGCGGGCTGGCTTAAGACGAAAATATTAAGAAGGCGGGGCGGCGCCATGGGCAACCGCCCCACCCTGTTCAAGACATGTAGAGTTTGGCTTTGCCGGCCAAGTCGGCCAGTTGATTGCCGACCTCGGCGACTTCAGCCGGTTTCAACTCGCGGATCAACTTGGCCGGTTGCCCCAACACCAACACCCCTTCGGGTATCTCCATCCTGGGAGGCACCACCGCCCCGGCTCCCACCAAGGCACCGGCGCCCACCACCGCGCCATCGAGCACGATAGCCCCGATGCCCACCAAGGCACCGCTCTTGACCGTGGCCCCATGAATGCAAACCTGGTGGCTGACCAAAGCACCGGGCTCCACGATCACCGGTTTGTCCTTGGGCGCCTCCAACAAGGCCAGATCCAACACCGCGCTGCCTTGGCCCACCACAATGCGGTCATCATCAGCCCTGAGCACCGCTCCCGGCCAGATCATGGCCCCTTTGGCCAAGGTCACCCGGCCAATGATGCGGGCGGACGGGTCCACAAAGGCGGTGGGGTCTATCTGGGGCGCATGCCCGTCAAAAGGGGTTATCAACGAACCATCGGCCATTATCTCATCCTCTTATCGGTGTAAGTCACGAGTCTGTTGTGCCGCTGCTCTTGGAGCGTATTGCCCGGTAAAAGACAATGATTATAAGGCACCAAGCCAACAGGCCCAAGAGGAACAGGTTGTAGTTGGTGACCCCGACGTTGGTGACGCGGGCATACCACATCAGCAAAGCGGTGATCACTATGGGTAGCCAGGCTAAAATGCGCCTCATGCCGCCACCTCCGCTGTCAGGCCGGTATCATTTTTTGTCTGCCGCCAATGGAAAATCATGATCACGACAAAAAGTATCCAACCGATCAGGTCGGTCAACAGATCCGGGTGGAACATCATGATGGCTACCGCGCCCATGACCAGGCGGATGGCCCAGCCCACCTTTTTGAGCATCCATCCCTCGGTGGTTACGGTCAGGGCGTAGATGCCCGCGAAACCGCCGGCCACCGCCGAGACTATATGATACCAATCGCCTACAAAAACAATTGCCGGGTTGTAAACGAACACAAAAGGCAGGATGTACTTGGCTATGCCCAGCCTAAAGGAGTGAAACCCCGTTTGCATGGGGTTGGACCCGGCGATACCCGCCGCGGCGAAAGAAGCCAGGGCCACCGGCGGGGTAATGGCTGAAACCAAGCCAAAGTAGAAGGCAAACAAGTGGGCCGCGATGGGCGCCACCCCCATCTGGGTCAGCGCCGGTATCACCAGGGCGGCCAAGGTGATGTACACCGCGGTGGTGGTCAGGCCCATACCCAATATAAGGGAGGCGAACATGGTCAGCACCAAGGCAATCCACAGCTCGCCGCCGGCTACGGACACGATCACCGTGGTGAACTTGAGCCCCAGGCCAGACACGAAAACGCAGCCGATGATGATGCCCGCGGTGGCGCAGGCCACCGACACGCTAACCGCCTGGCGCGCCCCCTCTTCCAAGGCCGAGAATATCTGCACCGGAGTCATCCTGGTCTCTTTGCGCAGTGAGCTGAGCACCAAGATGGAGATGATGGCCCAGAAGGCGGCGAACATGGGCGTGTAGCCCATGACCATCAGCACCACGATAACGATGATGGAAAGGAACAAGTGCCCGCCGCGCTTAAGCTCGGTCTTGAGATCGGGTAACTCCTCCTTGGGCACGGTGGCCAGATTCTTTTTGCGGGCCTCGAAGTGGACCATCACAAAAATAGAGAAAAAGTAGATAAGCGCCGGGAACAGGCCCGCCAAGGCCACGTAAAGGTAGGGCACGTTCATGAACTCGGCGATTACAAAGGCCGCGGCCCCCATCACTGGGGGCATGATCTGCCCGCCGCTGGAGGAGCAAGCCTCTACCGCGCCGGCAAAGTAGGGCCGGTAACCGATGCGCTTCATCAAGGGAATGGTGAAGCTACCGGTGGTGACCACGTTGGCCACTGCCGAGCCGGACACCGAAGCCATCAGGCAGGAGCTGACCACCGATGCCTTGGCCGGGCCGCCCACCCTGCTTCCGGTGAGGGCCAGGGCCACGTTGATGAAAAAGCGTCCCGCTCCTGAGCGCACCAGAATAGCCCCGAAGAGGATGAACAGGAAGATGTAGGTGGCCATCACCATCAAGGGGATGCCGTAGATACCGTTCTCACGCATGAACAGGTAGTCGATGATGGTGAACCAGTCGCTGGGCGGACCGTAGAAAATCCAGAAGAAATGATCGGAAAATACGGTTTGCACCAGGAAAAATCCGGCGATGATCACCATGGCCCAGC